>CAZPLJ010000074.1:7316-9603 GCA_964587545.1 uncultured Caulobacterales bacterium | reverse complement strand
GCCCCAAGTAAGACACTCGTCAGGTCAGAGTTAGCTGGAATGACGAGTCACTACGAGAAAGAACGATGAGACAGTTAGAATGGCACCAGTATTCACTGTCTAAGTTGGACATAGGCCGATCAAGCGGGTTAGTAATTTACAGATGGCACGGTCCGGTCAACTCTGAACAAATATGTGGAAGACATAATAGGTTTCTCACATTCTTATGTGAATTTAATACTTTTCTTGGCCGGGCTGCGCTATAAAGAGATCACATGAGCCGTTCATCCAAACATGATGTGCTGATAAAGCAAACAAGCCGCCTGACGCTGCAGGCGCGCGCCCTGCTTTTCTGGGAGCGTTACGCGCCCGTTTTTGCGCTCGCTAGCGCTATTATCGCGCTTTACATGATTGCCGCCTTTGCGGGCGTATGGGAACGTATCGGTGATCCGTGGCGATTGATAGCCCTGCTTGTTTCGTTTTATTTTCTGGTCAAAGCGATATTGGCGGCCCGCACAAAAAAGATCCCGACAAAGTCGGAGGCCCGCCGCCGCGTTGAAACCGATTCAGGTGTCGCGCATAGGCCGCTCGACGTGCTCGAAGACAGGCCCGTATTTAGCGAAAATCTTTGGGATCGGCATTACCGTAATGCCCGTGACAAAGCCGCCACTTTAGAGCGCCCTAAGGGCATTGCCGTTTTGGCGCCTATGGATAATCTCTATTTGCGTTTCATCCTGCCCTTTGCCGTGATGCTGGCCTTAATGGTGGGCGCGGGCGATAATTTTGAGCGCTTGCGCCGCTCGCTTGTTCCGGCATGGCAGGCGGGAATTTCGCCGAGCGATGTGAAATTTGAAGCCTGGGTTGACCCGCCGGATTACACCGGACGTCCGCCGATTTATTTTAAAAACAAAACCAAAATCGACGTGCCAGCCGGATCAGAGCTGGTCGCGCGTCTCTCCGGGGCACGCGATGCCACGCGCCTCAAAATCTCGACCCCTAAGCGCGCGCGCTATTTGCCGCTGGAACAGCTCGGGCCGCGCAGCTTTGAAACGCGTACCATTATTGATGAAAAATCTGTCGCGCGCTGGCGTGTCGGAACCCTTGAGAAAAAATGGACGATCAACGCCCTGCCCGATGAAAAACCCACAGTTACCTTTGATGTTAATCCGCGCGCGGATAAGCGCGACCGCCTGGCTTTCACCTATAGCTTTGAGGACGATTACGGCGTGGAAGAGCTGCTCCTTATCATGACCCCGCTATCAGATGATCCGACTATCGCCGCGCAATCTGATACCGTCTCCGTTCCTCTATCTTCATCATCACAACGCAAGGCCGAGTTTAAAGAGGCCGCCCTTGATTTGACGAAACATCGTTGGGCCGGACAAAAAGTGTCGGCGCGCTTGGTCGCTGTCGACGGGCTCAAACAATCCAACCAAACCCAGGAAGTTTATTTCATTATTCCGGATAAAATCTTTGTTGAGCCCCTAGCCAAGGCCATCATCGAGCACCGCAATTTGGTCCTCGCCGGACAAGAGGCCTATGGGCCAGAACCGGAAATTACCTCTTTGAAAGCGTGGCAACGCCAACCCTGGTTTGACACATGGGAAACGGATAAACGCCTTGGGCGCGGTCATGAAAATCTCGCCCGCGCCGCCGATCTGATTGATGCGGTCACCGATCTCCCGCAAGGCCTGTTCGAAGACCCGGCCGTTTATATGGGACTTAAAAATGTTCATGGCCGATTGCGATATGCACGCGATCTGGACGGGCTAGCCGGTATTCCCGAAGATTTGTGGTCGATCGCGGTCCGGGCGGAATATGGCGTGCTGGGGACAGCGCTGGAAGAAATGCGCGAAGCCCAACGCGCGCTCAATGACGGGATTGCCAGACGCGCCCCGCAACGCGAAATTGATGCTTTATTTGAGCGCTATAACGAGGCCGTCGACCGGTATATGGAAGAACTCAGGCGTAATGCCACAGTCACGGAAGCCGACGGCGGCGGAGGCGGGGGCGGGCGTAATGCCGATGAAATTCAGGAGCTTCTCGATGCCATTGAAGAAGCTAACCGCATTGGCGATACAGAAGGCGCGCGGAAAGCTCTGGCCCAACTGGCGGAACTTTTAGAAAGGCTGCAGATTCAACTCACAACTGGCGGCGAAGGCGGTGAGGGCGACCCCATGGAAGGCGAAATGTCTGAAGAGCAACGCAAACAGCTTGAAGAGCTGGCCGATCTCTTGGGCGAACAACGTGAACTTCAAGACGAAACCGAACAGGCTGAAAATCAAGAGGGCCAAGAGGGAGAAGACGG
>CAZPLJ010000074.1:0-7216 GCA_964587545.1 uncultured Caulobacterales bacterium | reverse complement strand
AAGACGGTGACCAAAGTGGACAAGAAGCGGGCAACCAAGATGGCGGCAAGCAGTCTGGTGGAGAGCAGGCCGGCGGCGAACAGTCTGGCGGTGAACAAGCGGGCGGAGAGCAGGCCGGCGGAGAACAGTCGGGTCGGGCCGGCAATCAAGGTCGCACTGTCCTGACGCCATCTGAGTTGGCCGATCAACAAGCTGCACTTGAGCGTGCGCTTGACGCGTTGGCGCAAGGCCTTGCGGAAAACGGCGAAGAAGCCGGCGGGTCGGGTGATGAAGAGGGCGAGGACGCGACCGGAGGTGACGGCGAAGAGGGCGAAGACGGCGCGGGTGGCGAAGACGGAGACGAGACCCAAGACGCGCGCGGTGGTGGCGGTATCGAAGGCGCCGAAGAGGCTTTGGGGAATGCACGCCGCGCGATGGGAGAGGCCAGACAGCTCTTGCAAGACGGTGACCTTGAAGGTGCAGGTAACGCGCAAGGCCGCGCGATCGATGCGCTGCGTGAGACAGGCAATAGCCTCGCCGAGCAAATTGAAAATGCCCGTCGTGAAGGCGAAGGCGAAACAGCAGAGAATAGCGATAACACGGATCCTTTAGGTCGACAAAATGGCGGACAAAATAACGATAATAGTCAGGCCGATATCGACACCAAAGACAATGCGACCCGCTCACGCGAAATATTAGAAGAGCTACGTCGCCGCGCCTCAGAGCAGGAACGCGAACAGTCAGAGCGCGATTATCTCGAAAGATTGCTTAAGCGGTTTTAGGAAATCCTATATCGGACAAGAAGCCCGATTTATCCTTGGGCGAAATTAGGACCGACCTCCCCTCACCGTAACGGACCTCGAGCCTATCCAGCGATAAAGCGGGACTTGCCAGCAAACTACGGCTTGCCGTGATTGATGTGATAGATTCACGGGCAATATGGATATTATAAATACCAGCGCGCACGATGAGTTGCGTGTCATCGATCTGGTATTTTGTCGCCCAAAACAACCAGATTATGAAGGCCAGTGAGCCCCCGCAGATGATCACTGTGGGCCACAAGGCGGACGGATCAGCCAGTACAAATAATAAGGGTGTCAGAAAGGAAATCACGATCACCCATACCAGCCAGAGATCAATTTTTGAGGTATAGGTTTTCATCGTCTGTCCTCCCGTCACATATATATTGGGCGTGTCCGTAAAAATTCAAGGCAGAACCTATTTACCAAAATAATCCCAACCCCTGACTTCACCCTTATCATTGTCTCCATTTAAGTCACGGAGATAAACATGAAGAAAGTCAAACGCCGCCAAAGCAAATCTAAAAAAAGCAAAAACCCGAAACATTGGCTTGAGGCCAAACGCATTAATACCGCGCCTAAACAGGCCCAAATAGAAGCGCTTTATGCGCTCACTGCCGCGCTTACACCGGATGATATTGATAAGCATTATAAACTCTCAAGCTCGATTAACACGCTGTCCAAATCCTTGCGCGAGGACCTGTCGCATAATCTGAAAATCGACCGGGAACTGATCGCGATGAGAGAGGCGGATAAGAATAATCCTAATGAAAAGGAGCTTGATCGACGACGGCAACGCCTAATCTCTGAGCTGTGCGGTATCGCCAACACCCTCTCTGTAGATGACTATGATCCCGACAAGCTCGCCGCCGTGATTGAGGCCGAGGAGCGGGAGGCGCGTAATGGATAGTATAAGAAACACTCCGCTCATTCCGGCGAAAGCCGGAATCCATCTTCTACCGTTTAACCCACGTCAACACCCGGAGATGGATGCCGTTTTTCAACGGCATGAGCGGGTTTTTTTGAGGACGCTAACACCTCCAATTATGGAGGCGTCTCATGGCGGATAGAGTGCTCAAAACCTTGCGCCCGGAAGGGGCCAAACCGAGGCAATTGCTCCGCAAATTAGGGCGGCGCTTCATGGCTCTAAAATCCGGTATATTAAAAAACATTCTCCTGCTCGTCAGCGAAGAATTCATCACCCTGTTTGAGCATTTCTGGCTATGGCGGGCGCGTTCCGATCAGCTCCCGCCCCAGGATGAGAGCTGGCTGATCTGGTTACTGCTGGGCGGGAGGGGTTCCGGCAAAACCCGCGCGGGCGCGGAATGGGTCTTGGAACGTGTCCGCCAAGGCGCGAGGCGCATCGCCCTTGTCGCGCCGACCTATCATGACGCGCGGTCCGTTATGGTCGAAGGCGAAAGCGGGCTTTTAAACATTGGCCCATCTGATGAACGCCCGACTTTTTACCCTTCGCGACGTCGGCTTGAATGGCCAAACGGGGCGGTGGCGCAAATCTTCTCCGCTCAAGATCCCGACGGCTTGAGAGGTCCGCAATTTGACACAGGCTGGGCGGATGAGTTTTGCGCTTGGGAATATCCGGACGCGACGCTGTCAAACCTGCGGCTGGCTTTGCGCCTGAAAATGCCGGATGACCACCCTCGCCTGACTATCACCACCACGCCCCGCCCTATTTCCGCGCTCAAAGCCCTTATGACGACCCCGCGCAACCATATCACCCGCATGAAAAGCCGGGATAATATCGACAATCTCGCCCCCGGCTTTATCGAGGCCTTAGAGGATGTTTACGCGGGCACGCGTTTGGGTCGCCAAGAAATGGACGGCGAGCTGATCGAGAGCCTCCCCGGCGCCTTATGGAGCCGCGACATGATCGAGGCCGCCTGCGCCAAACCTCACGCTTACACCCCGGCCAGCCGCCAAGAGTATGAAAAGGTCGTCATTGCGATTGATCCCCCCGCCAGCGCACATAAAAATTCCGATGCTTGCGGGATTATTGTGGCGGGTCGGCCGCGCGGGTCCGATAAAGCCGTCCTCATTCATGACGGCACGGTTCAAGGCGTCTCGCCGGATAAATGGGCCGCTCAGGTCAAATGGCTGGCGGAATTTTACAAGGCAGACCTGATCATCGCCGAGATCAACCAAGGCGGCAATATGGTCAAATCCATCCTACGCGAAGCCTTAGGGCATGACATGCCGATCAAAACCGTGCGCGCCGCGAAAAGCAAATCCGAGCGCGCCGCACCGATTGCGCATTTCTATGAACAGGGTCGGGTCACCCATCTGGCGCGTTTCTCCGCGCTTGAAGATGAGCTTTGTCAACTTGGCGCAGACGTGAAATCCGCCAAAAGCCCCGACCGCGCGGACGCCCTCATCTGGGCATTGACGGAATTATTATCCGCCCCGCGCTTTTGGCCGCGTATTCGGATTTTGCGCTAAAATGTTAGCCTTTGACCACAGACATCTCATCAAGCTTGATGACCGCTTTGATCACGCTGATTTTATAGGTAAAGCGCACGGGGATCGACATCCCAAGATCAGGCCGCTCCCAGAAATAGACATTTACCGGAGTATTGGCTTCTTCTGCATTGGGAAGATCCTCGGGATCAAAACCGTTAATCGGCTCATAAAAGACATGGCAGCGCACCGTATCGCGTTTTTCACCGTCAAATTTAATCCGGTCCGTGCCAACCTTCACCATGCGAAGACCGTAATGTTGTTTGCTGTCAAAGACGCGAATTGTTCCGTCACACAAATTTCCGCCCACCGCGTGACCTCGGCTCAGCATATTCAAGAGCGCGGACGGGATATCGTCAGCCGTGAACGCCTCCTCGACTGTCGCGGGGGGCTTACCGCGAGACCCGTTGGGAGGCCTAATATCCCAGCTAACATGTTGGGCGTCGTAATCATAACGCATCTCAACACGGCGCATTTTCTTATCGAGGTTTTGCTGGGTATGTGTCAGCGGATAGTAACCGCTTTGATCATAGCGCCCATCTGTTGTCGCCCAGAGGCGCTGCTTTTTAATAAGTGCAGCCAGACCGGATGTTTTCATATCGGAATAGGCCGAATAATTACCCGCTCCGTATTGACCTTTAAAGCGCGCCTTAATCATACGTATCCCAAAGACATAGCCTTTAAGCTTGAAATCAAAGGCCGTTTCGCCCGCTTTGGGGACGTAATCCGAGACATATTTTACCGGCGGCTGAAGATTGTTAACTTGCGCGATGGCCGCGCCACCTGCCAACATTACTGCGGTTGTCGCTATCAAAAATTTCTTCATGATTGGCTCCTTTATTGCACCCTTATATATCTGTTTTGGTCTGTTTCTTTCCTGAACGCAAAGGCCTTTTTTCATGAAATTTTGGTAAATTCCCATATGGCACGGACTCTGCAACTCACTTTCTCGTCGTATTTAATTGGGACAATTTGGAGCTTCGCATGATCTCATCCTGGCTAGACCCACATGGTCGTGAAATCCCTCTGGGAGTAAAACGTTTTAATCATAAAATGGCTGAAACAGGTCTATTTTCCGATGACGCGCTAATTCGGTTGATCGATAAACATCCGGATCACTTAATCGATGTGACAACGTTAAAAAGTCTTGAAAACGATAACCGTCCGGTCAAATTAATCACGGGTGATTTTCGCGGCGTTGATGCATTGACCATATTTGAAGCCGCCAAGGTCGGCGACGTTCATATTAATTTGCGACAGGTCATGAAAATTAATCCTGTATATTCTAATCTGTTAAAAGACATGTATGCTTCCTTTTCCAAATATACGGGTGTGAAACCCGTGAATGCCAAGGGCGGTCTGCTGATAACGGCCTCAACGTCTCAAACACCCTATCATTGTGATAAGACGGAAACTGTGCTTTGGCATATTCGCGGCAAGAAACGCGTTTATGTTTATCCCAAAAATGAGAAAATGTTGCCGGAAATAGAATATGAAAAGATATTGAAATATCAAAATATTGATGATCTGCCCTATACCTCCGACTATGACAGAGATGCCGTCAGTATATTGCTTGGCGAAGGCGAAGCTATAACCTGGCCGCTCAATGCGCCCCACCGTGTGGAAAATGAGAGCTTTTGTGTGTCCGTGACAACCGAATATTCAACGGCAGAATGTATGCGTTTAAACGCTGAAACCGCCACAAATGCGATGTTGCGAAAGATGGGTTTTGATCCCAAGAAAAAAGGTGACAAAAGCTTGGTCACCGCGGCAAAAATCATGTCAGGGGTTCTTATCCAAAAGGCCCGAAACCGTTTGAAACCTACAGAATCGGACATGGTAGGATTTGAGCTTGTTGCAGATGATCAAGACTATATCCAATACATTGAGCCGTTTGAGCGTAATTTTTAAAGCTTGAAGTGAAAAGTTTGCTCGCTGTTTTTGCTTGACGGCTTTCGACTCTCGCTTTATGTCGCCTGCACTGAATTCAACCCGCGCGAGACGCGGGCTTTTTATATAGGTTTATCATGTCCCGTCGTTGTGATCTTTTAAATACTGGCCCTATGAGCGGTCATAATGTGTCCCACTCTAATGTGAAGACAAAACGCCGTTTTGAGGTCAATCTTTGTAATGTGACATTGGCGTCTGATACATTGGGTCAAAAGTTTAAAATGCGCGTTGCTGCCAAAACTCTACGCACGGTGGATTTTAAAGGAGGTCTTGACGGCTTCTTAATGGGTACAAAAAACGCCAAGCTGACCGACAAAGCCAAAACGATCAAAAAGGCTATTGTTAAAAAACAGGCTGAAGCTGCGTAAATTATGTGACATTTTTTATGAAACCCGCTGCTATTGCGGGTTTTTTTATGTCTTAATTTACTTCAAAGCCTATATTTATTGATATGCGGTATTTTTTGACAGCCCTGTCCTCGTTTTCCCTCCTGCTTGGAGCCTGCGCCATAACGCCTGCCAACACGACCCTCACGGACACGACAGGGCTTAGTGGCAGCATGGAACCCGTATTTTTTGCCACCAATCGCCTACCCTCACCGGATCAGCGTATTCGTTTCACAGGGGATCGCGATATAAAGGTCCATTACGGCAAGACCGACATCTGGATCCCTGACGGCGTCCACAGCGGGTTCGTTAGTTATCCCAAGAAAAGCGTCAAACCGGAAAAACATTATGCCATGGCGGGGTATCGTGACATTAATGGCGACGAGACCTTTCTAGTCGAGATCAATCAAGCCTTAGACACCCTACCGGCTGGTGAAGAAAAAGTTGTATTCATCTACACGCACGGATTTCGCATTCCTTTTGGACATGGCCTATTTCGTCACGCCCAAATCGCACATGATTTTGAAAGCGAAGGCATTTCACTATTTTTTTCCTGGCCCTCTGCCGGCGAGACAACAAAATATCTTTATGACAAAGAAAGCACACTTTTGGCCCGCGACGAGTTTGCCGAGCTTCTGACTTTACTTTCAAAATCTAACGCTAGCCGCATCAGTATCATGGCCCACAGCATGGGTGTAAACCTGACGATGGAAGCCTTGCGCACCCTCAGTTTGAAAGGCGAAGATCATATCTTGAAAAAGATAAGCCCACTTATGCTGGCGGCACCCGATATTGATCAGGACTTTTTTAAAGACCAAATCCGGGATGTCAGACCCTTGCCTGATCCGGCTATGGTCTTCGTCTCAGATAAGGACCGCGCGCTACAGCTCTCACAGCTCTTGCGCGGCGGTCATCCCCGAGTGGGTGAAGGCGAAGATATTACGGCCTTAAGAGCCCTTGGGCTCTTCGTGGTTGATATGTCGGATTTTGACGATAGCCAGTACCGTGACAATCACGACGCTTTTGCTTCCTCGCCAACATTACTCAGAATGATCCAGAACCAACAGCTCTCGCGCGACACTTTACTGGCGGCTGAAGCCGACGAAAGTCGCGAGAGCGGGGCTGCCTCACTGCAAGGGTTATTACAATCGGTGATATTCCTCCCCTTCCGGGTTATGGAAGAGGCCAACGATCCAAAATAGAGGGTGGCTTAGTTTAAGCGCCGAAGCCCTTAAACTTATCCTTAAATTTGGAGATACGGCCTTTTTCGCTAATACGCGCTTCGCCGCCTGTCCATGCTGGATGAGTTTTGCTGTCAATATCAAGAACCAGCGTGTCGCCTTCTTTTCCGTAAGTCGAACGGGTCTGATAAGTTGATCCGTCCACCATTTGAACGGTAATCATGTGATAATCGGGATGACCTTCTTTTTTCATCATCTTGTCCTTTTGCTTTCACGGGATCGCATTGATGGGTCCACCCGCAAATGAGCGCGCTCTATAAGCCTGTGATGGGCGAGCGTCAAGACTAGGCGCGAATATTAAAACGTCTTTCGCGTCGTCCACCAGTTTCCTCCCTCATTCAGGAATAAATGGCTGAAGCCACCATACTCATCGGAAAAATTAGTCTCC
>CAZPLJ010000073.1:0-9626 GCA_964587545.1 uncultured Caulobacterales bacterium | reverse complement strand
AGTGGTCGGGGAGACTGGATTCGAACCAGCGACCCTCTGTTCCCAAAACAGATGCGCTACCAGGCTGCGCTACTCCCCGACGAGATGGCGTCTTTTATACATACTTTCATAAATCGCAAGTCTTAGTTTTTGGTTTCTACATTTCCAAAAAATTCATGATGCACTATGTGACCGGGCTGAATACCTAATTGATAGGTTATACCAGCATTGAGCTCTAATACGGCGGCCACAATGCCTTCTGATGACATGCTTCTTTTGGAATGAGGCTTAGCACCATGAACGATTTTCATAATCTGCCCATTTTCCCTTACAAATAGAATATCAAGCGGAAGCGGCGTGTTTTGCATCCATATGCTAGCAATTTTGGGCGCAGGGAATTCAAACAGCATCCCCACATTGTCATCCATCTGCTCCCGGAACATTAAGCCTCTGGCTTGTTCTTGAGGCGAATCAGCAATTTCCACCTGAAATTCATGATTATTATCGCCGCCGATAATTTTTAGAGCTTCCTTTGGACCAAGATCCAATGGTGGCGGAACATCCTGTGCTTGCGCTTTGCAACTAATGAATATTAGGGATAATGCTATGGTTATAATGCGTTTCATGAAGCATCTCTAGAATGATGCGTTCATGCTGCCAAGGACTAATGACAAGAAAAACGTTGGCAGCGGCATGTAGCTAAGAAACGTTGGCAGTCCCTAGGGGAATCGAACCCCTCTTTCCAGGTTGAAAACCTGGCGTCCTAACCGATAGACGAAGGGACCGCGTAACGTGAGGGCGATATATATATCCTCTCTATAGCTTGCAAGAGGCTTTTTTAGGAAAAATGCGGTTCTGACAGCGCAAGGTCAACAACATTTAACGTAATTTGATTGCGTCCCTGCCAACGATCCTGCTTCAGGCGTCCCGCGACATGCAAAACAGGGTTAGTAGAGGAAAGCAAAATATCCGATAATCCATTTTCATCGGCACCAAAACAAATTCCGTTGACCCGTGCGCCGCTACTATCGGTGAAGCTACACCTCACATGGCCGCCTCGCAATCTCTGAGCGTAGTTTATACGTAAATCTGGAAATACAAATACAGGCGCAGGATTTCCAGCGCCAAAAGGTCCTACCTTATTAATAGTTTCCATCAAGCCTTGCGAGACCGCCGACGGTGAAAGCAAACTATCAACCCGTAAGCCTAAATTTGCGCGGGCCGCTGTGATATCAGCTTGTAAACTCTCATTTAGAAACTCCCAAAGTTCAGAAACCCTATCAGCCTGAACGGTGAGCCCCGCCGCCATTGCGTGTCCTCCGCCCGCTTCAAGCAAACCTTCTTTTTTTGCCGCAACAATCGCGCCGCCCAAATCAACCCCTTTGATTGATCGCCCCGAGCCCTTACCAATGCCCTCATCATCAATGGCTATTACGATAGATGGGCGATTAAACCTATCTTTGAGACGCCCCGCGACAATGCCGATAACACCCGGGTGCCATCCCTCCATCGAGGCGATGATAAGCCCCTCTTCATCATGATCTGAGGCGACCTGTGTCATGGCTTCGCGTAGAATATCATCCTGCATGAGTTTTCGCTCTTGATTGACACGGTCAAGCTCAGCAGCATGCCCGTAGGCGAGCTGACTATTCTCGGTTGATAATAACTCAGCCCCCATATCCGCGCGCCCTATACGCCCACCTGCATTGATCCGAGGACCTAAAATGAAACCGGCATGATAGGTCGTGTAAGGCGGCTTAATTTCTGCCGTATCCGCCAAGGCCGATAAGCCAACTATATTACCCTTGGAGAGCATTTTAAGGCCTTGCGCAGCAAAGACGCGGTTAAGCCCTGTTAGAGGCATAACATCACAAATCGTACCTAAAGCTGTTAATCCTAATAAATCCATGGGGTTAACAGCTGTTTCTAATCCACGACGTCGGGCTTCTCGGTTAAGGGCAGCGACTAATAAAAATGTGACGCCTGCCGCAGCCAGATGCCCTAACTCTGATTCATCATCAGGCCGGTTCGGATTTACAAGAGCCGCGCTAGGAGGCATATCCCCTTCCATAAGATGATGATCCACAACGATGATCGGCAGGTCTAAATCTACAGCCTCATGCAAAGGCGCATGCGCCGCCGCGCCGCAATCAACCGTAATAACGAGATCAGTGCCATTAGCTTTGAGGGTTTTAAAAGCCTCAACTGATGGGCCATATCCTTCTTTGATACGATCCGGCACATAAAGACCAAACTCGGCCCCAAGCGCCCGTCCCCACCTGATAAGTTGGGCCGCTGATGTTCCGCCGTCCACATCATAGTCAGCAAAAACAGTGATTTTTTTGCGTGCCTGTACGGCATCTAAAATCAGCGACGCTGCCTTGTCCATATCTTCCAGCGAAGATGGATCAGGCATT
This sequence comes from uncultured Caulobacterales bacterium, assembly GCA_964587545.1. GTDB lineage: Bacteria > Pseudomonadota > Alphaproteobacteria > Caulobacterales > Maricaulaceae > JACOMS01. Next base: position 7,230 of record CAZPLJ010000073.1, on the reverse strand, counting down.
TGATCCCGTAATTTCGGCGTCAAAAATCTGTCAACTCCGTCTGGATCAATATTACGACCCGCTAAAAGTCGGGCGGTTAATTGATCAAGACCCGCTTGCTGTACGAGGGCATCTATTTGAGCTTCATCATCGCAACGAAACTTCCACGCCTGCAAGCTGACTGATTGTGAGATATTAAGAACTGGCTCCGTCAAATTGACCTCGCCATAGACTTAAACAGGACGGTCTGAGCGCAATCTTTGGACGGTATTATCAATAGAATTCATGACAAGTGTATGGGTATGAACTCGACCGCCGGTTATCCGAACACCATCCAAAAGGCTTCCTTGCGTAACACCTGTCGCTGAGAATATCGTCGGACCGGATGCCAAACCTTCAAGATCATATTTCTTGTCTAAATCATCGACTCCAACACGACGTGCGCGCTTAACTTCATCGTCGTTTCTAAAATGCAAACGTCCTTGCATCTGACCGCCAACACATCGCAATGCCGCTGCCGCAAGCACACCCTCAGGTGCCCCGCCCTGACCGATATACATATCTACCGTGGTCGCAGGATCGGTTGTCGCTATCACACCCTGAACATCACCGTCTGTAATGAGTAAAATGCGAGCCTTTAACGCCCGCAATTCGTCAATAATATTACTGTGGCGGCTTCTGTCGAGGACACACACCGTAATATCCTGTGGTTTAACCCCTTTGGCTTTGGCTAGGGCTTTTACATTGTCTGCGGGAGACTTATCTAAATCCACCAAGCCGGATTTAAAGCCCGGACCAATCGCTATTTTATCCATGTAAACATCAGGCGCGAATAATAGACCGCCCTTCGGCGCAAATGCCATTACGGCAAGAGCGTTTGGCATAGCCTTAGCGGTCAATGTTGTACCTTCAAGTGGATCAAGTGCTATGTCAATCTCCGGACCTTTGCCTTTACCAACTTCTTCCCCAATATATAACATTGGCGCTTCGTCGCGCTCACCCTCACCGATCACGATACGACCTTGTATATCGAGACCATTCAAGGCTGTACGCATAGCATCCACAGCCGCTTGATCAGCCGCCTTTTCATCGCCCTTGCCAACCAATGTTGAGGCCGCGATCGCCGCTTTTTCAGTAACTAATGCAGCCTCTAGCGCCAAAGCCGCGTTAAATCCGATTTTTCCGCTCATGTTCGTCCCTTAGAATCTTTGCGAACCACTACACCCTATTAGTAAAAAAAGCATAATAAATTCTCTATTCAGCCGCATGATTTTGCTGGCGTGCCAAATATTGCTTAATATTGCGCGCAGCTTGCCGAATTCGTTGATCATTTTCTACAAGTGCGATACGAACATAGCCTTCGCCATTCTCCCCAAAACCGACTCCTGGTGACACAGCAACATGCGCTTCTTGCATGATTTGTTTCGAGAATTCCAGTGATCCAAGATGTTTGTAATTCTCCGGTAACGGAGCCCAGACGAACATTGACGCATCAGGTGCCGGGATATCCCAGCCTGCACGTGCAAATGCCTCCACTAAAACATCCCGTCGATACAGATAGGTCTCGCGCGCATGATCGACGCAATCTTGTGGTCCATCAAGCGCCGCACAGGCCGCCACCTGTATAGGCGTGAAAGCTCCATAATCCAGATATGATTTAACACGTGCAAGCGCCGCAATCAGATGTTTAGCGCCAACGGCAAAGCCCATGCGCCAGCCAGCCATAGAATAGGTTTTAGAAAGCGATATAGTTTCTACCGCGATGTCTTTAGCACCTTCGACTTGGAAAATAGAAGGCGGCGGATCCGTAAAGTAAATTTCAGAATAAGCGAGATCTGACAGGACAATTACATCATGTTTTTTTGCAAGCCGGACAATTTCCTCATAAAAACTGAGGTCGGCAACATGCCCAGTCGGATTAGACGGGAAACAAACAACAATCGCCATAGGGGGTTTATCGGCGTCTTCCAGAGATTTTTTGACACCCTCCAAATACTCATCCGCTGTAATCGCTGGGATCGCATGAATCTTTGCGCCAGCGATGATAAATCCATACGCATGAAGTGGGTAGGATGGATCGGGCGCATAAATTACGTCTCCCGGGGCGGTAATGGCTTGAGCGAGATTAGCAAACCCCTCTTTTGACCCAATCGTCGCGATGATTTCATCTTCTGGATTGAGATCAACATCAAACCGACGTTTATAATAACGTGCACAGGCTTGTCTTAGACCTGTGATCCCGCGCGAGACAGAATAACCCGTCGTCCGCGGCTTTTGAACGGTTTCAACAAGCTTATCAATAACATGCTGCGGTGTTGGCAGGTCCGGATTACCGAACCCAAAATCGATGATATCAGCGCCTTCACTCCGTAGCTTTGCCTTGAGTTTATTAACTTCCGCAAAAACATAGGGTGGCAGCCGCTTTATTCGGTAAAATTCTTCGCGTCGCGTCATATCAATTTCCGGGCGGATCATCGAGCTTATAGGCTCTTACTTGGGCCTTTAGCCTTTCAATTTCACTATCAGTGAATCCTTGATCACTTGAAATCGGAGCATTGAAGTTATCCCTTAATTGTATAAGGGCACGAGCATCCTTATCCCATCGAGCATCGCTACGAACACCAGACGGTGCTGGCGGGGCATTAGCCACATCAGGATAATCTTCTAACTCTGCAACAGCCTCACGAAATTCAGGCAGTTTGATGAAATCCAAATTTTCGGGAAGTTCATATGTCGCGCACGCTGATAGCGTCACACTTAACGTGAGTGCCAGCAACAAGTGTTTTGATATTCTCATATACGACTCCATAGCTCTGTATCGGGCCCTATAACGTCAATTTCAAGGCATGAATCATGAAAAAACTATGGAAATAAAGCCGAGCCCAAAAGACCTAGCGTTTCATCCCATCCTTGGGTGAGGTTATAGTTCTGCAAAGCCTGTCCGGAAGATCCTTTCGTGAGGTTATCAAGGACCGAAACAATAACCACCCGCCCCGGAACTCGGTCCGCGAAAATCCCTATGCGACAATGATTGCTACCTCTAACATGACGCGTTTGCGGAGCAACGCCTTCTTTCTCAACATGTATAAAAGGCTCATCCGCATATCGTGCTTCATAAACACCTCTTAAATCTTTGATATCATTACCAGATTTCAACATCACATAGCAGGTCGCAATCATACCTCTGTTCATTGGAATGAGATGAGGTGTAAATGTAACCGGTCCCGCCTTATCCGTAAATTGAGATATCATTTGATCTATTTCTGGCGCGTGACGGTGATTACCAATCCCGTAAGCATGTGCGCCGTCGGATAATTCGGAATAAAGCAAGCTTGTCTTTTCTTTACGGCCTGCCCCTGTCACGCCGGATTTTGCATCAATGATGATAGTGTCCGCTTCAATGAGATCATTTTCGATAGCCGGCAACAAAGATAGCAGTGAACATGTAGGATAGCAGCCCGGACAGGCCACTAGCTTTGCATTTCCAAGAGCGTCTTTGGCATATTCACTCAATCCATAGACAACCGTAGACAATAACGCCTTGTGATCATGTGTCCGCCCATAGGTTGCCTCATATAAAGCCGGATCCTTAAGACGAAAATCAGCGGACAGATCAATGACTGTCTCAACTTTATCGATCACTTGGGCGATCGTATCTTGGCTTGCCCCATGTGGCAGGCAAGCAAAAGCGACATCAATATTATCCCAATTCACGTCTTCCCATTTGACGATATCAGGTAATCCCAATGGACCAAAATTGGGGTAAGTATCAGCAACCGACTGCCCCGCCCGACTATATCCGGTCACAGCTTTGATATTTAGGCGCGGATGCCCCGCTATCAAGCGAATAGCTTCGGCCCCCGTATATCCGGACGCCCCTAATATTACGACATTTTTTGTATCAGACATGATCATTCCCATGAAAAAAGCGCTCCGGTTTCCCGAAGCGCTTACAAAATAAAGCGATAAAGCTTTTTGTTTGCTTAACGTTTCGAGAACTGGAAGCTCTTACGGGCTTTCGCCTTACCGTATTTCTTACGTTCAACAACACGACTATCTCGGGTCAAGAACCCGGCAGCCTTTAAAGGCTTGCGAAGCGCGGGCTCATAATATGTAAGCGCTTTAGAAATACCGTGCTTAACGGCCCCAGCCTGACCGGATAGGCCGCCACCTTTGACAGTTGCCACAACATCATAACCGTTTAGACGATCAGCCACTTCAAAAGGCTGACGTAGAATTAGACGCAGAACAGGTCTTGCGAAATATGTTTCCTGATCACGGCCATTGATTGTGATTTTACCATTACCTGGCTTTACCCATACGCGAGCAATCGAGTTTTTACGTTTACCCGTCGCATATGAACGTCCAAGCTGGTCAATTTTGGGCTCAGGTAATACCGCCGTATCGACAGCAGCAGCGGCGTCATCGCTAGCAGGCGCAGCTCCCTTACCTTCCATGACATTTTTTAGGTCTTCGAGTGTATTTGTATCAGCCATCTTAATTCACTCTCACATTCTTGCTATTCATTGCTTTGAAATCGACGACTTCCGGTCCCTGCGCTTCATGAGGATGATCCGGTCCAGCATAAACTCGCAGATTAGACAGCTGTTTACGAGCTAGCGGGCTTTCTTTGGGAAGCATGCGCTGCACAGCCTTGCGGACCACGCGGTCGGGGAAACGTCCATTTAAAATTTTACCGGCCGTTGTTTCTTTCAAGCCACCCGGATGACCTGTGTGACGATAATAAACTTTATCTTGTAGCTTATTGCCGGATAAAGCCACCTTATCAGCATTGATGACTATAACATTGTCTCCGCAATCAATATGGGGGGTGTAAGTCGGAAGATGTTTACCGCGCAAACGCATAGCTACAAAACTAGCGAGCCGCCCTACGACAGCATTTTCCGCGTCCACAACAATCCATTTCTTGTCGACGTCTGCCGTCTTTAAAAATTTTGTCGTTTTCATAATTACCTCTAATAGACCATTTCTGATCATTGAAGCGGGCTTATATGGGGAGCGGATACTCAGGTCAACAGCATAATTTAGCATGCTATATTGTTTTTATGTTAAAAAACAATAACTTAAGCATACGGTATTATTTTACCTCACCGCGGTGACAATATATCTTTGACAAATCCGTCGAGGATATGAGCTTAATGACTAGTTGGACACCTGGATAAAGCCCTAAACAGTCCAAAAAACCACGAATGGAGCAATAAAATAGAATAAAAATCAGCATTCGCCCAACTTGGGACTCCGTTTCACCTTCATTCATCTTGAGGCTTTACGTCATTAGCCTTTTATTTTTTTTGATTTGAATAGTCTAACTTACGTGTAAAATTAACTCTGCTGGTCGTGAATTTTTTCTAATTCAGGCTTATCAAAATCCTCAAAATAAGAGTTCAGGAAACGTTCGATACATTCACTTCGAAAGGTTTTTATTCGTTTGATTTGTTCGGCGCTCCTACATTGCTGTCTAGCATAGGACTTAATCTTTTCATACGCTACCAAATTTGGGTCCACAGACTCGCTATCAGTTTTCGATACATCGTCTAACTTCAGCTCCTTTAAGGTCTCCGGCAATTTTACGATTTCTATAGAGTCATTTCCCAAATCCTCAGAAAACGCATCAGCTAGACGTAAAGCCATAGCATTCAAAATTTCTTCAAATCTCTCTTTAGAAACTTCAGCCCATTTCGCGGCGTTTTCTGCCTTCGTGCCAGGCATATCAATAGGTAGAGAAACACCAAACTGATTACGATATATATTGTCCGTGCTCTCAAGAACGTTATCGGTATCAGGTACTTCTTTGAACGGTGACAAGGCGGGATTAACGGGAACCATAATCGCCCCGCTCCTCATGTTTAACCTGTCAAATTCTGGCGAAAACGAATAATCTACGGTAACAAACATAACTGCATCGGCATCTGAACCCACGACATACCCCCATAAAGGCTTCTGATCGCGTAAAAGCTTGACGCTACCAGCGCCTTCCAAATCGCTCTGAACTAATGACTCTTTTAGTTGAAATCGATATTGTTCAGCGAGATCATATTCGGATAGTTTCCCGCGCATTGGCTTGGCCAGCTTATTGGCCTCTATGGAACGAACACTATTGATACCGATATCTAGCAAAATAGGCGCGGGATGCCCTTGAATATATCGTGAAATTTTGGACGTATTAATATCCGCCCCAACCTTAGACTGGGTAGCGATAAGGACACTGTCGACCTTCTTAATTATAGGTCTGGCTTGCGGGTCGAGGTGATTAAACGCAGGAGTCGGCGTTGTCGCGCACGCGGTTAAAGCTATCAAAAGAGCGAATATCGCCCCTATTTTCAACAATAATTGCATGTCCGATTTATTAACAGCTTCGCTAAAGAGCGGGCAAGTAAATATATATCACATTTACACATATAAGTCGAAATATAGCCTGTGCCTATAAGGCTAACTTCGATCGCGTCATTAGTGAACGGAATATGAAGGATGTTATTTAACGATTTAGTAATCCTAAATGGCACGATTTTGCAAGTTGAAAGCCAAACAAGCTTTCAGGAGACTAAAAATGGAAGAAGATTTCGACGTATTCGCTTTTGCGGGACAATCTAATGCAGATGAGCACTTTTTTCGTCGTGATGGGGACACAAGTGTTCCTCTTGGACGGGAAGTCTTTCAGCAAGAAATTTTAGACCAAACAGGATTTCAAACAGACGTACTTAATGTATCCGGACCAGGATCAGCATCTAACAATAATGTCGTAACGCCCTTTTACAACAGGCACTAACTTTTGGTGGAATTTGGACACAGACTCACCGGGCCCACTTCTTATTCAGGCAATTGAGGATATTAATGATGCCTTAGCGCGCGGTCAGGACCTAGAATCGGATACTTATACCATTCCGAGATAAGGAAGACCGAATGGACAATTCAATCTTTTCTAACTGCTTCGCGCCTGAATTATCAATAACCTTATTAAAGCTTAGGTTTGCGGCATCGTACTTGACTGATTTGCGCACTTTCGAAAAAGACTACATAAGTTCACTCAAAAAATCGCTTTCAAAAACTGGTAAGTTATACATGAATTTATTTTAGTAGAGACGAGTGAAAAAGTCTTCTGAGAAAGATGATTTTCTAACGTTCGCATTGCTCCAAAGGGGACATTAGAAATTGCCTGATCCGAAGTAAAGATTGGCGTTAGTCATTGTTATCATTCAAAACCCACACAAAATAATCCTAGATCACCAAAGC
>CAZPLJ010000072.1:0-9701 GCA_964587545.1 uncultured Caulobacterales bacterium | reverse complement strand
ACGCTCACACATATGGCCGCGATGCCGCCATGAGTTCGGAGCTTGCAAAGGCAATCATGGGAAAAAACAGATAAGTCGTGACCTTAGGTAAATCAAATACCCTTGTGATAGCTTGCGGGGCTCTCGCAAAAGAAATCACAGTCCTAACCACTCAGCTTGACACATTTGTGGAACTGGTCTGCTTACCAGCCGGGTTTCACAATCATCCTGAAAAAATTGTGCCGGGCCTTGAGGCGGTGTTGAGGGATAAAGCTCAACTTTATGAGCGTGTTTTGATTGGATATGGTGACTGCGGTACGGGTGGTCAAATTGATAAGTTAATTTCGTCTTATCCAAACGTAACTCGTCTACCAGGCGCTCATTGTTATGCGTTTTATTCAGGTCTGAACCGGTTTGATGAGATGGTGGAAGAGGAAATAGGGACATTCTTTTTGACTGACTATCTGGTTCGTCAGTTTGACACAATTATCATGAAAGGCATGGGCCTGGACCGTCATCCTGAATGGATAAAAATATATTTCAAAAATTATAAGAAGCTCGTCTATATTTCTCAGACTAAGGACAGCTCACTGATAGCTAAATCTAAAGAGGCAGCGCTTCGTCTTGGGCTGTCTTACGAAAACCGGCATGTGGGATATGGCGCACTTGCCGTTGCCATGTCGCTCTTCGGCGAAAGTAACATTCCTATCGTGAGCTCTAATGTATAAAATACGGCTATTCGCGGTTAAACATTCAAGGTTTTTTGAAGGATTATACCGCGCCGTCAATCCGGTGATATTGCTCGCCTTAAAAGGTATAAACAAGATATTTGGGAAAAAGTTAGACAAGCCAATTACTGCGATGGAGGCCGGTCTTAAGGGCGTCTTATTTGATTGTAAGATGTGCGGAAATTGCGCGCTCTCTAAAACTGGAATGAGTTGTCCGATGAATTGCCCAAAGACCATCCGTAATGGACCTTGTGGCGGGGTTCGGGCTGACGGTACATGCGAAGTAAAACCAGATATGAAATGTGTTTGGGTCAAAGCTTGGGATGGGGCGTCTCGAATGAAGTATGGAGAAGCGATAAAGGATATAGAGTTTGCGGTTGATAACCGAGACAAAGGGAAATCCACTTGGCTTCGTATAGCTCGTGGTGAGATCGAGGAAAAAGTTCGTGATCAACATTGAGACAATGCAAAATCCCGAAAGGCTCGGGACCAATCCCGGAGATCCATTGCCGCGTCTTGAAGGCCACGTATCCCATGGGCGGTTTGAACAGGTATTAAGGGCCGGGCAGTTTGCAGTCACGACCGAGATTGCTCCGCCGGACTCAGCGGACCCGACCGAAGTGTTGCGGAGGGCGGCATTATTTGACGGTTATGTTGATGCTATTAATGCAACTGATGGGTCTGGTGCGAATTGCCATATGTCCAGCCTTGCCGTTTGCGCCATTTTAACAAGAGCTGGTTATTCGCCAATCTTGCAAGTTTCATGTCGTGATCGAAACCGGATTTCTATCCAGGGTGATACATTAGGGGCGGCGGCTTTAGGCGTTTGCAACGTATTATGTTTGTCGGGTGATGATGTAAGTGCAGGAGACCATCCTGAAGCAAAGCCTGTCTTTGATTTGGATTCGATTTCTTTGGCAAAAACTATCCGGACTATGCGTGATAAAAGCCAGTTTTTATCAGGTCGCAAATTGGATTTGGAGCCACGTCTTCTCATAGGGTCTTCGATTAATCCCTTTGTTCCGCCAATAGGCAATCGAGCAGATCAACTTGCTAAAAAAATTGAGTCTGGTGCTGAATTTATTCAGAGCCAATATTGTTTTGATGTAAAAATACTCGAAGATTTTATGCAAAAAGCCAGAGATTTAGGTCTGACCGAAAAAGCTTTCATCATTGTCGGCGTGGGCGTGTTGTCATCTGCCAAGACAGCCCGTTGGATGCGTGAAAATGTACCGGGTGTCTATATCCCAGATGAGATTATTCGCCGACAGGAACAGGCTGATAAACCAAAGCTTGAGGGACGAAAAATTTGTGCTGAGATCATGCAGCAAGTCAAAGAAATTGACGGCATCGCTGGCGTCCATGTTATGGCTTATCGCCAAGAAAAGTGGGTCGGTGATGTTGTAAAGCGATCCGGTGTTTTAGGGGGGCGTAAGCCTTGGGCTCCTGAAAGATCCTTCGCCGAAATCCAACCAATAACATAGAGATAATTTTATGGCACGTACTGTTCTCGCATCTGCAACAAAAGAAGTTGTCATCGGATTCGATCAACCATTCGCAATGATTGGTGAGAGAATTAACCCAACAGGCCGAAAGCTTTTTTCTAAGGAATTAAAAGAAAAAAATTACTGGCGTGTCAAAAAGGAAGCTTTGGCGCAAGTTGAAGCAGGTGCGCAAATTTTGGATGTAAATGTAGGCGTCCCGTTAGCGGACGAGCCGCTCATTATGAGCGAGGTTGTGCCTCTAATACAAAGCCTAACAGACGCGCCTTTATGCATTGATAGTTCAATTATCGAAGCCTTAGAGAGCGGCATTAAGGCCTATAAAGGCCGCCCATTGGTAAACTCTACGACGGCCGAGGAAGAGGTTATGGAACGTGTTTTGCCTTTGGTCGCCAAATATGACTGCGCCGTTGTTGCCATCTCTAATGATGATACGGGAATTTCAGAAGATCCGGATGAGCGTTTTGAGGTCGCCAAGCGTATCGTTAATCGCGCGTCTGATTACGGAATTAAAGCCGAAGACGTTGTTGTTGATCCGCTCGTTATGCCAATAGGCGCTGTGGGCTCGGCAGGCACAGATTGCTTTAAACTCATTCATCGCCTAAGGCATGAGTTAGGTGTCAATACGACCTGCGGGGCGTCCAATATTGCCTTTGGTCTTCCCAATCGACACGCAATCAATAATGCCTTCCTGCCTATGCTGGCTTGTGCGGGCATGACGTCGGCTATCGTCAACCCACTGCATGAAGGTCTCGTGCCAGCTGTTCGCGCGGCTGACGTTTTAAATAATAATGACACGAATTGCGCAAATTGGATTAGACATTATCGTCAGCCGGCCCCAGAGGGAGCAGAAGGAGAGGGCGGTCGCCGTGGTCGCGGAGGGCGTCGAAGACGACGCAGTACTTAAAACGAAAGGACATAGTGGCAAAACACACCGTCATATTCACGCCGTCGGGCCTTAGAACCGAAGCAGAGGAAGGGCAAACCGTCTATGACGTGGCCTTAGCTGCTGGGGTAGACATTCAGTCTATTTGCGGCGGCAAAGGGCTGTGTAAGCGCTGCCAATGCGAGATCGATACGGGGAAGCACGCCAAGTTTAAGTTGGATGTTAAAGCCGAACATGTAGGCAAGCTGACACCAACTGAGAAAAAGGCCATTTTTGACGAAGAACTATCGGATACTAGGCGTCTGGCCTGCCGTGCTAAAATATTAGGTAACCTTGTTGTTGATATTCCGAGCGATGCCCGCGAAGCCGAAAGCTCTATCCAAAAGAAAGCCACGCCCATAGATGTCCCACTTAATCCGGTCATAAAGCTCTATATGGTACAACTGGCCGTGCCAGAGTTGGACGATAACCCCTGTGATGGTGATGCCTTAATTTCAAAGCTTAAGGACGAGCACGGCATCGAGGCTGGTTATACCCATGAAGCTCTCATAAAATTACAGGACATATTGCGTGCCCATGAACGAACCGTCATCTGTGTTGTCCGCAGTGATAAGCAGATTGTCGATATATGGCCCCCAACCGAAGGAAATACCTATGGCGCGGCCATAGATGTGGGCTCAACCTCAGTTGCGCTCTACATGTTTAATCTCTCGACGGGGAAAATCGCCTATGAAAAGGCGGCGATGAACCCACAAATCCGATACGGCGAAGATTTGATGAGTCGGGTCTCTTACATCATGATGAATAAGGGGGGAGAGGTAAAGCTTACCGAAGCTATACGCCGACAGATTAAAACGATGTTGGCGGAAGCGGTCGAAAGTCTGAATATAAAAACGCAGCAATTGCTAGATGTTATCTGTGTGGGTAATCCCATCATGCACCATTTATTGATTGGCGCTAATCCCGTCGAATTAGGGCAGGCGCCGTTCCCGTTAGTTGTTAAAGACTGGTTGGATATTCCCGCTCATAAAATGGATTTCGGTCTTTCGGATGCCGCGCAAGTCTCGCTCTTCCCCTTGATTGGCGGGCATGTGGGGGCGGATACAACGGCGGCCTATCTCACACAGATTGATACGATGAAAGACCGTTCTGTATTGCTCGTTGATATTGGCACAAACGCGGAAATTGTTTTATCGCATAATGGAAAAGTTGCCGCTGCGTCCTCACCCACGGGACCAGCCTTGGAAGGCGCAGAAATTTCTTGCGGCGTGCGGGCAAGCCTTGGCGCGATTGAACGTGTCCGGATTGACCCTGTCACCAAAAAATCGAAATTCAAGATTATTGGGCATGACGACTGGCTATCTGATGAAGACGATTTATCCGATTTCAAGATTTCGGGTATTTGCGGCTCAGGCATTTTTGAAGTTATGGTCGAGCTGGCAAATGCGGGGTTGATTGATCCAGGAGGTTTATTTGTCTCGGATGACACATCCGGCCGCATGGTTCCTGACAATGAAGGGAAGAGCCAAAAATATGTGCTTGTGAACCGCGCGGAAAATCCACTCTTTATAAAACAGACCGATATTCGGGCAGTCCAATTAGCGAAAGCGGCCTTATTTGCGGGCGCGGAGCTCATAGCAGAAAATCTAGGCTGCGCTGAATTTGATGAAATTTTATTGGCGGGAGCGTTTGGGACACATCTTGATCCCAAATATGTTTCCGAAATCGGTATCGTCCCACGTGCCCCCGCAAATATCATACGCTCCATTGGGAACGCAGCGGGGATGGGCGCGGCGATGGCCTTGCTAGATAAAACCCAGAGAACGAAAATTATTGAGGCAACCAAGCAAATCGTAAAAGTCGAAACGGCTATGGAGCCAAAATTTCAAGACTATTTTGTTGCATCGATGAAGTTTCCAACCGCCACGGGGCAGTCGCAGGATAATAAACAAAGACGTCGAAGACGACGTAAATCGTAGAAAGAAAGGTAGAGCTATGGCCAGAAGAGCAAGAGGTGGGCGCGCCGGTCGTCAAGCAGCAAGAGCCGCCGCGGCAGCGCCGCGTAAACCCTATATTACACGAAAAATCCCTGAATATTCAGTGCTTAATGATACGGATCTCGCACAGCTCGAGCACAATGCGGATACAATTTTAGAAGAAATAGGCATTGATATAAAAGAAGATCAGGAAACGATCGATATATTTGAAAAAGCGGGTGCAACGGCCAAAGGGGAACGCCTTTTTTTCCCGCGTGGAATGTTACGTGAAATCATTCAAAAAACGGCTCCGGCACAATTCACTCAACATGCGCGTAATCCTGAGAATAATGTAGAGATTGGGGGTAAACACACAGTCCTTGTTCCCGCATATGGCCCACCCTTTGTTTATAGCAAAGAAGGCGGCCGACGTTATGCCAATATTGAGGATTTTCAGAACTTCGTAAAGCTCGCTTATATGTCACCACATATGCATCACAGTGGCGGGACAGTTTGTGAGCCTGTCGATCTTCCTGTCAATAAACGACATTATGATATGGTTTACGCGCATCTAAAATACTCCGATAAAGCCTTTATGGGGTCGGTCACCGCGCCTCGACGTGCCCTGGACTCGGTAGAAATGGCAAAAATTGTTTTCGGCGATGATTTTGTAGAAGAAAATTGCGTCATGATTAATTTGATTAATGCCAACTCCCCGATGACATTCGACAGAGTGATGCTCGGGGCCTTGAAGAATTACTCACGTCATAATCAGGCTGTGATGCCTTCACCTTTCGTTGTGGCAGGGGCCATGTCGCCTGTAACGGCTGCGGCAGTCGCGGCCCAAAGCTTGGCTGAAGGCATGGTAGGAATGGCTTTGGCACAATTAGTTCGGCCGGGATCGCCCGTTATTTACGGAAACTTTGTGACAGCCATGTCGATGCAAACCGGAGCGCCCACTTTTGGTACCCCGGAAGCGTCCTTGATTATCAATATGGGTGCAGCGTTGGCCCGGCGTCTTAATGTACCTTTCCGATCTGCAGGTGGATTTACATCATCAAAGGTTCCTGATGCTCAGGCAGCCTATGAAGCCGCGAACACGTTACAAAACGGTTTGATGGCAGGCGTTAATTTCATGCTACATACGGCGGGTTGGCTCGAAGGAGGCCTTGCCATGGGATATGAGAAATTCATTATGGATTGTGATCAAGCAGGTATGATGGCCGTATTTGCCGAAGGCGTAGATATGTCAGAAAATGGCCAGGCTCTAGATGCTCTAAAGGAAGTCGGACCGGGACAGCATTTCCTCGGATGTGAGCATACACAAAAGAATTTCCAGACGGCCTTTTACCGCTCAAATGTGTCTGACAATAATTCATATGAACAATGGGTAGATGACGGATCGCTTTCGGCGGAAGATAGAGCCGAAAAAATCTATAAGACGATGCTTGCGGAATATAAAGCACCAGAGCTTGATCCTGATATTGATGCTCGGTTGCTAAAATATATGGCGGATAAGAAAGCGAGTTTCCCCGATAGTAATATAAGCTAGGTTTACTCTGTAATGAGCTCGATAAATATAATTATCGAGCCTTATTTTTTAGTTAGAAATGCCCATTCTAACTGCTTAGTGATGCACACCTGTAACTTTAGGATCCCAAGCTTTGCGTAAAAAGACCTCTTCGACCATTGGTCGAAAATGCTCCAAATCATAAGTTTCATATGCCGGATCAAATGATGTTTGATCCCAATCTTGGCAGAACTTTATGGCCGCGTCATAATTTGGATTATCTTTAAATTTTTCACGAGCGTCAGGATCCAGACCGATTTTGTCGGCGTAATATTTATATTGGAATATGCCGTGATGCTGCACCACCCAAGAACATTCATCCCGCACATATGGTTTAAGTATATTGGCTGCCAGACTGTCATGATTAAAGGGCGATAAATCATCGCCAATATCATGAATTAACGCTGAGACGATCCAGTCAACATCCGCACCGTCTTTTTCCGCGCGTGTTGCCGTTTGTAGGCTGTGTTCTAGGCGATCGATTTTGTAACCAGCTAAAGAGTTACGTAGTTCGCCAAGAGCGTTCATGATACGATTTGGGAGTTGTTTGGCAAATTCAGCTTCGTGCTCCGCAAGAAACTCGTAATCCTCCTTGGTCCCCTCGGACATTTTTGTAAATGAGACAGTATTCATGGCTATTCCCGCCTGATATGAGTTTCAGAATCTCCCGTAGCCAACATTCGAAAGAGGCATTGCGGGGCATCGTGATCTATATAACAGCCCTGTAAGTGACGATGTCCTAAGGCTCCGTCAAAGGCCGTTCTCCCATGGAATAACCGATAATTATTCATCATAAGAAGTGTGCCAGGCTTAAATGGGAATTCAATCCGGAATGCAGAGTCATTGCAAAGTTCATGCATTTTACGTCGGGCATCGTAAAACAGCGTGAGCTTCTCTGGGGCTAAAGCTGGAACAAAATCAAGACGGGGACTGTAACGTATATGGCTAACAAATCCCCTGTGATCGCGGGAGATGAGAGGCGCTGTGTCTTCATATATACCTGTCGGTCCTTCATAGCGAAAGCGTACAGCTATTTCTTCAAGTATAGCTGCCCAATTTTTATTATAGTCTGCAATAGCTTCTGCAACGGCCATGCCGTCTACCAAGGTCGAAAGGCCGCCATTCACTTCATTTGTAAGGCAATGTAAAAACTGAATGCCCGGAACGGGCACGCGATAAGGATTGTCAGTATGGGAAGATAAGGCCTTATCTGTATAGGCAACATCAGATGCCTCGGGTTTAGTTTCGACATTGAATATTTCGCCAAAATTCGTGGTCCGAATGAAACCGAAGCGGCTGGCGTGCTTAATCAAACTATCACGATCTGTAGGAACATTGTCCATTATACAGAAGGCGTTTTCATAATAAGTTGTGAGCATCGCCTTCATGGCTTGTGGTTCATCCAGTTCTGCCCAGTCATAACGTTTGAACACAAGGTCTGCTCGCCAGCTTTTGGGCAGGGGAATAGCTTCGGGGTTATCACTAAGCCCGAGTTCCCAGATTAAGTCCTCAACATCAAATATAGCATTATAACCATCCGAAAATTTTACATTTAGTTTTGAGGAGTTATCGCCAATTTTTGCTGCCTCTATTCGGATATCCCGATCCAGTTCGGAATGTTCATAAAGCCGTTGATTTGAAATGCGATCCAAGCTCTCCGGCTCCGAAACTCTTTCTCTTAGCCATAGTGGGTGTAAAATTTTCCCATCAACCAAAAGTCCACCGGACGCCCTATCGGTAGATATGTTGTTAAGGGCCGTTTTCATTTATGACTCCTCGAAAGCAATTTTACTATAGTTGCAATATTGCAAGAATTGGATTGAACTGAAAACCAAAAATTCAGAATAAGTGAATTTTATTGAGGTTGTCCCAAATACTTATGGCAATGGATAACTACATATGATCTAGTCTATCCTATTGTTTATTAAGAATGTAATGGTGCACAAATAATGCGATTATCTCTCGAAAAACTTCTTGAGCAAAAACAACTGGTTTTGGCCGATGGCGCTACAGGTACAAATTTCATGAATATGGGATTGGAACCGGGGTTCCCACCCGATCTTTGGAATGTGTCACACCCTGAAAAACCTGAAGCCCTGCATCAAATGTTCGTCGATGCTGGCTCAGATATTATTCTAACGAATACATTTGGCGCGAATGCACCCAGATTGAAATTGCATGACGCCGCCGATCAGACCTATGCCATAAATAAGGCGGGGGCAGAGGTGGCTGGCCGGGTCGCCGAAAAAGCGGGTAGGCCCGTTATTGTTGCGGGCTCGGTTGGCCCGACGGGGGAATTATTTGAGCCTATGGGTGCGCTGACGATGGAAAGCTGTAAGGCCTTTTTCCATGAGCAGATTAAAGGGCTAAAAGACGGCGGTGCTGATGTGATATGGGTAGAAACCATGTCTGCGCGCGAAGAAATTGAAGCCGCAGCTTTGGCGGCCATAGACTTGGATATCCCATATGTGTTTACGGCCAGTTTTGATACAGCTGGACGCACCATGATGGGGATAAATCCTGCGGGCCTTGACGACATAGCAAAGAGTCTTCCCAAAGGACCGCTTGCTTATGGCGCGAATTGCGGCGTTGGGGCGTCTGACCTCATGTTATCGGCTATGGAGATGACAGATAAAAATCCGGAAGCTGTCATCGTAGGTAAAGCCAATTGCGGTATTCCTATCGTTAAGGGAAAAGAGACGGTTTATACGGGCACGCCCACTTTGATGGGCGATTATGTTGGCTTAGCGGCTGATGCAGGTGTGCGTATTATTGGCGGTTGCTGCGGTACGAAGCCAGAGCATATTGCTGCGATGAGGGACGCAATGGATGTCTATATGCAAGGCGAGCGTCCTACACTTGAGAAGGTTGTTGAGCGCCTTGGTCCATTGGTCGCCCCGCCAGCTACCGAAGCTACAAAGGCCGCAGCACGGCAACGCCGAGGAAGACGTCGCGCTAAAACTTATTAAAACATATATTCCGAAAGCCAAGTGTTCCACATGAAATTTGCAAATAAATATGACGCAAAACAATTCTATATCAATGGTGCTTGGGTCGCTC
>CAZPLJ010000071.1:0-9848 GCA_964587545.1 uncultured Caulobacterales bacterium | reverse complement strand
GCTTACTCAACTTTCCGATCAATCTCCGCGATTGACTGAGGTTGATGCACGGCTTCGCTCGTATGAAACGGAGCTTATAGATGTGGCTCCTGACATTGATTTGCTCAACAAAGCGCAAGCGCTGATGGACGTGAATACGCAGTTATCGCAGCCGCTGGATCAGAACCACCTGCTCAAAAGCGAGTTTAACAAGCTCACCGAAGAGATAATGCAAGCGATCTCAACAGAGAAATATGATAGCGCCAAAACCGAGACGTCCGATTTACACGAGCAGCTCGCATTGCTTGAAACCATGCTCGAAGAGCTCAACTTTATTAAAGAGGCCTCACCGCAGGATGTAGAGGCGTTTGAAACAGGGCTTAATTCTCTAACGGCGCAGATCACAAACCTTGATCAGATCATTTCCGCCCTTGAAATTCCAGAAACCCTAACACGCTTACAGATAGATCAATGGCAGAACAAACAGACGGCCCTGGCCGCTCAAGTCCCAACCGGTCCTGGTGTGAATGGGAAGATAATCCTTGCCGTAATTTTTGCCGCGTTGGCCATCATAGGCGGCATTTTCAAACTCTTAAAATCGAAAGGTCCCAAAATGAATTCGCAACAATTACAGGCCTTAAATGAGCTTCAAAATCTAGAAAACCTGAAGCTTGAGCTGATCGAAAAACATGAGCTCGGAGGACTAAAAGCGCAATATCCCGATTTGTTCAATGAGGACGCAAGCGAACTCCAGACGTTAGCCGCTCAGGCTGAACTTGCCCGCAATCTCAATCCTGAAATGCCATCTCTGCCAAAGGAATTGATCAACGAAAATGGCTATGTGATCGCCGGCAGCACACCCGTTGTGGTTACCCCTGGAATGATGCAAGCGCCCTTAATTGTTGATGGCAGCAATGTCTCGACAGTTGTTACGCCTATCTCAGAAGAGAAAATATTTCGGGCGGTCGGTCGTATTGGTCTCCCTTATGTGGTTGACCCCGATCGAGACAACATCCATTCCCGAGGAACAGGTACGCTCATCACACGTAAACATGTCTTAACCAATGCCCATGTGGCGAAAAGACTGGATGCTGGGGATGATTTATCGGGTTTCGGGATAGATTTTCTAGCTCTTCAAGATGATGACAGGAGTGATTTTTATCCCTTTAGTGACATCCCGCCCATATATCTCGAAAATCTCGATATGGCAGTTTTGACCCTCGCGGAGCCTTATCCGACGCAAGATCCCGCGCCGTTAAAATATATTGAACGCGATAGTTTAAAGGATCGCGATATTAGAACTATTGGATACCCACATCCCCAACCATATCCGGATAATCTTGTTTACGAAGAAGATGAGGACTTTAATGCTTTTGGTGGTTGGGAGGCGGTCTTCTCGGTCAAGCGCGTCTGCGACGGTAAGATTTTTGGGCCTTATCACTATTTCGAACATGACGACTATGAAAAGAAAATGCCGGTTGTCACCTTCAATGCGACAGTTGCCAGCGGAAATTCAGGATCGCCAGTTTTTGATAAAGAAACAAATGAATTATTGGGCGTTTATTTTTACGGGAGTGGCGACTTTGACGGTAAAATTGCCAATCTCGCCATACCCATAGACGCCATTCTCACCGCCTTTTTAAAAGCCGGGCTTAATGACGCTATCGAGCTTATTTTAACAGAACACGAGCAGGCGTGATCCCAATCACAGCTAAAAACAAACAATCCGATAAACGCAGTCCATAAGTAACTAAGTTAGGAGACAACTCATGGCAAAAACCCCAACACAATCAAATGGCCCAAGCGCGTCCGGTCTACAATGGATTAACTACCAAGCGGCAAGAATGGATTTAACAGCTTATCCTAATCCCATTTTATGTCCCATGACGATAAATATGGTGACGAAGAAGGTCGGGTCTAAAGAATATTTTGAGTTCAAAATGGATCGAATGACGGCTCAAGCGGTGACGTCAAAAAAGAACGATATCCTTGAAAGCGTGCCTTTTGCCATGAAAAAAGAAATCAAAGGGGCCTTGAAAGACTATGATGATTATTTTGATTCCAATGATAAAACCGATAGCGCTGTGGACCCTGGCCCACTCGATATTCATTCGGTTCGCAGGCCCGTTTTCTTTATCATTTATTTGAAAAATGCCAATTGGGTCTTTTCCGGGCCTAAACAACTGACTGTTTATAATGATAGAACCGTGAGACCTCTGGTGCGGCAAATTTCATGTTTTGATGGCAATAAAGGTATTCTTTTTGAACGTCATTATGAGGAAAATAATCTGCTAAAATATGATTATCACGTCACGATTTACCAGTCGGATGGCACCAAATTGACGGATATCATCATTGATCCGCGCGATTGGCCTGGCACCGGTGATTAATCATGTTTTCTAAGACCGGCCTTAAGGTCGGTCTTACTTGCTTTATTTTGATCGATAAGTTTCAAGCCAAGCGATGTTTCGCACTGGTTTTTTGTCTTTAGCATTAACTCGATTAAAGGCTAAAATTGCATAATCAATTTCAGAGTCGAGCCAGTCTTGTGTCAAATATTCGGCGCAATGTTCGGTCGCTATCCGTATGAGCTGTATATAGTCAACACTCCATCGTAAATTTGTGGGGTCTGTATCAATTAAACGTCTTGTACCTTTGGCCACCTCTTTAATCTGCGACACATGACATTCCTTTTGCGGAATTTGGATTTCCTGCAACCATAATTTCGCTGAGGTCAGCCTATAAAAATATATTTTATTGTCAGGAGAGCGGGATAAAACATCCGAGAGGCCGTCAATAACACGCAATAAATGTTGTTTGGCCTCCTTATCTCTGCCCCGCTTTAATTCTGATGTCGCTAGACTTATACGGGACGCAGATACTTCTAAAATAAGTTCGGCATCATCAGGAGTGTTTCCCAGTTCCTCTTCAAATATCTTTAAGCTGGTTTCATAATGCTCAGCAGCCAAATCATAATCACTTAAATGGTACTGTAGATAGCCCAGATTGTTCTCCGCCCAACCATATTCAAACACATAATCGCGGTTATTGGGATCAATGGCGTTTAGTTGTTTGGCGAGCTCGCTATAGGCCAAACGCGACGGCAGGGCTTTTTCCGGTTCTTTTCGTTCCAGAAAGACTTTACCGACCCAATATTCACTTTGGGCATGGGCAAATATAGCGTCTGGATCGTCCGGTTTTCGACGTAATAATTCTTCTGTGGCAGCATAGGCCGCATCAAGCTCGGTTGTCGCGTGATCAAGCCGTCCTTGTTTGACGGCCACTTCGCCTAAAATATGTCGCGCCCGAGCTTGGCGGGCGAGGCGGTCATCATCCATATCTGACAAGGGTATAGCGTCATAATAATCCGTCACGCGCACGCCCACATCATCCAAAATGGAGAGCCTTCCAACCGCATCAAGTTCGCCTTTGAGATCCGTGATCAAATATTCGACCATTTTTTCGGCCTCTGATCTCGACGTCTCGGCTTCAACGCGGGCATCCATCGCCGTCCAAGCCATGCCGCCCATGACGGTCGCAAAGGCAAGCGCTCCGGCCGTAATGAGCTGGAGCCGTTTTCGTCGTCTTTGGCTGTCGCGCTGAACGAGCCTATCTAACCCAACCCCCAACATGGAAGCCGCCAGCTGGGTTATACCAAAACGAAAGCCCTCTCGGCTGGTCATATTGGCCGCGAGAGGTTCGCGTCCGCCTTCGGTCAAGGCAGGAGGGAATGCTGTGTAGGGGGTGCCGTCAACGATCACCGCAAGGATGGAGCCTTCGCCGTGGAGTTTACGAAACAGCTTAATCTCCTCATTGACCCAATGGGATTTTTTGGCCGCCGGTGAACAGAGCACGATTAAAAAACGCGAGGTTTTAACCGCGTCTCTGATTTTCTCCGAAAGGCTATGATGGGCCGTAAGTTCTGTGACGTCGCGAAATATGGGTGTGAGCTTATTTCGCGCGCTAACGTCCATACCTTTGGGAAGACGATAGGTCTCTAAGCCAATATGGATACGCCGCGCCGCCGCTTCATCGGCATGCGCGTAAGATATAAATGCTGCATATTGACGGTGTTGCCCCAATTGCTCCCCCTCAAAGCCAGAATATCAATTTAAAGATAATAATGCAAGTTTGGCCCTATTGGCATAGGAGAAAGAGGTTATTTCGTGATCTATTGGAGCTGAGTGGACGAAATACCTGTTTGTTCCAAAAGAACCAATATTTGCCGTTCAATCTCAAATTCCGATCCTATCCGAGTAAGACCTGCCTGTTCATATTCTAAGCGAACCTCAATCAAGTCACGCAAAGTTCTCACGCCCGCATCTTTTTCAATTTGGGCAGAGTCGAACCTTAGCTTCATTTGCTTTTCCGTTTCCTTGAGGTGGACCAACTGTTCTTTGAGCGATTTTATACGTTGGAGGGTTATGTCGATATTTTCTTCTGCAGCTCTTATTGCGCGCGCATGTTCGGCCCTTGCAATATTTGCCCGGGCCACGGCTCTCTCTTGCTCCGAGTTAATGGTTCCACCGAAAATGGGGACAGACACATCTACGCCGAGCCTGTCTCTGAATTCAAAGTCCTCAAACTGATCAAAAGAGGCATAAGATCCGGTTCCCACGATAGATATAACGGGAAGTCGGCTTCGACGTTGACGTTCATCGAGGGCATCAAGGTTCTCGATACGTTTGGACAGTCCCAGTAAAAATGGATTTTGTTCTCTGGCGATTTGTTTGGCATATCCCGGAGCCTGTAATTGTTCCACAATTGGGAAAAGCTGTTCCAATTTAAGGTCAGCATTACAAAATTGACCAGTCCGATTTATATCGGCATTAATTTGTGTTTGTGATCGCGCCCGCACGAATTGAAGCTCCTGATAAAAAGCCTCTGCTTCGGCTAGTCGAGACGAAACATTGGCAACTTCGGTCAGCGTGGCACCCCCTTCTGATAACAGAGCCTGGGTGAGAGTTTTCTGTTCTCTGAAAAACTCCCGTCGCTGAGCTGTTAATTCACTTTGTGCTTTCGATTGTTGAAAATCAATGATGGCCCGTAGCGTGGAAATAACAGCCGATTGAGTTGTTGATTGCGCTTGATATTGCTGCGCCTCGAGGCCGGCTTGAGCGGCTCTTTTAGCGTATTTTGAATCACCAAAATCAAAAACACGTTGTGAGGCGCGAACGCCAAGCTGATTAGATACACCGCTATCCGTAATGCCGGTATCGCCTAGCCCGGAGCGGCCAAAGACAGATAGCTGAGGCTGAAATAATTTACTAGCCGCAGTGATATCAGCTCGAGCTTCGCCAATTTGGGCTCTCGCAACTAGAGCTTCTGGGGAGTTTTGACCTGCCAAATCAATAATGGTGCCAATCGGTAAACAGTTCTCAGAAAATGTTACTATTTCTCCAGACGAAAATTGCCCATAAGCAAATGTTGGCAATGTAAGCCATAATGCGGCGGTAATGATTAGGTGAAGACGCATAACCTTGCCTATTTACGTCTTAAACCGCGAAAGAGCGAGTCGCTTAGAGGCTCAAATATATAATCCATGAAAGTTCGACTTTTGCCTGAAAATATAAACACATCAACGGGCATGCCCGGTGTGATTTCTATATTACTAGCTTGTGCCATTTGTTCGGGAGATACGTGAACACGAGCTTCAAAATAATTAACGGCAGTCACAGGATCCGTTTTCAAATCTGCACTTATATCTGTAATCACGCCCTCTAATCTGGGGGCTTGCCATCCCTTATATGATGAAAATTGAGTTCTAACTGATTGCCCTTCATGCACAGAAGAGCGGTCAATAGCGGCTATTCGGACAGAGGCTGTTACACGATCTATATCCGGCACGATTTCCATTAATGTTTCACCCGGCCTGACCACGCCCCCAACGGTCGAAAATGCCATGTTGAGGACTTCTCCTGAAACAGGTGCGATGATTTCTGATCGGTTAAGGACATCCTGTGCTGTCCGTAATTGTTCCTCCGCCGCGAGTAAAACAGCGTTGGATTCAAGATGACTTGCTGCGATATCACGCGCGAAGTCAGATTGCGATTGCGCGATCCGTGCATTTAACTCGATAATTGAGGAACCGGCTGTTTCGCCCTCACTCTCCAGTCGGGCTTTATCGCCTTCGAGATTAGCGACCAGCCGTTCAGCCGATGTCACCTGATCTTTACGGGCCAATTGTTTGGCGAAAATTTCTTTTACCAGTTCTAGCTCAGAATTGGCGGAGCTGAGCGCCGAGTTGGTGATCTCTATTTGTCGATTGCGTGACTGGATCGTTTTTTGGGCGGCCTGAATACGTGTCTCAAACACTGCAATATCCGACCGAAGCGCGTTTTTTTGCTGATTAAAAAGATCTGTTTCCCGGCGGATGATATTTTGCTTTTCAATCTCGCCAAGTTCGAGTCCGTCTAATCTGGAAAAATCAGGCTTGGCTTTTTTGTCCCGTAACGCGCCTAATCTCGCAACGGTTGCTGCAGAGGCTGCAAACTCTTGGACGATTTGATCGCGATTTGCCAAAGCGCGGGTCTCTTCAAGTATGACGAGGACCTGACCTTGCTCGGCAATATCGCCTTCGCGCACCAAAATCTTTTTGACCAGTCCGCCTTCTAGGTGTTGGACGAGCTGGCGATTTTCTTCGACGACAATTTGGCCTGATGACGCAACGCCTTCTTCCAGCGGAGCCAGGCTTGCCCAGACCATAAATCCACCGAACCCCAGAACGCAAATAAAGGCCATTTGACGGACCAGCTTATCCTTGACGGGATGGGTCATGCTTTGGGTCCTATCTGCGTTTGTGCAGGGAAGGTTTGAATAACATTTGTGGATTTCCCTTTTGATGACTTTGCAGCTAAATATTTTTTGGTATCCGCTGTCATTATAGCGCCATCTTTAATTGCTATTATATTTTGAGTGGCTGCGATCAAATAACTATCATGCGTAGCGGCTATAATGATATGCCCGGCATGAGCAATTTTGACAAGATTTTGCGTAATTTCACGCGCTTTATCTGGGTCTAAATTCGCGGTTGGTTCATCAAGTAAGATCAAGACAGGGTTTCCAAAAAGTGCGCGCGCAATTCCGATTAATTGTTTTTGACCCGCCGATAATTTTTGTGTTCCCGGCATGCCTATTTCTGTCTCATAGCTCTGAGGGAGAGATAAAATCATCTCATGAGCTCCCGCGAGGTTTGCAGCCGCAAATATGGATTCTGGCTCTGCGTTTTCAGACATTCGGGAAATATTCTCTGCGATCGTCCCGGGTAGGAGTTCGATATTTTGGGGTACATATCCAATATATTGTCCTCGGTCTTCGGCTACCCATTTGTGCAGATCTCGTCCTCCTAAGGTAACGTGACCTGAATGCGGCTCCCAAGCTCCAGCTATGGTTTGCAGCAAGCTACTTTTGCCTGATCCGTTAGGGCCCATAATTGCAACCAATTGCGGATCCCGGAATTCCAAAGCAAAAGGGCGAATTAGCGGCTCAGACATGCCAGGAGCTGCTATACATAGGCGTTGCATTTTCAAATTTGCTTCTGGGCGCGGGAGTGGCGTGAAGTTTTCGCGCTCAACCTTTGCGCCCTCCATGATTTCTTCTAGGCGATGCCATGCTAGTTTAGCCGCTGATATGCCCCGCCAATTCCCAACCATTTGATCAATCGGACTAAGGGTTCGGGACATGATAATTGATCCCGCGACGATAGCGCCGGGCGATACTTGTTGGGTGATAGCTAGCGCACCACCGGCCCCTAATATAAGTATTTGTAAGGTTTGCCGCCCAGCTCGTGTGATTGAGGAAAACCCACTTTCGCGCTCGCTAGCTTTAAGGGTTTCATCCTTAACTTTATCTTTGGTTAAACGCCATTTTTCAGTGGCGCCTTTGGTTAGTCCCATAGCAACAATGGCGGACCTTTGCCTGCTAAGACCTGTTGCAAGAAGAAATGCTTTTGAAGACGCAGCGTTAGCATTTTTGTTCGTTTGCCGCGTAGAAAATTCAGCAACAATGGCGACGATGAATAGAATGATACCGCCAATTAAACCAATAATCCCAATAATTGGATGAATAATAAACATCACCAATAAGAAAAAGGGAGAAAAGGGTAGGTCGAAAAAAGGTAGAATAGATCGGTTCTGAAAAAACCCGCGAATACGGGATAAAACGCGTAAGTCATCGGGTAATTTTTCCCCGGCTTCTTTATTGTGTTCGAAATTAGAAAAGACACTTTCCGCAATCTGGTTATCTATTTTTTCAGCTGCTAGGGCGCAAATATGACGCCGCGCAGTCTCTGCCGCCGCATAAACCAACATGAGGAAAACCGCTATGACTGTAATCCAAATTAAGGTGTCTTGTGAGCCAGACGTTAAGATCCGATCATAAACCTGGAGCATGTAAAGCGGAGAAACGAGTAAAAGAACATTGCAAACCAGACTAAAGACAAGGATTGGCCAAAAATAGCCTGGCAATAACCGCTTCATCGCGAACATCCATCCGAATATTCCAATTTTCGTGCGATCTGTATTTGATACACCTGTCATACTTTATGCATTTTCCTAAATCTGGCAAAAAAAGAGCCCGCCTGATCATATCTAGCGGGCTCCATCATTCAGACAGATAATTTAAGCGACTTCAAACACGTCACTCACATCATCAAATAAGACAAAGTCGATATCCTCAGATGAAGCAAGATCAAAATCGGCGTCGTTCAAACTACTCGCCGCCTCCGGCACAAAGTCAAATTCGACTTCAGCTGACAAGAAAGGGTTTTCAGCTTTCACCGATGGTCCACTTGTACCAGACGCTGTCTCTGTGAGAACAAAATCGAAAGTATAGTCAATAACATTAGAGCCATTTTGTTGAACAAGGAATGTGTAGCTGGTGCCGCCAGTACCGCCAACCAGACCAACACTTGGATCAAAGCCGATGAACGGGCTCGCACCAACCCCCGCAGCTAAATCTGCAAGGAGATCATTATTATCCCCGAATAGAGCTAACCCAAGGAATCCAGAACTATCTGTACCACCTGACGCGAAGTCAATCGGGAATGTATTGCCTTGGACAACAGCTGCAAACCCAACATTATCGGTAGATGTAAAGTTTGTGATATTGACTTCAGACAAGGTAAACCCTTCCGGTACATTTACCGTGAAAATATCGACGTCACGCGTGACATTTGCGACTGAATCTTGAGCATCAATAACGGTATTACTAATCGTATTTGAGCCCTCAATCAATGTGAACTGCGATGGTGCAGAACCCACGCCGGACAGGTTAGTGGTACCATCCGCAAGAACATTCGCTGGGAAGTTAATAACGGTTCCAGCACTATCCTGTAGGCTCTCAATATTGCTGAGCGTATTCGTTCCATCAAGGGCTGAGCTCGCAGTGAATGTCCCATCACCATTATTTACAACAGTAATATTGGCGGCAGTATCTAAGAACGTGACTGTATCAAATCCGTTTCCGCCATCAATTGTATCATTCCCGCCACCGCCAGTGAGCGTGTCATTCCCGTCAAGACCCAGCAGAACGTTAGCACCGGCATCACCTGTTAAGTTATCGCCTGAATTTGAACCTGTTAGGTTCTCAATATTGACGAAAGTCTCAGATACACCGCCATAAGTGGCCGTACCCGCTGCAATAGAGGCGGTTGTTGCAATACCAATATCTTCAAATGAGTTGGTATCAATACCCGCTCCACCGTCAATGACGTCGGTACCACCGCCGCCAAGAAGGACGTCATTACCGTTGCCGCCGGTTAGGGTATCATTACCGCCGCCGCCAAGAAGGACGTCATCACCGTCGCCGCCATCAATTGTATCATTACCGCCGATGCCTGTGAGTGTGTCATTACCTGCATTACCAATAAG
>CAZPLJ010000070.1:0-10413 GCA_964587545.1 uncultured Caulobacterales bacterium | reverse complement strand
ATAACGCTCAATCGTCCAGAAAAAATGAATGCTTATAATGTGGCCCTTCACACAGAGCTATTGGACGCCATCCAAAGAGCCGATGCTGATAACTCTGTCCGCGTCATCGTGGTGACGGGTGCCGGGAGAGCCTTTTGTGTAGGTGCCGATATCCAAGGTGGTTTCGGAGGGGCAGGCCTGGATGAGGCCGAAACGATTGATGGCGTTACCCGCGATTATGGCGGGATGTTGGTACTGGGAACGTTTGATTGTGATACGCCTATCATCGGAGCCATGAATGGTCATGCCGTTGGTGTTGGTGCGACCATGACATTGCCATATGATATCCGAATATTGTCAAGCAAAGCCAAAATGGCATTTCCATTTTCTAGGCGCGGGATCGTATTTGACGGAGCCGCCAGCTTCTTCCTACCGCGCATTGTTGGACTTGGCAAAACGCAGGAATGGCTTTTAAAAGGCGATATTATTTTATCGGACGAAGCCTTATCTAGTGGCCTAGTTCATGAGGTGGTAGAGCCAGACCAGGTCTTATCCCGCGCGATGGAGCTCGCAGAAGATATCGCCGTCAATGTGTCGCCTCAAAGTGCGGCATGGAATAAGCAGCTCATTCGGGCGTCTATATATGGACAGGGCGCCTATGATACGCCGGGTATGAGTGCCCATATGCGGGAAAGTAAAATATTGGAACAGGCGTTTAAAGCCCCGGATTGCGCGGAAGGCGTTACGTCATTTTTTGAAAAACGGCCCCCTAAGTTTAAAGATCGCGCATAAAAAAACCCGGCATTAAGCCGGGTAATAATCTTGATATTGGATAACTTTAAACCGCGTCAGTCAACTCCGGCACGGCTTTAAACAGGTCAGCTACAAGACCGTAATCCGCAACGCTAAAGATTGGCGCGTCTTCATCTTTGTTGATCGCGACAATGATCTTGCTGTCTTTCATACCGGCTAAGTGTTGGATAGCGCCTGAAATGCCGATGGCGATATAAAGCTCCGGGGCAACAGCCTTACCTGTTTGACCGACCTGAAGATCGTTGGGAACATACCCCGCATCAACGGCCGCGCGTGACGCGCCCATAGCCGCGCCAAGCTTATCGGCTAGCTTTTCAATGATGGCGAAGTTCTCAGATGAGCCGACACCGCGACCACCTGATACAACGATTTTGGCGTCGGTTAGTTCAGGACGATCTGATTGGGTGAGGTCTTCAGAGACAAATTCAGATTTTACCGCGCCGGACGGATCCCCAATTGTTTCAACGCTGGCTGAGCCGCCATCGCCAGCGGCGTCAAAGGCGGTGGTGCGCACAGTCACAACTTTTTTGCTGTCAGATGACTGCACATGCGCCATGGCATTGCCAGCATAAATCGGACGGATAAAAGTATCTGCACTTTCAACACCCGTCACGGAGCTAATTTGCTGAACGTCCAGCTTGGCGGCCACGCGAGGCATATAATTCTTATGAGCGGTCGTATCAGGGGCTAGGATCGCATCATAGTCACCCGCAAGACCAACGATCACAGCTTCCATGCTCTCGGCGAGTTGACGCTTAAGCGACGCATGATCACAGGCCAGCACTTTGCGTACACCCGCAATTTTAGCAGCTTCAGCGGCGACGTCTTTAACGCCTTGACCTGCAACAAGCACATCTACATCTCCGCCCATAGCTTTCGCGGCCGTTACGGTTTTATGGGTCATATCCTTCAAAGAGGCATTATCATGTTCTGCAATAACGAGAATGGCCATTAGATCACTCCTGCTTCATTTTTTAATTTTTCGACAAGTTGTGCCACATCCTCAACCTTGATACCGGCTTGACGGGCTGGAGGCTCAGTCACTTTGAGAGTTTTCAGACGAGGTGTTGTATCCACGCCGTAGTCACCCGGTGTCTTTGCATCAATCGGCTTTTTCTTGGCTTTCATGATGTTGGGTAGCGAGGCGTAACGTGGTTCATTTAAACGAAGGTCTGTTGTCACGATTGCCGGAAGATCAATCTTGACAGTTTGTAAACCGCCGTCGACTTCGCGCGCCACAGACAGAGAGCCGCCATCTTTAGTGATAGAGTTGGCAAATGACCCCTGCGGCCAATCAAGAAGGGCTGCGAGCATCGAGCCAGTCGCGCCAAAGTCATTATCGATGGCTTGCTTTCCAAGGATGACCATTTCTGGGCCTTCAGCATCGACAATACCTTTCAGGATTTTGGCAACGGCTAAAGGTTCTAAATCATCATCGGTCTGAACATGTATGCCACGATCAATACCCATAGCGAGTGCCGTACGAATGGTCTCTTGAGCTTTGGCCGGCCCGATAGACACAACAATCGTTTCCGAGGCTGTACCAGCCTCCTGCATGCGCACGGCTTCTTCAACGGATATTTCGTCAAATGGGTTCATACTCATTTTCACATTGGCAAGATCAACGCCGCTTTGGTCAGATTTGACCCGGGCTTTGACGTTATAATCAAGCACGCGCTTGACGGGGACGAGAACTTTCATCTTTTTCTCCGGAAATTGTCCTAGCTATTTAGTCTAAATATCGTGATTTGGATATGGTATAAAGCTATCAGAAAGACAAGGCCGATAAATGCGGTAAACTGCATTATTAGTAAAAATTATCGATTGGCTCCCGGAACCCATTTCACGTCGCTTGCGCCCTGATCATTACACCATCTGGCGGCGACAAAGAGAAAATCGGATAGACGATTTAAATAGGTAAGGGCGGCCGGGTTAATGGCGGTATCAGCCATCATGGCGACAACCAGACGCTCGGCCCGACGGCAAACCGTTCGCGCCTGATGTAGGTAGGCGGCTGGAGGTGATCCACCTGGTAGGACAAAACTATTGAGCGGTTCCAGGTCCTCATTCAGCGCATCAAGTTCTTCTTCAAGACGCGTGGCTTGCTCGGGAGACATGCGTAAGGTCCACTCTTCGTCTTTTTCACCGTCTTTAGGCAAAGGCGTGGCCAGATCGGCGCCAAGATCAAAGAGATCATTTTGGATGCGCGCCAGCATATCATCCAAGCGGCGATTTTCCAGTACCGTGCGAACCAGCCCAATCACACTATTAGTTTCGTCGACATCGCCGTAAGCTTGCACGCGGAAAGATGCTTTTGAAACGCGTGAACCGTCAACGAGGCCGGTCGTACCGTCATCTCCGGTGCGGGTATATATTTTGTTGAGCTTAACCACGCTTAGCCACCGTTTTTACGAACCCAGAAGGTTATAAATAAGAGTGCGATTGCGATGCCTTGCGCGTAGACGCGGCGCCACATCCATTGGTTGGACTTTTCTCTAATGCCTTCGCCTTTGCGCACCATGGTTGATCCGCCCATGATAAGGGTGATCACGAGCCAGATCATTGAGGCAACTGTTGCTGCGTAGAGGAAATATAACATGCGCCCTTTATAGGGGGCGTTGACTATGAACGCCAGCGTAGAGTCCGCGCTTTAACGGGTGTTTTAAAGTCGCGATTTTCAGCTCGAGAGGCCGCCCATTCTTTTTTAATCGCGTAATACCATTTGGCCTGGGTGTCGGCATCTTCGATTAACATCAGATTGGGATCATATTTCAAGCCCATCTGTTGCAGGTCAACCATGCGCCCGTCTTGGCGAAGAAACTTGTGTGCGCCGGCGGCGATAAAGGGTTTGAGAAGCTTGACGATAAATTTGTCCGTGAAAAATAATTGCCGGATATGGGTCTGGATCTCACTTATTGGCGTGACGGCGGTAAAGGATAAAAGCGTTTTATTGCCCACTTTAATCTCTTCGGTGCGAATGCCCGGAAGTTGAAACGTAATCTCTGTGACGGGTTTTCCTCCGAGCAGTTTATATGCAAAACTATTGGAAGACGGCGTATGCGCTGCCATGGCAAAGCCGCGTTCGCGAGGCTCAAACAGTTTCGCCTTTTCATGAATGCTATGCTCGGAACGCCACCACCACTGCTTGTGGACATAGGGGCCGTGGGCTGGATCCATTAATCCGACGACCGCGTGATCGACATGGCAATTGAGGATAAGATCATCATCAATCGTGGGTGTCATAGTCGCGAATGGAAAAGCGGGAGGATCAATGGGCGGCTCGCCTGAAAAGCGTTTGTCTTTGGCGACATAGACCCAGACCAGTTGACCGTCTTCGCGCGTCGGGAAATGTCGAACCTTGATTTTCTCTGTCTCCAAATCTTGATCAGCACATAGCGCAGGGATTTCCATGCAGCGCCCGTCATCCGTATCGAACCGCCAGCCATGATAGGGACATTCAACGCTATCCTCTTTGATAAGTCCCGCCGATAAGGGAGCTGCGCGATGCGGGCAGATATCCCGAAGCGCAAAGATCGTCCCGTCTTTTTTACGGCCCAGCGTGATGGGCTCTCCGGCGATTTCGCGGCGTATTAGCTGCCCGGTTTTAATGTCACCGGACACGCCCGCAAAATACCAGATATCTTGGACGAAAGTCATACCCCCGCCATAGCCATTACGTCTGCGGGCGACAAGCCTTGCGCGCGTAAAGAGCGGATGGTGGTATCTTGATTGCGCTTAGAGAGTTTCTTGCCGTCGGGGTTTTTAACCACCTCATGATGGATATAATCGGGGGTTGGCCATCCCATCAATTTTTGGAGTAATATTTGGTAGGCCGTGAAACTTTTCATATCCTCACCGCGCACCACATGGGTGATGTTTTGCAACGCATCATCATAGGTGCAGGCCAAAAGATAGCTATTGCCGATGTCTTTACGGGCGATGATTTCATCTGAGAGATCAGGGTAAGTTTGGCCTAAAACCTGTTCGGATTGCGAGATAGACAGACGCCAGGAAAAGGGCTTTTCGTTTTTTAGATGTATTGTCTCATCCAGATCGGGTGCGCCGCGATATAGACCTTTGGGTAGGTCTTTTCGGGTTTTGAAACAGCGATAGAGCAATCCTTTGTCACTTAGGTCTGAGATTAGGATTTTATAGTCTGATTGATGTTCACTTTGGATACGAACAGGTGTCGGCCAGTTAAAACCGAGCCATTTCAAATCTTCGAAGATGGCGTCTGTGAGCTCCGCTTTACAGCGCGTGTGATCAATATCTTCGATACGCAACAAACATGCACCGCCATGTTTTTGGGCATACCCAAATGCCTGCTCGGCGGCATAGGCATGGCCGTAATGTAGATAGCCGGTCGGGGAGGGCGCAAAGCGTGTGATCAAAGAGATAGCCTCTCAAGTTTAGACGTCATCTCAGCCGAGATAGGCACAGGTCTGCGTGATTTATCATCAACATATACATGTACAAAATGACCTTGCGCACTCGCAGATGTTTCATCGTTGCGAAAAAGCCCTATTTCATAGCGCACGCTGGAGGTTCCAATCTTGCCAACTCTTAGTCCGGCCACGACATCATCCGGAAAACTAATCGGAGCAAAATAGGAACAGCCAGTTTCGACGACCAAGCCGATTGTTTCGCTTTTGCCAATTTCCAATAACCCATTCTCGACCAACCATCCGTTCACGACCGTATCGAAATAAAAATAATAGACACTGTTATTCACATGACCATAGACATCATTATCTGCCCAACGTGTCGGGACAGTGAGGCGATGGGGGTAGTCTTTTAATTGGTCTGGTTGGGGTTTGCTCAAAGGATGGTCTCATAAATTTTGACGGTGGCATCCAAGGTCATTTTGCGTGCATTATTCATTAAAAGTCGATCTTTGGTCATGGCGTCCTCAGCCATCATTTTTATCGCGTCACCTTTTATACCCACGTCCGATAAGGTTTGCGGAACTGCCGTGGCGTCTTTGATGCGCAGCATTTCATCGATTAGATCCGACCCTGTCGTCCCGACGCCCAGATCCCGAGCGATTTCGCCGTACCACTCATCGGCTTTGGGCAAGTTATATTTCATCACCTCGGTTAGAACGAGGGCGTTAGATAGACCATGCGGGACGTGAAAAAATCCACCGAGCGGATAGGCAAGGGCATGCACAGCAGCGCATGGCGCATTGGAAAATGCTTGTCCCGCAAACATAGCGCCCATCAGCATTTCATTACGCGCGTCTATATTGTCGCCTTCATTCGTGGCTTGCACGATAGAGTTTCTTAGCTTGCGCAAGGCGGTCAAGGCCAGCGTATCGGATATCGGGTTTTTGAGTCGGATTGATGTGTAAGCCTCAATCGCATGTACCATGGCGTCTATACCCGTTGATGCCGTGATGGACTTTGGAAGGCCTAATGTAAGGTTGGCGTCAAGCAATACCCGGTCGGCATAAAGACTATCGGCGACCACGCCTTTTTTCTCATGCTCGCCAATGGTAAGTATCGCCACATTGGTGACCTCCGATCCGGTCCCTGACGTTGTCGGGATAAGAAGCAGCGGCAAGGTCGGACCTTTGGCAAGCCCGACGCCATACATGGTGTCAATAGGTTGGTCGCATCCTGCCAGATGGGATATGACTTTGGCCGTGTCCATCGGGCTGCCGCCTCCAAAACCAATAATGAGGTCAGCACCAAAGGCTTTTACGGCGTCTGCCCCGCGAAGCACCATGCTTTGAAGCGGATCCGGCATGACGTCGTCAAAAATCAAAATATCATAACCTGCACTTTCTAGTGCAGAGATACCGGCATCCAATAATCCTAACTTAACGATGACTTTATCTGTCACAATAGCGATCCTTTTATTGGGGCAAAGGCCGTCAACATAAAGGTCGAGTTTTGATGCGCCGCCGGGCTCTATTCGAATGTCAGAGACTGTCTTAAAACTATGCATGTGTTTTTATGCCATAAATTGAGGAAGAAGTAACGAGACTTTTGGCGGTAACCCTTTCGAGTTGGTCCTAAGCATTTACAAAATTCGACTGACAGGATAGACGATATTGGAATAGGGGCTTTTACTTAGAGAGAGACGCATGGTTTTTATTAAACGCATATCTGCGTGGCTTATCGGTTTATCGATGATTTTGTGCCTGTCTCAGACTGTTCTCGCTCAGGATGCAGATAATCCAACCTCTTCCACGCAAGCACAAACATCCCAGCCGTCGGAAGTACCATCTCTTGCTGATGTACCTGAGATGGTCATGGAGAAAGCCACAGAAATTGTCACGGGTGAAAATCCAAAATCCGATTTGGATGCTGCTTTTGAGGCCCTGAACGCAGCTGAGCGAGATTTTTTAGAAGCCTCTAAAGAACGCTACACGCAAGAAAAGTCTGAAGAAGTTGTGGACGTTCCCGCGGAAATAGCGACGACCGATACACCAAAAAAATCTCTCATCCCGACCAATCCCGAAGACATTAAAGCTATTGCGCAAGCTGTGCTGGATAAGGTTTTAGGTTGGCTGACGAGTCCGCCCTTTCTCGCGCAAGTCGGCGCAATATTTCTAGCTTGGGTTTTGTCGCTTATTCTGGCCAAACAAGTAAACGCAAAAGTCTTCTTATTCCGAGATGAACCCAAAGAGACCGATAAGCTTAGATTATTGCGTCAATATATTTATCGATCCCGTAATTTCTTAAGGGCCGCCATTTTAGTGGTTTTACTTGCTATTTTTGCAGCTGCCTTAAAGGCCGTTCCGGCGCTAGGCGATGATTGGTTGGTTAAACTCGCCCAGGGTATCGCTGTTGTCTTCCTGCTCTATAAAGTCATCCAAACATTCCTGACAAATCCCTTATATCAAAAGCTTGCAAACTGGACGCTAATACCGCTCGCCTTGTTAATGGTGCTTGGCTACTTTGATGACTTACTTGCTGTCCTAGATAGTTTGGCACTGGGCAGCGGTGAGAACCCAATCTCTCTGCTTACGCTTATCAAGGTTGCTATATTTGGCGGGGTCTTTTTCTGGCTAGGTAATTTCTCAAATGAGAAGGGACAGACAGCTATCCGCTCACAAGAAAATATGGATAGCGGCATTCGTGAAATCATATCGAAATTTTTACAAATAGCGATTTTTGGCATCGCTGCGATTATGGCTATGTCTGCCGCCGGAATAGGGCTGGGTGGCCTTGTTGTTATTATCTCGGCACTCTCCTTAGGCGTAGGTTTGGGCTTGCAACCCATTGCGGCTAATTTTGTCTCTGGTCTAATTATACTCTTTGATCGTACCGTTCGTATTGGCGACTTTGTTGTGTTGCCGGATGGTCAAGAAGGGTTTGTTGAAGCCATTAACATGCGCTCAACGACGG
This sequence comes from uncultured Caulobacterales bacterium, assembly GCA_964587545.1. Classification (GTDB taxonomy): domain Bacteria; phylum Pseudomonadota; class Alphaproteobacteria; order Caulobacterales; family Maricaulaceae; genus JACOMS01. The sequence goes on along the minus strand of CAZPLJ010000070.1, from coordinate 2,266 downwards.
TTGAGACCACAGATGGCAAAGACATTATGGTGCCAAATACGACCTTTATTGAAAACAGCTATGAAAACTGGACGCATAAAGATCCGCGTCAACGCTATGAAGTTTATTTTCAGGTCGAATATGGAACGGATATTGAAACGCTTGAAGATATCATCATTCCGGTTTTTGAAGCCAATGAAAGCGTTCTTTCTGATCCAGAAGAACCCGATTTGGAGCTTAGAGAATTTGGAGAGCGTGGTATAAAATTCGCCGTTGAGTTTTGGTGTTCAGGCATTGATGACGGACCCAATAAATTCACGAGCGATTTAAACTTTGAGGTTTGGCGCGCGCTGAAAAAAGCGGGCATTAAAATGCCATTACCGCAGCGCGAAGTCAGAATTCTCAAATAATTATTTGGCTTTCTGAGCTTCGACCCAGTTATTCATAAATGCTTCCAATGTCGAAAGCGGCATGGCGCCATTTGTGAGCAACGCCTCATGAAACTCGCGGATGTCAAATTTGTCACCTAGTGCCGCCTCTGCATTCTCACGAATTTTTAAAATAGCAAGCTGCCCCGTTTTGTAAGCCGTTGCTTGGCCCGGCCATACGACGTAGCGCTCAATTTCGCGGGTAACTTCGGCTTCTGTCATGCCGGTTTTAGAGAGCATATAGTCAATAGCCTTTTCGCGGCTCCAGCGTTTGGAATGCATACCTGTGTCAACGACAAGTCTGACTGCGCGAAACATTTCAGCCTGTAAGCGGCCCAAGTCACCTAAAGGATCGTTATCATAAATACCCATATCTTCTTTGGCGACGCGTTCGGCATATAAAGCCCAGCCTTCAGAATAAGCGGTAAAGAGAGGGAACTTTCTCGTCAGGGGAACCCCTTTAAGGTTCATCTGAAGTGCGATTTGAAAATGATGTCCCGGTGATCCTTCATGTACCATCAAAGTGGGTAGAGTCCATTTCGGATTATCCGCTGTGTTTTTCTGATTGATGTAAAATCGTCCCGGGCGTGATCCATCCAAGGCCGGGGGGTTGTAATATCCGCCCGGCGCGCCGTCTTGTGAATATTCCGGTACGCGGACAATTTCCAAGGCCTGGGGTGGCAAGGTGATAAAATAATCGCCGGCATTTTCTAATATTTTTTGATCCAGGGCTTCCAGATAGGTGATCATGTCTTGGCGTCCCTCATCGGTGTTGGCGAATTGCTGGTCAGGGTCGGACATGAGTTGTTGAATACGTTCCGCGACCGTCCCCTCTTTCAGCTCTTCTCCGATAAGAATTTCGTCCATCTCGGCCTCAATTCTGGCAACTTCGGATAATCCGATATTGTGAACTTCGTCTGCGGTAAAATCAGTCGTCGTATTTGACTTTAGGGCGTTGGCATAAATTTTATCGCCGTCGGGGATACGCCAAATACCTGCGTCATGATTGGTTTGGGTCAATAGCTCTTCATGAAGCGCGATCATTTTTTCATAACCCGGAATGACATAGGCTCTGACGACATCGCGAACCTCTCTTGTATAGGTCTTCTCTTTTTCCTCACTTAATTCTAGCTTTTCAAGCTTTGCCGGTAAGGTTGTGACGAGCGGGTTTTTATCCGCCCCGTCTTCGATAAAACTACGCATGCCCTTAAGCGCACCTTCTATGATAAAGTCCGGCGCGATAACACCATTCTTGGCGTGATCTTCGACATGCCAGTGCATTTCGTCCAAGACCCGGCCAAATTCTTCGATACGGCTAATATAGCGTTTGAGGCTCTTCTCATTTTTTATGGCGTGAATATCCGTCAAAAATGAGGGCATGTTTACCGTTGGTCCGGTGAGTTGGCTGATCGGATACCCGCTATGCTCAAATTCGGATTGCCGTATCATGTCATCAAAGAACCACGCCGTAATATCGTAGCTAAGCCGATCCTGTTCATCCATGTTCTCAAGGTCAAACCGGTCCATTCCCGCGCGAGACTCTTTCACCCGTTCCAACTGCTTGTCTCCAAACTCTTTGGTATAGTCAGCGAGTTTTCCGCTATGAAAATCAAGGGGTGTATTATCAATAACGCCGAGCTGCGTCAGGAGTTCAGGGGTTTCCATGGCAAACTGCATCATTTGTTTGTTGATATAATTATTGATCCCGACGGGCCGGCCCCAAAACCAAATATAGGCCGTGATCAATCCAATAATAATCAGCCCAAATAGCGTACCAACGCCTCTTTTAATCCATTTGAACATAACAAGCCCCTTATCGTTTATCGATAAGTATCATAAAGTGGATTATATGTCTAGTC
>CAZPLJ010000069.1:0-11281 GCA_964587545.1 uncultured Caulobacterales bacterium | reverse complement strand
TTTTGAAAAATTGGAAGCGCATGGTTTCCGGTGAATTAACCTATTCGTAGTGAATTTTAATGGGAGATTAACCTGTATATTTAAGCCAATAATCATTTGTTGCCGCTATTATTTAACGGTGGGAACAGTGGGAAATAGTGTGGCGCTAAAACAGTATATATTTACGTCGATAATGCATTATCAGGCGGACCCTGATTATGCTTATAATCTATGCCGGATGAGTGTGGGCATTTGTAATGACCTGGGGATTACCGGACGGGTCTTTGCCAATGATATAGAAGCCTTGGCGATTTTGGAAGGTCCTGTCTTGGTTATCGACAAATATGTCCAATCCATCAATGCAGATCCTCTGGTAAACTCTCTTCTCATTCATAGTGAAAAGGAGGTCGCCGATCGGGAATTTTCTGATTATTCGATTTGGCTAAAATCTGAAGGCATAAAAGAGCATAACCCGCAAATTCATGCTTTGACGAACCGAACCCTGTCTCAGGCTTTTCCCGAGACGATGTCAACGAAAGTACGTATTCTAGCGACCGCCTTTTTGGGGCCGCTTGCGGGTTAAGGTGGCTTAGATGGTTGTAACCGGGCAGCCTATTTTCCGAGCCGCCGTGATCACCTGTGCATCAAAAGCTTTATTGGGATCAAGCTTTTGATTGGGAATATCCCGAGTTTGAGTCGCAATTATATTGGTTGCCTGTCGTCCGGCGACTTGTGCCACCGGCGGAACTCCGACGACGGCGCCTAAAACGCTCACGCCAAAAGAGGCAAGCTGATTGTTGGTTTGCTTGTTTTTGCGGCGTTCTTGGGAGGCTATTAAAACATTATCGTAAAATGCCACACAGGTTGGATCGCTTTGCTTTAATGTTAAAGGCGCGGATTGCTTGGTATCAATGACGGCAATGCCATCCAGTAAAGAATCTTGTTTGGGTACCGTCGCACATCCTATGGCAAAAATACTAAATGAAATGAGTGAAAGCCCCGTGACGGTTTTAGATAGTCGCATTTCGTGTCTCCGTAACGTGCAGCTCGCTTAGAGTTCACAGTGTGAATATGTGCTGAATGCGCAAGAATTATGTTATCGTAAAATCTTCTGGTCGATAACCGGGGTCTGGATATTGTGGGTTCATTTTTTCCAATTTATCCCGCACAATTTTGGAAATTATAGCCCCGCGCGTCGAGCGCGAATCTGAGGGGATGATATGCCAAGGCGCATGCGCTGTGGATGTTTTCTGAACCATAGTTTCGTAAGCGCTCATAAAATCGGGCCAAAGCGCTCTGTCATCGAGATCGCCGGGATTGAACTTCCAACGTTTGCGGGGGACCTCTAAGCGCTCCCGTAGTCGTTGCCCTTGTGTTTCATACGAAATATGCAGCATGAATTTCAATATGGTTGTCCCGTTTTGAACGAGGTGTTTTTCGAAATTATTGATCTGCTCATAACGCTGTTCAACTTTGTCAGCGGGCGCAAATTCCCGGACTTTAACAACAAGGACGTCCTCATAATGGGAGCGGTTAAACACTGTAATCTGGCCTTTTCCCGGACAGACTTGATGGATCCGCCAGAGATAGTCTTGCGATAGCTCGCGCTTGGTCGGCGATTTGAAGCTGGCGACTTTGACATTTAGCGGCGGAGTTCGGTGGAACAAGGCCGAGGTGGTTCCGTCCTTGCCGGACGTGTCCATGCCCTGCAGAACAATAAGCAGGCTTCGTTCTGCTTCGCCGTAAAAGCGGTGAGATAGGTCGGATATGGCTTTCGCTTGATCTTTTGTGAAATCCTTGGCGTCACGTTTGCCCTCAAACAATTTTACGCGTGAGGCACGCTTTGACAGGGTGAATGTTTTTCCTGGTTCGGCGATAAAATCAGAAGCTTTAATCATAGCGGCACCATAGCCGTAAAACCGCGCTTGGCAATATGAACATAAAATGAAGCGAGACCTCAGAGAGAATTCAGTTTGAGGCTTTTATGAATAGGCTTAACATAAGGAGGAAAAATTATGTTAAAGACAGTTTTAAGCTCCACAGCGATTTTAGGTCTTGTGATGACCTTGCCAGGAGCAGCTAACGCACAATATCATAACTCATCTTACAATTCGCAGGACGAATGTAAAAGGGCTGAGGATCAGCGACAGGTTGTCGGTGGTTTGATCGGCGCTGTTGCAGGCGGCGTCCTCGGATCGCAGGTTTCTGGTAATGGAGCCCGTACAGAAGGTAGCGCTATAGGCGCTGTGCTAGGCGGTTTGGCTGGTGCAGGTATCGCTGACAAACAAATTGACTGCGGACGTGCCCATAGCTCTGGATATCATTCCGGGACAACTCAAAGACAGTCATCATATGGCACATCTGACTATAGTAGCGGGTCATCTTACGGAACACAGACCTACGGCGGCCAAACTTATCAAAATCAGGGTCAATCCTACGGAACGACATCGTCAACGGCGTATTATCCGGATCAGGTGACGGTTAGTAATCATCCGGTTTATTCCGATCCCACATATGGAGCGGGTGCCGTGAGGTCAGGGACAAGCTACTCAACGGGTACGGTGTCATATCCGCCAGGGTCTAGCTATCAGCCTGCGCCTACGACTAGCTATTCAACTAGCCAGACTTATCAATCTGTCCCGTCTACAAGTTATTCGAGCCCTCAGACTTATCAATCTGTCCCGTCTACAAGCTATTCGAGCCCCCAGACTTATCAATCTGTCCCGTCTACAAGTTATTCAACAGGCCGGACATATAGCCCAAGCTATCCCTCAACATCGAGTGTGGTTTATGTAAGCTCATATCCAAGCTCGACATATTACGGATCATCGCGTCGTCGCCATTATGGACATCGTGATTGCCGCCGTGGATGGTGCAAGGGTCGATATTAGGCACAAATATATATCCTATTGAAGCCCGCCTTTTGGCGGGTTTTTTATGTGTTGAGATGATAAGATAATTATTTTCAAGACATCAGAATAATTCTGCCTTAATGCGGAATCATGTTAGGGTTAAAAAAATTACTGAGTGTCTGCTTTATATGTGTTGGCCTATTGGTGGCGACGAGCCTTAACGCTCAGGAAACGACAGGCGAGGGCATTTCAGCCCCTGATTTTAGTGTTGAATTTTTAACCCAAGCCCAAGCCGAATTAGCTAATAATGAGAGCCTATCACCAGAGCAAATAACCTTGGCTGGCGAAGCCTATGATACCGCGAAAACAGCTCTTGAAAATGCAGCAGAGCAACTTGAGCAGGCGGCCAAGTTTCAGCATGAAATTGATACCACTCCGGAAACGATAGAAAGATTAAGAGAGGAGATAGAAAATTTAGAAGCAAAAGAGATCGTAACGGTTGAAAACGATACAGATTTCATGACGGGAGAAACGCTATTAAAGCTTGAACAGGAATTAATTTCAAAAGAGGGTGAATTACAAAGCTTAAGAGATGAAATAAATAGTCTTGAGGAAACATCTCAATCACTCCTACAACGCCCTATACGTAATGAATTATCTGAAGCCAGAGAACGGCTAACTGATATTACAGCCGATCTTGAAACGCTCGAAGGCGATGAGCTTGAGCTTTTAATCAATGTTAGAAAAATTTCGCTGGAGGCTCGACGATATTTCCGCCGGGCCCAGATATTGGCTATCGAAAAGGATATCGCCGGGCAATCAGCCAGGCAGCAAATATTGGCCCTGAGGCAGGATTTGGCAGCCCTTAAGTCCCAATTTGTTGAGCAAGAAGTCATTCAGCTTCAAAGCAAAACAGGACTTCGCCGTCTAAACGAAGCGCTATCCGTCAGATCAGATATAGTCGAGTCATTGTCCAATGTGGAAGATCCACATCCATTCTTGGAAATTTATGCAGCTGAGACAGTTGAGATGAGCCAACGACTCGTCACCATTGCCAACGATATTGGCCAGTCACCGCGCAGACAGGCGATTGCAAGAGGTCAACGGGATGATGTGAAATCAGATTTGGACATTGCCAGAGAGTTAACAGAACTTGGCTCCATTGATCGCCAATCCAGTGCAACATTAAGACGATTACGGAATCAGGGCGTGTCGCTCAATGCAATTCGCAACGATATATCTGATACGCGAGCGCGCTATATTTCTGCGACCCAAGATCGTTTATGGGCCAGAGAACAAATTCGTTCTTATCCTCTCGGTCAATTTAATCCGGAAATTATCACGGAAAGCTGGCGGGTCGCAAATCCTGATGCAGCAGATCTCAATGCAACAGAATTAACAACATTAAAGCGCCTTCGCGATAGCCGCCGCAATCTTTTGCTAGAAATATCTGATGCGGCATTTGCTCAAATATCCGAGGTTGATCAGCTACAGACAATACAGGCTGAGCTGCTGCAACATAGTGAGGACCTGCGGGACATCTCCAGCCAGAAGCTTTTATGGTTGCCAAGTGTTTCCGCGATAAACTTAAACTGGCCAGCTAAAATCTTTCGAGGCGTTGGAGAAATATTGGAACCCTCAAGACTGTCGCGCGTGTCTCAGGTTTTTTTCGTACAAATACGGTCTCAGATTTGGATTACAATTTTGCTGGCTGGACTGCTTATTATGTCAGTCTATTTAAAATCTGAATTGAGAGATGGTATTGTTGAGCGGGCCGGAAAAGTTGGTTTTGTTCAGAAGGATTCATATTGGCATACACCTGCCGTCATACTGGCCTGTGGGTTAATTTCCGTGCCTATATTTATCGTGTTGATGTGGTTAGGATTGTTATTTCTTACCAGTAATAGCCCCGATCCATTCATCACATCTTTGGGACGTACGAGCCTTAGTTTGTCAGCTTTTGTACTTTTCTTCATGACGTGGCGGGAATGGAATAGAGATAAATCTCTTATGGATGCCCATTACGAAATACCTGTTACGATACGTGAAAATATAACACGCAATCTGGATTGGTTTTCACCCCTAGCAGGTGTAGCGGTTGCCGTTGTGTGGTTGACACAAAATAGTCGAGAACCGGATGTATATGAAGGCGTAAGTGTTCTGGCTTTCGTCATCGCAGCCTTGATTTTATCATTGTTTGCCTACCGAATTTTATGGGACAAAAAAGACGCCTTTAGAAAGGCTTTGTCGGAGACGAATATATTACGTCGGCATCAAAGGCTTTTAACCATTATTGTTATTGGCTTACCTATCATGGCAGCCATCATAGCTATGGCGGGATATTATGATACCGCAAGAGAACTCCTATATCGCCTGTTTTTATCCGGCGGGCTTTTCGTCATAACCTATGTCATTTATGGCTTGATAACACGCACAGTCTTACTGGCACAAAGACGGCTTTCCTTACGCCAGGCTTTGGAAAGACGTGAAGCGAATTTGAAAATTCGAGAAGAGAAAACCGACGCTGAGGAGGTCGGAGAACTTCCACCTCCTGTAAATTATCGAGAGATAGATGTTGAAACCATAAGTCGGCAATCCTCTCAGCTTTTAAATACCCTTATTGGTTTGGGTTTCGTCATAATACTTTGGTTTTTCTGGAGAGACTTGTTGCCAGCCTTGTCTGTGTTTGATGAGGTTAAACTTTGGTCTCAATTGGTAACAGACCCTGACGGTGCGACAGGTCGAGAATGGGTGACATTGTGGAATGTCATGCAAGCTGGGGCTATAGCCGCGATTGCCTTTATCGCAGCGCGAAACCTCCCGGGATTTTTGGAGGTCTTTATCCTTAACCGTTCTCGGCTTGATGAGGGAACGCGTTATGCTATTGTCACAATTCTTGGGTATGCTGTTATTGCTATCGGGATGATTGCCGCTTTTAATAAGCTTGGCACAGAGTGGTCACAACTCCAATGGATTGTGGCGGCCTTGGGTGTGGGTATTGGCTTTGGTTTGCAAGAAATCATCGCTAATTTTATCTCGGGACTCATTATTCTGTTTGAGCGCCCCATCCGTATAGGGGATTATGTGACAATTGGTGATCAGAGTGGCACCGTTCAACGGATTAAAATTCGCGCGACTACATTAAGCGACTTGGACAATCGTGAAATATTCATTCCCAATAAAGAATTAATCACCCAAAAAGTTACCAATTGGACACTCACGGATACAATCACCCGTATTATCATTCCGATTGGAATTGCTTATGGGTCCGATACTGAAAAAGCGCGGGAGATCATGCAAAAGGTCATATTTAACAACCCTAAAGTATTGGAACGTCCCAAATCCAATGTCTTCTTCCTGGGCTTTGGGGATAGTTCGCTTGATTTCGAACTAAGGATATTTGTTCGTAGTGTCGATGATCGTTTTACCGTCAGCCATGAGCTACATACAGAGATCAATAAAGCTCTGAGCAAAGCAGGTATTAATATTCCATTCCCGCAACGTGAGCTTCGTATCATGGACGATACGCGAAAAAGCTAAGCTAACTGAATATAATATGAGGTTTATATGCGCGGGTTAAAACGCACATTTCTATGTTGGGTTTGCGTTTCGCATGCGGCTTTCGCGCAAGGGGCAAGCGACAATCAGATTGGCGATCAGATTATCGTCACCGCGACCCGGCAGGCCGAAAATCTGGTGGAGTATGCGGGCAGTATTGATGCAATTGATACTATCCAAATTGAAAAAGTCTCTGCCGTCCACCCGGCGGAGCTCCTCAATGGTGTAGCAGGGGTGAATATCCACCGGGGCAGCGGGCAAGAACATTTAACCGCGATCCGGTCTCCCGTTCTAACGGCTGGCGCCGGGGCGGGATCTTTTCTCTATCTTGAAGACGGGGTGCCGTTGCGTGCCGCTGGCTTTGCCAATGTAAACGGCCTCTTTGAAGCAGGCTCTGAATTTTCCGGCGGGATTGAGGTCGTGAAAGGGCCGGGAAGTGTGCTTTACGGATCAAACGCCGTGCATGGTCTTGTTAATGTTTTATCCAATCCTGTGGACGGCGATAACAGCCTGCGGGTTTTAGCCAGTGATGACGGTTTCGCGTCCGTCACAGCGTCTGCGCAATTGGGATCCGTGCGGGTCAACGTCTCAGCAGCACATGATAACGGCTTTCGTAATGATAGCGGCTTTGACCAGCAAAAAGCGCAAGCACGTTATGAAGGCGAGTGGGGCGAATGGTCGGCAACTTGGCTAACCACATTTCAGAACCTTAATCAGGAAACAGCAGGATTTATTCAAGGTGATGATGTTTTCCAGGATGATGATGTGCGATTTACAAATCCCAATCCTGAAGCCTTTCGCGATGGTCGTTCTTACCGCACGCAGTTACGCCTCGATAAAACACTGGGCGACAATAAGAGCCTGTCCTTAACCCCATATGCCCGAAAGACGGAGCTTGAATTTTTACGCCATTTCGTACCGGGTCAAGCCTTGGAAGAAAATGGCCATGAAAGCCTTGGGCTTTTATCCACGCTTTATTGGGATGATTTTATTCTGGGATTTGACGCCGAATATACGGACGGGTTTTTGTTCGAGTTTCAGGATAACCCGACCGTGTTTTCCTTCACAGAGGGATTGCATTATGACTATGAGGTTAGCTCACTGGTTCTCGCCGGTTATGGTGAAAAAGATTTTCAATTGAGCCCGCGAACCACATTAACGGCGGGTGCGCGTTTGGAATATACAGATTACGATTATGATAATCAGACCGATAGCGGCTTGTCCGGGCGCTTCCTGCGCGTGGATGATCGTTCCGATGATTTTCTGTCCCTGACACCCAAGCTTAGCCTCACACATAGTGTGAATGAGAAGACGAATATTTACGCCCGATATGCGAGGGGGTCTCGCGCGCCGCAAACCGCTGATCTCTATTCTTTGCAGGACAATCAATTGCCGGGTGAAATTGAGATTGAAACACTGGACAGTTTTGAACTGGGTCTCAAATCAAAAGGTACTGGTTGGAATATTGAGCTTGCCGGATATTATATGGAGAAGGATAATTTCTATTTCCGTAACGCGGAACGGCGCAATATCACGGACGGCGAAACCTCGCATTTGGGGATCGAGTTATCTGGTCAGGTCACGATTACAGATTGGCTCACAATGTCTGGCGATATGACCTATGCGGTGCACGATTATGAGTTTGATGAGGCGACAAGTGGTATTGTGTCGGGCAACCGCGTCGATACGGCCCCTGAAACATTGGGTCATATCAGGCTAACAGCACGACCAGTTGAGGCCTTAGAAGCCGAGATTGAATGGCGACATGTCGGTGAGTATTTCACCGACCCCGCGAACACGCAGGAATATGCGGGTCATGATATTTTTGTCATGCGGTCATCCTTTGATGTTTCGAAGAGCCTTAAAGTTTTTGGGCGTATCGATAATATATTGGATACGCGATATGCTGACCGGGCCGACTTCGCCTTTGGTAATGAGCGTTTTTTCCCCGGCCGTCCCCGCACGATATTTGCGGGTTTGACCTCGCGCTTTTAAATCCCTAGACCGCCAACATGCATATTCCAGATCAAAAGCTTGCCCAGGTCCTCGACCGCTTCGAACATATTGAAGCGCGTATGGGCGCAACAACAGACGGGGCTGAAATTGTTCAGCTCGGTAAAGATTATGCCATGCTCAAACCTGTGGCTGAGGGCGTGAGAAAGCTCCAGCAAGTTCGCTCGGAAATGGCTGATCTTGAAGTCATGCTCAGCGATCCGGAAATGGGCGCCATGGCCAAGGAAGAATTACAAGAGCTTAAAAAAACGGTGCCTGATCTCGAACATGAAGTGTCCATTTTGTTGTTGCCCAAAGACCGCGATGATGACGCGTCTATCGTACTCGAAATCCGGGCCGGCACGGGCGGTGACGAGGCGGCCATTTTTGCTGGCGATCTGTACCGCATGTATGCCCGCTATTCCCAGCTGCAAGGCTGGAAGGTCGAAGTCGAAAGCGAGTCAGAAGCCGATATGGGCGGCTATAAGGAAATCGTCGCCTCCGTCTCGGGAAATGGTGCCTATGGCCAGATGAAGTTTGAAAGTGGTGTTCACCGCGTCCAACGTGTGCCGGTCACAGAAACACAAGGTCGCGTCCATACCTCGGCTGCGACCGTTGCTGTGCTGCCTGAGCCCGAAGATATTGATATTGGGTTTTCTATGAGTGATGTGCGCGTGGATACGATGCGTGCCTCGGGGGCAGGTGGACAGCATGTCAATAAAACGGACTCGGCCGTACGCATGACACATATCCCAACGGGTGTGGTCGTGGTCTGCGACGCCAAGTCACAGCATATGAACCGGGCCAATGCCGAGCGCCTCTTAAAGATGAAATTATATGACATTGAAAAGCAACGCATTGACAAAGAACGCTCCGATGAGCGGGCCGGGCAGGTTGGCTCTGGCGATCGTTCTGAGCGCATAAGAACCTATAATTATCCGCAAGGCCGGGTGACGGATCACCGGATTAACCTCACCCTTTATAATCTGGATAAAATCGTGGCGGGTGATGCTTTATCGGATGTGGTGGACGCGCTCATCACAGAAGATCAAGCTGCGCGCCTCGCCGCCATGGAAGCGGAAGGTTAATCTATTTCCGATAGGCTTTTGTTATCGTCACAGGCTTTGTGAGAAATTGTCCATCTGTCACTTGCTCGGATGATGCGCCTTTCGCCTCTCCAGATTGAATAGCGCGCGCCACATCCATGCCGTTAACAACTTTTCCAAAAACCGCATAACCTTGACCATCATCATTGCGCACGCCGCTATGATCAAGGAAGGTGTTGTCCCCAATATTGATAAAGAAAAAAGCGGCGCTTCCTGTGCCGGGCACATCCCTCGCAATAGAGACACTGGCTGAGACATTGGATAATCCGCTTTCATTTGTGCCTTCATGTTCGAGCAGCATGGTGACTGATCTCATATCGCTTCGACCCCCTTGTATCAAAGACATCCCCATTTCGCGGGGGTCATTATCGGCGCGAACAGTCCGGTAAAAAGACTGATTGTCGTACAAGCCTTCATCCACATAATAGAGGAAGTCAGCTGCGCTCGATGGCGCTTTGTCGGGATAGACCTCAATCTCGATATTGCCTTTGGCCGTCTCCAAAATAACATTGGGTGAGTTATCCGAGCAGGCGACTAACATTGCCGCCACACAGGATATCATAATCAGGCGCATATTAATCCTTATCAACTCGCTTATTATTTTGGCGTGCGCCGAGATCGAGCAATATGATCGAGACAATGGTGGCAAAAATCGCAAACATAGGGTGGCGCAATGCAACAAATGTCGCGATACCAATGCCAACCCCGATAATGAGGGCGTAGGGATGTATCGTCATAAGAATCTCCTTGGCAATCTATGTCTTAAGTTCAACATCCCAGTAAAGATAGTCAAGCCAGCTTTTGTGTAAATAATTAGGGGGAAATCTTCGCCCCTGTGCCTGAAGCTGATGCATGGTGGGCTTATAAGGTTTTTTGCTGGGGATCATGCCTGCATCCTTGGGCAGGCGTCCGCCCTTTCTGAGATTGCATTTCGAACAGGCCGCCGCAATATTGGTCCAGCTGGTTTTCCCGCCCAGACGGCGTGGTACAACATGATCAAAGGTCAGCTCATTGGGTGATCCGCAATAGACACATTCAAACCCGTCGCGCAGGAATAGATTAAAGCGCGTAAAGGCCGGTGAGCGGTTTTGCGTGATATAATCTTTTAGCGCCACGACACTGGGGATAGGCATTTCAAAATTGGCGGAGCGCACGGCGCGGTCATAATTATCCACGACCTGCACCCGGTCTAGAAGGACGGCTTTGACGGCGTCCTGCCACGACCAAACAGACAGGGGATAATAAGATAAAGGCTGATAATCTGCGTTAAGTATCAGGCAGGGAAATCCCCCGGGGGTAAGAGGTAGCGCCTCAGTGCTGGGTAAATCCGTGATTAAACTCATGATCCCACCCCGCAAACATGTCTAGTCTCTGATAACTTATCCCTGAAAACGCATCTCCATTTTTATAGCCACAACCTAAACAGAAACTCCATGCGATGGCAAGATGGTTCATGCGGTTGTTATCGAATGACATATTATCGCTATTGTTTGCTTTGGCGGCAATTCCTGCCTCTCGCGAGCGGCTTACTTGAGGCGATTTTAGGACTCCCGTTTAACATTCGCCAATTGAGGGTTTCGGGCGTCCGCTATGCTAGTAAAACACGCACATTACGCTTATGTGAACGGAGCTTTCAGATTTCATTCAGGCGTGATAGGTATCACTGACATTAACAGGGGGCGGGCGTACTGTTCTCATAATTTTAACACATGAGGGCGCTATGACTCACACATTTATCACAACAGGGAAATTACTGGCTTCCAGTCTTGTTATCGCTATGGCCTTTTCATCAAC
>CAZPLJ010000068.1:0-11538 GCA_964587545.1 uncultured Caulobacterales bacterium | reverse complement strand
CCAGATTCCTCGAGCGATTTTAAGCCGTTCAGTTTTCATTAATCAGACACAATTCATCAACACATACAAGATGTAAACCAGTGGAACATTATGAATACGCACAAAGAAACCCGCAAACCTAAAGGCCTATCCGTTGAAGGGTTTTGGCGCCAGTTAAAGGATAGGAGCGCGAATACAGATAACGGAATGAGTTATGCCGAACCACATGATTTGTCCGACCCTATTTCCCAAACACATATGAAGCCTCAGAATGCGCCCAAAAGGACTGATGATGACTGGCTAATCCGTTTCGATAAATGGCTAGACAGACTATAATATTTCCTTTGCAAAGACCTGCCTGAAAGCAAACACGCGTGTCCGTCTCGTAACTTTAGGTGCTGTGTAGGATGGGCTTAAGAAAAGCGGACATAAAGGCTAAACAATAACGTGTCTAAACCTGGCCCCGAAGCAGCCGACTAACAGCCATCCAGACATAAATAACGAATAATATGCCAGCTAAATTGGCAATCGCATCCGCTAATGATCCGGTGCGGCCAAAAGGTAAGAGATACTGTATTATTTCAAGACTGGCCCCATAGAAAGTGGTTCCGATGGCAATCCAGAGCAAGGACAGGCGCGGCCAACAAAAGCCGATCAACCCTGTCAGGAGCGCATAGGCAGCCGCGTGAATAAATTTATCAAAATGTAAAATAGGCACGCCGCCACTTGCTGGCGCGATGGACTTATAGGTAATCAGCAATATTGCGAGCGCGAGCAATCCTCGTAGCCAGCCGGGATGAAGAGATAATTGCGGTCTGTCATAATTATAAGTCATAGCTGAATATTTCATAGTCGGGGTGACATTAGCCCTTAATTACGGCATTAACATGACCTTTCCAATCTTTTAAGGGTCACATTATGGAACTGCTTAATCCGAAATCCGTTGTTGAGTCTTTGCCGGGATGGACAGGCGGGGATGATTTCATCACCAAAGTTTTTCGATTTGAAGATTTCGCGCAAGCCTTTGGCTTTATGACACAGATCGCCATTGTCGCTGATAAAATGGATCATCATCCTGAATGGTTTAATGTCTATAACCGGGTAGATGTTACGCTGACGACACATGATGCGGGCGGTGTCACACACAAGGATGTCGCTTTAGCTGAGGCGATGGAAAAAGCGGCGCAAACGTCTAAGTAAAACCACCTACATAACTCCGCCCGTTGGGGCGATGCCGTTACCAATAACTTTATCTCCGACAAAGGGGTTATCTGCGCGCTCGGCGCCAAATGTGCTCATGGGGCCGTGTCCCGGGATAAAGCGCATATCAGATCCCAGCGGCCATAATTTTGTTTGGATAGACGAAATAAGTTGCGCGTGATTGCCTTTGGGAAAATCAGTCCGACCGATAGAGCCGCGAAAAAGCACATCGCCGACAAATGCGATTTTTAAGGCTTGATTATAAATCACGACATGGCCCGGTGTGTGACCCGGCGTATGAGCGACGTGAAATTCCACCTCGCCAAGCTTTAATACCTCGCCGTCTTCGAGATAGCGGTCAGGTGTCGTATTTTTCCCCATACCGGCTTGACCATATTTCGCCCAGCTTTCCTCAATTGTATCAAGCCAAAATTGATCATCTTTATGGGGTCCAATCATGGGGATGCCGAGCGCATCTCTTATATCTTCAGCGCCGCCGGCGTGATCCAAATGACCATGTGTAAGCCACATTTCCTTAATCGTGACGCCGAGTTCGGTGGCGGTGCTCATTAATTTCTCGGCCTCACCCCCGGGGTCCACAAAGACACCATCCATTGTTGAGGTATCCCATAACAGGCTACAATTTTGCTGGAACGGCGTGACCGGAATAACGCGGATGTCAAGATTGGGGGCTTTATCAGATGCGGTACTCATATAGGCGTTCAATCGTTAAATGCAGGTCACGTCAAGATTATTCAGCTTTCATTCAGACGATGATCGCTATACGGCATTTAACTTATCTTATAGATGAGTTGTCTCTCTCTTAATGACTTTACCCGCCCAGAGTAATCTGCGGCGGGTCTTCTTTTGTAGATCATCTTATTACGAATTTGTTATGAGACTGTCATCCTACATACATGTCAGCTGGTGTAAGGGTAAGATATCGGAGCAATCCGATCCCCTTCGAACTGGCGGCGATCTTAGGATCTGCCGCGCTTTTTCGCCTATTTGTTACACTTTTGTCATAAAGTCGTATGACTCCTGTTATGTTGACTATGCTCAATATACGTCATTGCAGAAAGCCGGATTGCAAATTTCTCCACCGTAATTGGCTCTCGCGCTAATAATTGCCCTGTACATACCCCCAGCCTATTACAGGGTTACCGAAACCGGTCGTTTCCAAGCGGCCGGTTTTATTTTTGGTCTTTCAAATAAGCTGTTAATCTATCACGAGCCACAGTTGTTTGCGCCGGGCGTGTGGATTTCCACTCTTCATTTGATTCAATCGTTTTGGCCATTTCAGCCCCAAGCCAAAGGTCTTTTACTGTCACTTCGCCTTTGTCCCGCTCATCCTCACCCATCAGAATCACCCATTGGGCGCCGCGCCTATCCGCATATTTCATCTGTTTTGTCACATTGCCCGAGCCGACAAATACTTCAGCACGCAGGCCTGCCGCACGCAATTCATCGGCCATCACGAAATAATCCCCCATAAGGGATTTATCAAACGCGCAGATAATAATCGGCGGACGAACGGTTTGCTCAAGCGCATTCATGCTCTCAAGCGCCGTGATAAAACGGGATACGCCAAAACTAAATCCTGTCGCGGGGACAAGCTGACCGCGAAAGCGTGAGACCAGATCATCATAGCGACCGCCGCCGCCAATAGAGCCAATACGTACGGGGCGGCCTTTTTTATCTTTAATATCAGCGAGCAGCTCGGCCTCAAAAACGGGTCCGGTATAATATCCAAGGCCCCGCACAATAGAGGTATCAAAGGCTACCCTGTCGGCGCCAAATCCTACGGAATTTAATATGGTATCAATCGCTGTAAGCTCATCACAGCCTTGTTGCCCGCGCTCCGAGCTCCCGATGAGCTTTTCTAAATTGGCGATGGTTTTACCCCGATCTGTATCTGACGCCGTTGTAAACCCTAAAACGGCCTTAATGCCGGCCGGATCCAGTTTGGCACCTTCGGTATAATCCCCGCTATCATCCTTGCGACCCTCACCTAGCAGCGCTTCAACGCCCTCTGCGCCCAGGCGGTCAAGCTTATCAATCGCGCGTAACACTTGTAGGCGTTGCAACTGACCTGATTCCGTATTGGGTACACCAGAATTTTCCAAAATCCCGTCCAATAGTTTTCGGTTGTTGACCCGGATTACATATTGCCCGTCTTTCAAGCCTGCCGCGCGCATGACGCTGGCAGCCAGCATAATCATTTCGGCATCGGCCGCTGGGCCAGCTGCACCGACACTATCGGCATCACATTGCACAAACTCCCGAAAGCGACCCGGTCCCGGTTTTTCATTGCGAAACACACTGCCTGCCTGATAGCGGCGATAAGGTTTAGCGAGGGCGTCATAATTCTCCGCAACAAAACGTGCGAGAGGTGCCGTTAAGTCATAGCGCAAAGACATCCATTGCTCATCATCATCTCTAAGCGCAAATACGCCCGTATTAGGCCGGTCTTCGTCTGGGAGAAACTTTCCTAAAGCGTCTGCATATTCAAACGCCGGGGTTTGCAAGGGCTCAAACCCATGCGCGTCATAAACCGCGAAGGCCGCCTCAATTAAACGCCGCTCAGCGCGCAAAACATCTGCGGGACGATCTTCAAAACCGCGGGGCCGCCGCGCCTTAGGACGAAAGGGCTTATTTTTCTTTTTGCTCATGAGCGCGTCACTAGGCGGCAGGGCTTAGCGGAGCAAGGAATTTTTATTGCCGGCCAATTATAGGCGCTATTTTTCGGTTATTTATTACAGGCCAACCCATGTTTGATTTCCGGCACAAAATAAACTTCATTGAAAGCCCCTCTTACAGTCGTTTGCCTTTCGCACGTACAATCACTTCCTTCAAAATATGTCGTTGGAAGTTTACAAATTTTGCTGCCACGCTTGTCACAACAATAGGCAACTAGAGCTATGCCATTAATCGATGTTTCAGACGCCGCTTCACTAGATTTCTCTATTGCGGGGTCAACGCTGTCTTCTGTCTGGTTCGTTGCAGATGAACTAAGACATATCATCGTGCCGATTAGGCCAAATTTTAAAAGTCTTACCATACTCCCGAATTTGACCTAAAATTTCAGACAGGTATAAAGACGTCAATTATCAAGCGGGGGACCTGCGCGCCTAAACCACGCTTGGTTAAACTCGCAACTCGGTCTAGAGACGAGGCCGTGATTGCAGAGTTTGGACATATCGCCCTCATTGCAGCCTTGCTTGTCGCGGGCTTGCAAGCGGGCTTGCCCTTATGGGGCGCGTCTCGGAATAATATCCGCTTCATGCAGTTTGGAGACCGCGCAGCCCTTATACAATTTGGTCTCATCCTTATCGCCTTTATGGCTTTAACAGCCGTTTTTTTAACCAGCGACTTTTCGGTTAAACTGGCCGCGACCCATTCCCATACGGCCAAGCCGCTCATCTATAAAATCAGTGGTGTCTGGGGTAATCATGAAGGGTCCATGTTATTATGGATGCTCATGTTGGCCTTATTTGGCGCGCTTGTCCCTATCTTTGGAAAAAACTTACCTATGACACTCAAAGCCCGCGCCATTGGCGTACAGGGTTTATTGGGTATCGGCTTTTTGGCGTTTATCCTTTTTACCTCCAATCCGTTTGAGCGGCTTAATCCGGTGCCGCTGGACGGCTTAGGGCTTAATCCTTTGCTACAAGATCCGGGTCTAGCTTTACATCCTCCCTTTTTATATTTGGGCTATGTCGGGTTTTCGATGGCCTTTTCTTTTTCCGTCGCGGCTCTGATTGAAGGCCGGGTCGATGCCATTTGGGCGCGCTGGCTGAGGCCATGGGTGTTGCTGGCTTGGAGCTTTTTAACCATTGGCATAACCATTGGCAGTTTCTGGGCCTATTATGAGCTGGGCTGGGGCGGCTGGTGGATGTGGGACCCTGTTGAAAATGTCTCCTTCATGCCATGGCTCGCGGGCACGGCTTTGCTTCATTCTGTTTTGGTTTTAGGCACACGGCACATCATGGCAAGCTGGACGGTCTTGCTCGGGATTACGGCTTTTTCGCTCTCGCTGATCGGGACATTTGTCGTTCGCTCAGGCGTTCTTGTGAGTGTCCATAGCTTTGCCGTTGATCCGGCCCGCGGCGTGTTTATTCTGGCCTTGCTTGTCATCGCAACGGGCAGCGCCCTGACGCTTTACGCATTGCGTGCCAATACATTACGCTCCGATGCGGGCTTTAAACCTTTGTCGCGTGAGGGCGGATTACTCCTGAATAACATTTTGCTTGTCATTGCCACCGCGACTGTCTTTCTCGGAACATTTTATCCGCTTTTTATCGATGCGATTTCGCGGGAAAAAATCTCAGTCGGGGCGCCTTATTTTGATCTAACATTTGGGCCTATAATGTGCGGGCTCATTGCGGTTATGGCCTTTGCGCCTTTGTTGAAATGGCGAGACGGAAAATGGAACACGCTTAAACGTCCCTTCATTATAGCTCTCATCTTAGCCTTCATTATTTCAATACTAACATTGTGGATCGGCAAATCTGTTTTAGGGGGTCTATCACTATCCTTGGCTGCGATATTGGCACTGGGCACAATTATATCTGTTGGGCGCAAATCAGGGTGGTCTATGGCGCGGCTTTTACGCCAGCCTGCCGCCACTTATGGGTTTGTATTAGGTCATTTGGGCGTCGCCATTTTTACCGTCGGCGTGACGATTATGTCGGTTTGGGCAGATGACGAGGTTGCGCGCCTCAAAATTGGCGAGACGGCTACGCTGGGTAAATATGAGTTTACGCTCAGAGATATTGAAAACGGGCAAAGGGAGAATTATCAATTTCAGCGCGGTGTCTTTGATGTCAAAGCCGATGCAAAGCCCATGACGAAGCTCGCCAGTGAAAGACGATATTACCCGGTGCGCGAAATGTTCACCACAGAAGCCGGACTTGATTTAAGCCCAACATCCACAGTCTTTGCGTCTCTGTCTGAGGGCGATGCAAAAAATGGCTGGGTCGTCAGGGTTTATTACCATCCTTATGTTGTCTGGATTTGGATTGGGGCTCTCATCATGGCCTTGGCGGGCTTTGTGTCCTTGTTTGATCGCCGTTTGCGGTTTACGCGAGATACCCAATGAATATAAAGGCGCTCATACCCCTTGGATTATTCCTATTGCTGTGCGCGATCTTTGGCTTTGGCTTAACGCGTGATCCTGGAGCACTCCCCACTGAAATGCTGGATAAGCCTTTCCCGGATTTTGAAATAACCACGCTTTACGATGAAACCTCCTACGTCACGGAAGATGTCCTTAAAGGCGAAATAAGTCTGGTGAATATTTTCGGGTCTTGGTGTGCATCTTGCGTAACTGAACATCCCAAACTTATCGAGATTGGACAGCAAGGTAATGTGCAAATCATTGGGGTGGATTGGCGTGATAGTCGTGAAAAAGGCGCGCGCTGGCTTAAAGCTTACGGGGATCCTTATAAGGTCGTACTTTTTGACGATAGCAGCCAACTTGCCATAGATTTGGGCGTCGGCGGGGCGCCAGAGAGCTTTCTTGTCGGACCCGATGGGATTATTCGCTACAAACATGTTGGGGTCATCACAGATGAGGTCTGGGACAACATATTCACACCCATTATTAGGCGGCTTCAGAGCGGGATATGAAACAGGCGCTTTTGATAATGATGTTTATCCTGGGCGGGTTTGTCGCCCCGACGTCTTTTGGTCAAACCTCTTTACCTGAGACGGCATTATCAGACGGCGAAATTGATAGCCGGGCCAAAGAGGTCGGCCGGGCCTTGCGCTGTGTTGTGTGTCAAAATCAATCCATCGAAGAATCGGATGCGTCTCTGGCGGAAGATATGCGAACCCTTGTTCGGGCGCGTATCCGGTCAGGTGACAGCAATGATGAAGTGATTACTTATATGCAAAACCGATACGGGGATTTTGTCCTGCTTAAGCCTCCCGTTCAGGCCAATACATATTTGCTTTGGAGCGCACCGATTTTACTGATGATTTTAGGTATAATTGGATTTTATTTTAGAAGCCGAAAGACAGGCCCAGTGAAAGCTGACGCCCTCTCCGAGGCCGAACACGCCAAACTAAACGCGATTTTAGACACCCATAAAAAAACCCGCCAATGAGGCGGGTCCTTTAAGTCTGTCATATCAATCTATTTGCGGATAGGCAGATAATCGCTTGTCGAATAGCTGGTTCCTGATGAGTAACCTGTGCTTCCGCTACCACTTCCATAAGATGAAGACGATGAGCTTGACTGCATGCAGCTACCGTCAGCTTGCATGTATGTGCCGCTCGGGCAAATCGTAGCTGATGTTGTTGTCGATGGTGTGCTATAGCTAGACCCAGACGAGTAGCTGCTTGTTGTGCTTGGCGAATATGTGCTGCCAGTTGAGTAGCTTGAACTAGAGCTGCTCTGCATACATGTTCCATCACCTTGAGAAATTGTTCCCGCTGGGCAATCAACGGCCGCGCCGCTGCTATAGCTTGAAGAAGATCCGCTATATGTTGTCGTTGATGGTGATGTGTAGCTTGATCCCGAAGAATAGCTGCTAGTCGTACCAGACGAATAAGTTGATGAGCTGCTGCTTTGCAAACAGGTGCCATCGCTTTGTAAAGATGTGCCTGATGGACAATCTACAGATGATCCGCTTGAATAGGACGTACCAGAACTATAGCTCGTGGTCGGCTGTGTATATGTTGTTGTGGCCGGCTGCGTGTAAGTTGTTGTCGCCGGCTGCGTGTAAGTTGTTCCACTGCTGTAAGAGGGTGTCGCAGGTTGTGTATATGCCGGGCTTGTAGAACCACATGTACCAAGTTGCGTACAATCCGCATAGACAACACCCGGAGATACGGGCTGAGACCCAATATATGTGCTTGTTGCCACTGGAGCTGCAACCACGGTGCGCGCAGGCGCACAGGCCGGTGCACAGTTTCCACCGCTTTCATATGGATACACACTTGAATAGCGGCTATCAGCTTGTCCGTGTGAAGCGCAGGCTGACAATGTTAGTCCTGCAAAACCCAGTGCAGCTATGAAGCCGTTCTGGAATGTCTTATTCGTGACCATAAAGGCCTCCCATTTTGATACATGTCGCGTTTGGTGCAATATTCAGGCCAAGTGAGAACACTCGGAATCCTTCATATCGCGGAATTACCCTTCGCTAGATAATACACGAAAAGGGTTAAGGACTCATTGTGGCCGGAATATGACCGTAAAAAATCCATCCATTCCCCCCATTTCGCGACCAAAATGGGGAAGGCTTCTAAAATAGGTTTTTTTTAAAATATCGTCATCCCATTTCTGCAGAGGAATGACAGTTGGGGTCGCCAGCTTCCAATCTGGGTGGCGTGATAGAAAGCTTTCGGCCTGCCCCTCGCCTTCTTCAGGCTGTAAGGAACAGCTGCAATAGACCAGTCGCCCATGTGAGGCCGTTAGCTCTGTTGCGGCATCCAGAAGTTTGCGTTGCACATGACCTAAAGAGGACACGGTCTTAGGCGCCTTATTATAAAGTACATCCGGATGACGGCGATAAGTTCCGGTCGCCGAGCAAGGAGCATCTAACAACACCACATCAAATCTCTGTTCAGTTGTTGTCGCCCACTCCAAAGCATCCGCCACAACTATATCTGCTTTCAGGCCCGTGCGATCCAGATTTTCTCTTAAACGATCCAGACGCCGCTCTGATTTATCAATCGCTGTAACTTGGGCACCTTTGCTGGCTAGCTGTAGGGTTTTCCCGCCTGGGGCCGCACATAAATCTAGAACTTTTAAACCTGTTATATCTCCTAACATGTTCACAGGTTGGCTCGCGGCAACGTCTTGCACCCACCATTCTCCAGTTTCAAATCCAGCTAAACTTGGAATATGAGAAGCCTTTTCCAAACGACAGGTGTGAGCATCTACGAGCTCTCCCTCAAGTTTTTGGGTCCAGTCAGCCATATTTTTCGATATAAATATGTCCAGTGGTGGCTCTTTGCTCAGTTCAACGGCCATACGGCGTAGGGCTGGTTTCCCGTAAGCCGTCTCCCATGAATTACGTAGCCAACCCGGAATATTTTGTGCGGGGGGGATTGTCGCCAGTATTTTGGGACCTTGCTCGACGACTTTTCGTAAGACAGCATTGACCATGCCTGCAAAGGCACGTGTTTTATGATTGCCTTTGAGCAAGGTCACAGACTCGCCAACGGCGGCATGAGCGGGGGTTTTTAGAAATAATATTTGCGCGGAGGCCGTTCTCAGCACCGCGTGAGCCAATGGAGCGGGCTTACGCCTTAAAAATTGTTTCAAGACAGCATCAATTTGACCCAAACGACGAAATGTTGTTGCGGCGATTAATCGGGCAAAGGCCCGGTCGCGCGGCGCCATGTCCATGAAACCA
Source organism: uncultured Caulobacterales bacterium (assembly GCA_964587545.1). Classification (GTDB taxonomy): domain Bacteria; phylum Pseudomonadota; class Alphaproteobacteria; order Caulobacterales; family Maricaulaceae; genus JACOMS01. Next base: position 1,993 of record CAZPLJ010000068.1, on the reverse strand, counting down.
GGCTGGGCGGCGAGCGCCGTCTCCATTTGCGCAGAAGATATGATAACCTCTTTCACGGCATAGGCGGCCGCCAAGCGGGCTGTAATTGATGAACTCATTTCAGCCCTTTAACAAAAGCTGTGGTCAAAAGCATCTTTTGTTTCTGATTTTTCCCGTCTATAGGCGAGCCATGGATCACATAATAGATATTGGCGTCTTGGGCGCAGAGGGACGGATGGGAGCGGCCATCATCCGCGCATTGGATGCCGAACCGCGGGCCCATTTAACTGTCGCTTTGACGATTCCACAGTCAGATAATCTCGGCGAGGATATCGGCTATGTGGCGGGACTTAAAAATTGCGGCGTCAAGCTGACGTCTGATATTCGCGCTGGCTTGGAGGCATGCGATGTCTTGATCGATTTTTCATCCCCCCGGGCCGCGATTGATGCCGCGCTCGGTATGCATGATACGCGCTGTCATACATTAATTACGGGAACAACAGGCTATACCGAGACCGAAGAAGCCGCGCTTTTGGCCGTGGCTGAAAATATCACTTTACTTAAATCCGGAAATTTTTCTTTGGGTGTAAATATGCTGGAAGCTTTGGTTGAACAAACCGCGCTGAGGCTGCGCGAGGGATGGGATATTGAAGTTTATGAAATGCATCATAAACACAAAGTCGATGCGCCCTCTGGTACGGCCTTAATGCTGGGTGAGGCCGCCGCCAAAGGCCGAGGCGTAAAATTACAAGATCACCAAATCCTTTCGCGCGAAGGCCGGGGTGATCCGCGCGCTGAAGGCGATATTGGCTTCACGGCCTTAAGAGGTGGCGGCGTGATTGGGCAGCATGAGGTCTTATTTGCCAGCGAGCTTGAAATGCTGACCTTGCGACATGAAGCTTTTGATCGCAGTGTATTTGCCAGCGGCGCCGTTGTCGCGGCACTTTGGGCCGCAAATCAAGATACGGGCTTATATTCTATGAAAGATGTTTTAGGGTTTTAACCGACAGAACCCCCTTTTCATAATTTTCAAATCACATTAAGGCCAACTTGATTTCACTGGAGGTTTTCATGGCTGAGTTTTTCATAATGGAGAATTTTTTTAGCTTGGAGAGTTTATTTACGCTCGTCATGCTGATTTTGCTGCAAGCGGTTCTTGGTTTTGACAACCTTCTTTATATTGCCATTGAAAGTAACAAAGTGGGCGATCCCGAGGATGCCCGTAAGGTTCGTAATTACGGTATCGCGATTGCCGTTGTTTTGAGGATTGTCCTTTTATTCGCCATTGTGAAGCTTTTTGGTGTTCTGGCTGAACCTCTATTTAGTATCCCTTTTAAAAATGTCATTGAAGGCGAGTTTACTATGCAGGCGCTAGTCACCCTTCTGGGTGGGGCCTTTATTATATATACGGCCATCAAAGAGATTAATCACATGCTGGCCGTTGAGCATATTGAACATTCCGAAGGTTCCGGCCGACGCACTGTAGCTTCTGCAATTGCGTTTATTGTGATGATGAACCTTGTATTTTCGTTTGATTCCATTTTGTCGGCCATGGCGATTGCCTCTGTTCCAGCCGCAGATGGAGGCGTGACCTATCAGGTACCTCTCATGGCGATTGCAATTGTTCTATCCGGTATCGCTATGATTATGCTGGCAGATTATGTGACGGACTTTTTAAAGAAAAACCGTATGTATCAAATATTAGGCCTGTTTATATTGCTGCTTGTTGGCGTACTTCTTGTCTCTGAAGGCGCGCATCTCGCCCATTTGAAGCTATTTGGATTTACAATTGATGCCATGTCGAAACCAACATTCTATCTGGTTATTGGTGTGCTTGTGGTTACAGACGTCATTTCCAGTAAATACCAAAAGCGCCTCTGGGCTCAGAAAGAAGCTGAAATCAGAGGCACAGATGCCGCTGTTGATGGTCTTGCGGCTGTCGACAAAAGCATGGGTCACTAGGGCGCTTGGTAGTGGGGAGGTGACTTGAACACCCGACCTCAGGATTATGAGT
>CAZPLJ010000067.1:10897-12040 GCA_964587545.1 uncultured Caulobacterales bacterium | reverse complement strand
GGCAAAGTTAGCAAAACCAAAAGCCCGCCAAAACACTGCGCGAAAAGCCAAATCCGAGCCCGTTTTACGGATACGGTTCCAGCCGGAATAGGGCGTTTGGCGGTACGCTCCACTTTAGCATCTAAATCCCGATCCACAATGTCATTATAAGTACAACCTGCGCCGCGCATGGCGATCGCGCCGATGAGAATAAGGATAGCCCATTTGATATCCGTTATGGCAACGCCATGCGAAAGCGAGGCAAAGGCCAACCCAATCCAGCCCGGCAAAGCCAATAACCAATAGCCTACAGGCCGATCATAGCGTGCTAGCTGCAGGTAAGGCCGCCATTTTAGGGGCATCTTATAAACCCAATGGTTTTTTTCTGCGTCTTGAATTGTATCCGTCATTTCTTGATGAATATCGCGCTCAGTTACGATAAGGCAATCCCATGCGTGAAAATTACACACTGGCCCGACTATATATCGACAAATCCTTAGAAGACGGCGCGGATATTAGCCTGTCCAAAGTTCAGACGCATTATTTGACCAATGTTTTACGGTTGAAATCCGGCGACTCTATTCGGATTTTTAACGGCCAAGACGGGGAATGGCGTGCCGAAGTCGTTAATCTTTCACGAAAATTGGTTGGTTTAATGATCGCCGAGAGGCTCCGCGCCCCGTCTTCATGTCCTGATATTTGGCTGTGTTTCGCGCCCGTGCGTAAACATAGAAACGCCTTCATCATTGAAAAAGCCACAGAGTTGGGCGCCTCGGTACTGCAACCCGTCATCACGGATCATACGCAATTTCCGAAAATTCGCTTGGATAAGATGCAAGCCCAAATCATTGAAGCTGCTGAACAGACTGAGCGTCTTGATCTTCCTATATTAAAAGAGCCACAAAAACTATCTGCCCTGATTGAGGGATGGGATGCGGAACGCACCCTCATTATGGGGGATGAGGCAGGAGGTTGCCCGCCCGCACAGACGGTATTGAAATCTCTCACGGGCCCAGCGGCTCTTCTGACCGGGCCGGAAGGGGGCTTTAGCCCATCTGAACGAGACATCCTACGAGCCAAAGATTTCGTGACACCCGTCTCTCTTGGTCCCCGTATTTTGCGGGCTGATACGGCGGCCGTTTCGCTGCTCACCCTTTGGCAAGC
>CAZPLJ010000067.1:3920-10797 GCA_964587545.1 uncultured Caulobacterales bacterium | reverse complement strand
TAAATTGCTGAACCTGTGACTTCATCCCAATCATTCGTCGCATTATTGTTGGTATCAATAACTGTGTTGGTTGCTAAAGACTGGTGAATAGTCTGGCCATCATGACTAACAACTTCATAGGATGTTGTTTCACGACGAGGGTTACCTGTACGAGCCGCATGATACCATGTCCAAGACAGACTTTCGCCATTGACCAAGCAGACCTCTTGATAAAGGCCTATCGGTCTGCGGGGATTAAGTTCAATAAAATAGTCGCCGTCTTGTGAGGCTTTATTTTGGAACCCATCCACCCAAATTTCAATTTCTCCATCTGTACTTTGCCAACCTGGAACATTGGTGTCAGGGGTGATTTCGAAACCATTTCCTAATCCCGGGACGGAGCTTACATCTTCAAAACTCGGATTAACAATGGAACGTTGCTGTGCATGCGCAGCAGAGCTAGCAAAAAGCATCAAATTTGCTAAGAAGAGGGTGGTTTTTCTGAGTGCAAACATAAAGGCTTTTTGTGATAAGAACCGTCTCAATTTGCCAACCCAATTTGACCTATCCTACATTAACGCGGATCTTTTAAAAAATTAGAAAAATTCAATATAAATAAGGTTTGAACAAAAAGCCTATAAATCGTTAAGATCGGTTAACTTTGACCCGAAAACTAGAACATGGCCTTTAGATAAATTATGACTGAACCCCTTACATTATACGGCGTTAAAATTTCCATGTTCACCGGAAAGACGCGTAGCCATCTTATTAAGCAGGGCATTGCCTTCCAGGAGGTGGCTCCCGTTACTCCGCATTTTCAGACCGTCGTGATACCACAAATTGGGCGTCGAATAATTCCGGTATTAGAAATGCCGGACGGGCATATTGTTCAGGATACAACAGACATTATAGACTATTTGGAAACAGAGGGCTTAGCAACTAGTAGCGTTTATCCTGATGGTCCGCTGGAGAAGGTATTGGCTCTCATATTAGAGCTTTTTGGCGATGAAGGGCTTTTGCGTCCGGCCATGCATTATCGCTGGAATTTTACGGATCGCACCCATGGATTCATCAGTCATGGCTTTACGGGTTGGTTGGGCCCGGATGCGGATATGGACACAAAAGCGCAAAGCCAGAAAACCATGGAAAAATTTGCAGGTTTTCTGCCGGCTTTGGGCGTGAGCCCAGAGACTATACCTGAAATTGAGCGCAGCTTTGCTGAGCTTATGGACATACTCAACGCGCATTTTGAACGTACGCCATACTTTTTTGGGCAAGCTCCCAACATTGGCGATTATGGCATGATGTGTTCGCTTTATGCCCATCTGGCCCGAGATCCGGTTCCTGCCAGCCGTATGAAAAACCGCGCGCCTAATCTTTATCGCTGGACTGAGCGGATGAACCAGCCGCATGCTGATATCTCCGATATGCCTTATTATAAGCCGGCTGCGAATATACCGGTGACACTAAAACCCCTGTTTCAATATATCGCCAAATATTTCCTGCCAGAGCTTGAGATGAACATATCCGTTTTGGATAGCCTCCCGCCCGGAGACGCGGGTAGCCCGGCTACGATAAATCCGAAAATGGCCGTGCTCGGTTTTGGTCGTTTTAAGCATGGTGATACGGATATATCCTGCGCTGTCAGGCCCATCCGGTTTTACATGCTTCAGCGCGTAACGGATTATTTTGAAAGCTGTGATGCTAAGAGCCAGAAAATAATATTGGACTATTTAGAGCCTTTGGGGTTGGCCTCGCTAGTAACTCTTAAAGCCAAGGCAAGAATTGATCGAAAAAACCATACTGAAGTTTGGGCAGGTTAGTAGATGGACATGAAATGGGAGTTTTTTCTTGCGGCGTAGCTTAAGCTAGGCGAGAAGCAAACAAATTGCCGAGGGATGACCATGATGTCAGGCTGGACGGTATTTTGACAGAAAATGGCTTTCGGGAGTTTTAATGCGGCTATTATTTTTAGGAGATGTTATGGGCAGGTCGGGTCGGCGCGCGATCTCTGATCATCTGCCAAGCTTGCGTAAAGATCTCAAATTAGATGCTGTGATTTGTAATGCCGAAAATATGGCGGGCGGTTTTGGCATTACGCCTGCGACATGCGAGCAGCTATTTGATGCGGGTGTCGACATTATTACCTTGGGCAATCATAGCTTTGATAACCCCAACGGTCTGACCGTGATCGAAAATGACGACCGCGTTTTGCGCCCCTGTAATTATCCTGAAGGGACGGTTCCGGGACGAGGGGCTGGACTGTATGAAATTAATGGACAGCGTCTTTTGGTGATTAATGTCTTAGGTCGCGTGTTTATGGACGCGCTGGATGATCCTTTTGTGGCCGTAGAAAAAGAGCTTAACGCTGCACCTTTGGGAGATGTGGCGGATGCGGTCATTGTTGATGTTCACGCGGAGGCGACGTCGGAAAAAAATGCCATGGGGCATTTTTGCGATGGGCGTGCCTCGCTTGTGGTGGGTACGCATCAACATATACCCACGGCCGACACGCATATTCTGGGAGGTGGCACGGCCTATCAAACGGATGCAGGTATGTGTGGGGATTATGATAGCGTAATAGGTATGGATAAAGAAGAACCGCTTTACCGTTTCACAACCCGTATGCGACGTGGGCGTTATACGCCTGCAGGTGGCGAAGGGACATTATGCGGGGTTTTTGTTGAAACGAGTAATAAAGGGCTTGCTGATAGAGTATACCCGATCCGGGTTGGGGGGAAACTTACTCAATCACGTCCTGAATGTTGAGCGTCTTTGACTCATCAAGATTATCGGAATAAAGGGAAATCTTGAAAAGATAATTCTCAACAATTTTTAATAAAACTTGTTGGAATATTTCATATGCCATTCAGGCACGGGGTGATATATAAACGTAACAATATCAGACAGTAACGGGACTGTTATGGCAAAAAGTAGAATTGATATCATCTACACCTTAACAACTGTTCATAACTAAAGGAGATAACATGTCTTCCAATTTAAAAGAAAACCGGCGCTCAAGCCTTTTGACAGGATTGATGGTGACAGCCGCCGCCGTAGGATTTGTCGCTTGCGCCTCTGCATCGTCCGTTGATGGAACTTCGTCTACAGCTCATGTTATTGATGAAACACGCAGTGATAAAAAGCCAGGCAAGGTTTTTGATCTGAGCCATTGGAAGATAACTCTGCCTATGGACAAAAATCGAGACGGGAAAGTAGATGAAATTGATGTCAAAAAAATTCAGAAATACTCCCATCCGGATTTTTTCTATCTAGACGGACAGGACCGAATGGTATTTGCGTCTCCCAACAAAGCGACGACATCCAAAAACTCGAGTAATACAAGAAGCGAGCTTCGTTATATGTTGCGTGGTAAAAACACAAAATATAGAACGCATGGTTCGCAGAATAATTTTACCTTAGATGTGAATCCGAACTCTGACAAATATGTATCTGTAGGTGGGCGTATGGAAGCCACACTTCATGTGGATCATGTCTCAAGAAATGCAGGTAATCCTAACAGTAAGCCCGCATATTCTGTTGTGGTTGGCCAAATTCATGCGGTTAAATATAAGGATACTAGCAGCGGGTTCGGTCATGGAAATGAACCTCTCAAGATTTATTATAAAAAATGGCCGGGGCATGATACAGGTTCGGTATTTTGGACTTACGAGCGTAATCTGGCCAAAAAAGACCCCAAACGTACAGATATTGCTTATCCTGTTTTTGGAAATACATGGGAAAATTCGGCAGCGCCGGGGTCTCAAGGTATCGCATTGGGTGAGGAATTTAGTTATGTCGTTAATGTGTATAAAAACACGATGCATCTCACCTTTAGCAATGACCGCTTGGGCACAAAAACCTATTCGATTAATTTAGCCAATAATGTGGACGCTTACGGTAATGTTGACCCGGATGATAATCGTTGGGGCTATGCCATTGACTCGCATTATTTTAAAGCTGGTGCTTATAATCAATGTAGCACAAAACCAGGGACAGGTTTCTGGAATACGGGTTGTCCAGGGACAGGTAAATGGGAAACGGATAAGGCGGATGGTAATTATACCCAAGCGACTTTCTCACGCCTTGTTGTGAGTGACGCGACCCCGCAATAAGCAGCTCGCGCCCCATTCTTATCAAGATATAGCTTGCTTTTGGCCAAGCTATTTTTTTTGAGTGGAGGTTCGCCTCTTGCTCATTAGGGATGGATATCTTAAATAGCGTCTCGAATAAGTATAGAGGATCACCATGGCAGGCCATTCCAAATGGGCCAATATCCAGCACCGCAAAGGACGCCAGGATAAGGCTCGCTCAAAACTATTTTCCAAGCTGGCGAAAGATATCGCGATTGCGTCTAAAATGGGTGGCCCTGATCCGGATATGAACCCGCGCCTGCGTTTGGCAATCAATAACGCCAAGGGCCAATCTATGCCCAAGGATAATATCAAGCGCGCGGTGGACAAAGGGGCTGGGGGCGAAGGCGCGGATTATGAAGAGTTTCGCTATGAGGGGTTTGGCCCCGCCGGGATTGGCGTCATTGTCGAATGTTCAAGTGATAATAAAAACCGCGCGGCTATGGAAGTGCGTACGGCTTTTAGCAAAAATGGCGGCAATCTGGGCGAGACGGGCTCAGTGGCCTTTATGTTCGACCAGGTTGGCAAGATTGAATATCCGTTGGCCATCGGCGACGAGGACACTGTTATGGAAGCGGCCATCGAAGCCGGGGCCGATGACATTGAGCATGACGAGGCGGCGGATGATCAATGGGCGGAATATGAACCTGTTCATACGGTTTTTACGGCTCGGGATGATCTAGGTGCGGTGGCAGCAGAGCTTGAGAAAGTGTTTGGCGAGGCCAAATCGATTAATCTGATCTGGAAAGCGCAAAACGAAATTGATGTCCCGGATAAGGCCGGCACGGTTTTAAAGCTGATTGATGCCTTGGAAGACTGTGATGACGTGCAAAATGTCTATCACAATATGGAATTGTCTGAAGCGGCGATGGCCTCATTGGAAAGTTAGGCTAATTTTCCGGCGATAAATCCTGTGGTCCAGGCGGATTGAAAATTATATCCGCCTGTTATGCCATCAATATCCAGCACTTCGCCGGCGAAATAAAGTCCCGGCACAAATTTGCTTTCGAGTGTTTTCGGGTTGATACTTTTATGACTTATCCCGCCGCAGGTTACAAACTCTTCCTTGAAGGTTGTCTTGCCAGAGACAGGATAGCTGTCGGAGCTCAAAATATGAGCCAGGCGATTTAGATCTTTTTTTCCAAGCTCGGCCCAGGGTTTTTCAGATGGAATGTCGGTGCGCGCGATGAGGTACTCCCAAAGTCGTGAGGTTAAATCAAAGGGCTGTGCATTTTTAATCTGTTTACGACCAAACTCAGATCTGGCTGTTTGGAGTAGCTCGCGCATCGAGCTATCATTTGTCTCTGCGGTCCAGCTGAGTTGTAACGTGAATTCATACCCTATGTCGGATAATTCCCGCGCCCCCCACGCCGAGAGTTTCAATATGGCCGGGCCACTCATGCCCCAATGCGTGATCAGAAGCGGCCCCTCGGATTTCAATTTTATGCCTTGAATACGGGCGCTCACATGTGGAGTCGCGACACCCATCAGTTTTCGAATATTTTCGCCGGGCATATTAAAGGTAAAAAGCGACGGAACCGGGGGTTCAATCTTATGACCTAAGTTCGCTAACCAATTATAACTTGCAGCCTTGGGGTTACCGCCAGTTGCCACGATCAGCTTATCACAAGTGATCCCGGAATGTTTTTTGAAACTCAGTTTGAAGCCCGAATTTAGTCGTTCGCATTTCGTCATGCGATGTTTGGTCAGGATTTTAATGCCATATTTTTTGGCCTCCCGCATGAGACAAGAGATCACCGTCTGGCTATTATCGGTGACGGGAAACATATGACCATGAGCCTCAGTCTTTAATTTCACCCCGCGGCTCTCAAACCAGTTGATCGTATCAGCCGTGCCAAATTCGTAAAACAGTCGCTTAAGAAGCCGAGACCCGCGTGGATATTTACTTGCCAAAATATCAATGTCTTTTTCTGCGTTACAAACATTACAGCGGCCCCCGCCGGAGATTTTGACTTTTGATAAGACTTGCGAACCAATTTCTATAATAGTGATGGCTGCATCAGGGCGATGTTGGGCTGCCGAGAGTGCCGCGAAAAATCCCGCCGCACCGCCGCCCAAAATAATAACACTTTCAGCTCCGTCTGACATAAGCTGCTATAAACTTAAGATTATGCATTTCGCAAAGAAAAATGTGCCCGGTTTTAAGACCGAGCACATCCAGTTTCGAGCCGGGAGAGGCGGCTCATCGGGGTTGGGGTAGGTTAGATTTGATCTCCGGCGAGACCACGGACCAAAACTTCGACACGGTCTGCCAGTTCACCAATGTGAAATTCTATATTATCAGCCGTGGCTGCTCCTAGGACTTCGCCGGAGTGACTATTAATCAAAAGGGCTTTGGCATTGGCTTGCTCCCAGGAAGCGCAGTTTTCGTCGATGGTAAGGCCGGTCTCTTTGAGGGATTTCCCGCCAAAGTTCGCCCAGTTTGCGTCTTTTCCGACGCCATAAATCAGGACGTAGTCAAAGCCTTCGCCAGCGGCGGTCATACGGATTTCATCGATTTTATTATCAGAATCCGGTGCATCAAACTCTGTTTCGGGAATATAGCGAGAATAATTAGTCGAGGTGAGTTGCACAAATTCCGTCTCGACACGACGATCCAGAAATTCCCAATCCACAACTTCGCCATGAGGGGTAGGAATTAGCTGGCCGTTATCCATCCGAGCCACAGCGACGCGGCTTGAAAGGTTAAATGGCGCAACTTCGACGTTGCCAGGCTCAATGGTGTTTTCCTCGATGGTATTTTC
>CAZPLJ010000067.1:0-3820 GCA_964587545.1 uncultured Caulobacterales bacterium | reverse complement strand
TTTTCCTCGATGGTATTTTCAATGTGTAGAGAGGCAAAGGGATTTAGATCAGGCGTGTAATATTTAATCTCGGCTTGCGTGGTCGTCGTGGCCAAGGCGAGGGCGGCCAAGGCAAAAGTCGTTGTTTTTAAAAAGGTCATCGGGCTCTCCGTATTTGTGTTGCGATGATCTTTAAATGGCTGCGCAAAAAGGCGAGGCTTTGCCGAGTTTAAGGAAAAATGATGATGAATTATGGCAAGTAAGGCAAGGATGTGTCTAAGTTGGCAAAATGTGGCGTGGGGCCCTGAATTGTGGCAAATGACTAAAAGTACGCCTCATTCTTAGGCTTTGTTACCAGAGTGTAAATGAAACGAGGTTTGAGCAAACTCATCTCGACATTACAGCCTTTTAAAAACGATATGGCTCGAAATTTTTAAATTGCGTATAAGAGGATTGAGAATTGGCACTGCCAAGTATTTAGGATCACATCATGACATATATCGATATGTTCGGATTTATCGCCGCTTTTTTGACGTCGGCCTCATTTATACCGCAGGCGGTCATGGTGATTAAGACGCGCAATACGGACGGCTTGTCACTGGTTATGTATGCCATGTTCACGACGGGTATTTGCATGTGGTTTAGCTATGGATTTCTGACAAAGGCTTGGCCGCTGATTATCGCCAATTCCGTGACAATTGTTTTGGCGACATCAATCTTGTCCATAATCATCATGAATAAGTTCAAGGCTCGCAAATCGTTGCAAGCCTATAATTTGACCCATACCTAATTTAGCTCTGCATATTGGGTGCTGGATTTGACTTTCAGCTCTTCCATGAAGATCAAAGCTTCGTCTGTTAAACTATCCACGGCATTGGCTCGGGCCTTATCAGATAAGTGATCAAATTTATCTCCTTTACCAACAAAAGTTGATAGCGATTCTTCATCGGCGTAGGCTGTGGCCGTTCCGTAAGGATAGCCGTTTCTGACATCTATCAACATGGCGGAGGCAGCTGCCTCGACTTTGATGTTTCTTGTAGGCAATACATAAAGTCCCAATATTGTTAAGTCCGCGAACCGCAAGGCATTCGTTTTGGCATCTTCTTTTTCACTCACCTCATAAATTAACACATAATCAAGATGCTGACGCGCGCTGCCCCGACGAATATCATCGACCACTTTATTGGCGCGATTGTGAGTTTTGTTATCCCGAGACACCATGGCGGCAATTAAAGGAGATACGGGTACAAACTCTCCATATGAAGCTCCAAGATCATGTGTCATGTCCTGCCAGCTTTGAATTTCATCGGCGGGGACGGAGGTGAGTTGACCACGTTGGATGCGTGCCAATCCAATTCGTGCCGGAAATTCTAACCGGGGTTCAATCGCGGCTATTTGTTTTATTTCAGCATCAATGTCAGAATAGGATTGATAGGCGACATGATCATATTTTGCCAGATAATCTTGCCCCGATGTATATTGTGAGGTTGTTGCGCAAGCTCCGAGCAAAGTTGCGACGGTGAATGATAAAATTAGGCGGGACATATTCTCTCCTTTGTCCTGCCCCCCAGAAGTCTAGCTTTAAAACGTAAATTGGGCTAAATTTGGGCAATTATGGTTAACGCGCGTTAACGCCTTTTTCCTTGGCGAACAGCAAATGTTCGCCTACTGTTCTCTTTGTGAATAATCGGATTCGGATAATCGGACTTGACCCATCTTTGGTCGCCTGCGGCTGGGGTGTCGTGGATATGGCCGGCACCAAGATCACCCATGTCGCGCACGGCGTCATGCGTCCTAATCCTAAAGCGTCTTTGCCGCTACGTCTCAAAGAGCTTTTTGAAACGATAACGGACCTCATTGGCTTGCACGATCCTCATGAGGCGGCAGTCGAAGAAGCCTTCATGAAAAACAATGCCGCCAGTGCGCTAAAACTGGGCCAAGCTAGAGCCGCCTGTGTTCTGGCCGCCAGCACTAAGGGTTTAACTGTGGGCGAATATTCCGCGCGCAGCGTTAAAAAATCTGTCGTGGGTACGGGTACGGCAGATAAAGCCCAAGTGGCCCACATGATGAGCGTGCTCATGCCGGGATGCGGTGTGAAAGCAGGTGATGCCGCTGATGCGCTTGCTATTGCGATTTGCCACGCCCACCGGGTCAACGCGGCTGGCGCGCTTTATAGGAAAAGCGCATGATTGGTATGTTAACAGGAACGTGCCTGATGGCGGGCACAGGAGAGGCGATCCTCGATGTAGGTGGCGTAGGCTATTTGTTACAATGCGGTTCGCGCACATTGGGCTCGCTTGCCATTGGGGAGACGACCACCTTGCATGTCGAGACCCATGTGAGGGAACAAGCGATCACATTATATGGATTTGCGTCCGAGGAAGAACGCGCCTGGTTTGTGCGCCTACAATCTGTCCAAGGCGTGGGTCCCAAAGCTGCGCTTGCTATTCTCGATATCATGACGCCGGGGGAGATTTTATCCGCCGCCAGTCTTGAAGACAAAACCGCCTTTGCGCGCGCCAAAGGCATTGGGCCCAAATCTGCTGGCCGGATTGCGGCTGAGCTATCGGGAAAGCCGCCACCGGCTGGCCGGGGTTTTCAGCCTGTTTTTACGAAACCATCCTCCGGCTTATCAACGGAGGCTGAGCGCAATGAAGGCCTGTCCGATATGCAGCTTCGAAATGACGCCGTCTCGGCTCTGGTCAATCTCGGCATCGGTCAATCGGACGCACTGAGGGCCGTGGCATCGGCTTATAACACATTTCCGGATGATCCGCCTGTTGATGACCTTATCAAGGTGGCTCTTAAGGAGCTAAGTCGGTGAATGACGAACGGATAATATCTGCCGAAGGTCAAGTTGGGGATAGTCGTGACCGCGCGCTACGTCCGCTAAACTTTGCCGATTTTATCGGCCAACCCAAAGCCATTGCTAATCTTAAAGTCTATGTTGAGGCCGCGCGTCGCCGTGGCGAGCCGCTTGATCATTTGCTTTTATCCGGCCCACCGGGATTAGGTAAAACGACACTATCTCAGATTGTCGCTCGAGAATTGGGCGTTAATTTTCGCGCCACATCGGGTCCCGTCATTTCCAAAGCCGGAGATCTGGCCGCGCTCCTCACTAATTTAGAGCCGCGCGATGTTCTTTTCATTGATGAAATTCACCGACTTAACCCAGCCGTGGAAGAAGTGCTCTATCCGGCCATGGAAGATTTCGAGCTTGATTTGATCATAGGGGAGGGCCCAGCCGCGCGTTCGATTAAAATTGATCTCGCGCCTTTTACCTTGATAGGCGCGACGACCCGCGCTGGTCTTTTGGCGACACCTCTAAGGGACCGTTTCGGTATTCCAGTACGTCTGGAGTTTTACGACACAGATGATCTGACTAAAATTATTCTCAAAAATGCCGATAAGCTCGCCTTGAAAATGAGTGCCGACGGAGCGCGTGAAATCGCTAGACGCTCCAGAGGGACACCTCGTGTAGCCGGCCGTTTGCTGCGCCGCGTGCGGGACTTATCTGAGCATGCCGGCGCGGATATTGTTAACCGGGCAGCGGCTGATGCGGCATTATTGCGTTTGGGTGTGGATGATATGGGTCTGGATCAACAAGACATGCGCTATCTGTCTGCCTTATGTGAGAAATTCGGCGGCGGTCCCGTCGGCGCTAGCACATTGTCAGCCGCGCTTTCAGAGCCGCGCGACACCTTAGAAGATGTGATTGAGTCCTACCTGATCCAGCAGGGCTTTTTACAACGCACGCCACAGGGGCGTGTTGCAACCGCTCGGGCTTGGAAACATTTAGGCTTATCCGCGCCGGTGAAAGCCGCCGCACCCACATTGTTTG
>CAZPLJ010000066.1:0-12231 GCA_964587545.1 uncultured Caulobacterales bacterium | reverse complement strand
ATCATGATGCTTCGTCAAGCTCAGCATCAGGAAGTAATATTACCCAACGCGGGTTGGGTTGGCGGGCGACAACCACGCAAACAATAAAGGAGGCTACTCGATGAGTCTTGGAACCTACAGTCACGCCTGTCATTCCGGCATCGCCGACGATACGTCGGGAAGAGCCGGAAGATCGAGACAGCTTAGGGCATATCCGTGTCGAACTTCCGGGTCACGCTCAGTATGAGGAAAATGGCTTGAGCGGGGGTGGTAACAGCAGCCCGGACTTCCTTGGAGAAAGATATTATGACGACAACCGGGCTAAATAGAAGAGACGGCCAGATGAACCATAGAACATATATTCATGTTAAAATTAACGGCTGTAAAAAAACGATCTACAGCTGCGTCATGAATTTGCCACATTTGGACGATTTATATATTTTAATGGCTTGTTAACCATAAAATCGGTCAGACGTTTTTGAGGCTGGGTGAGGTAAAAAATGTTTTCTCTAAATTATATTGGGCGCGTAACTGTGGGTGCGCTATCGACTATATTACTCGCGAGTAGCGCCTTGGCGGGCAGCGGGCATCTTAACCAGCCCAGCTATACGCCGGATCTGGTTCCGGCCAATCCGGTCGCGGGTGAATGTTATGCCCGTGTCGAAATTCCGGCACAATATGACAATCAAAGACAAGGTGTCATCGTTGAAGAAGGCTATTCCGATATACAGATCACCCAACCGCAGCTCGCGGCACGCACAGAGCAAGTCTTGGTGAAAGAAGCCAGCGTGCGCTATCAGGTACGTCAACCAAGCTATTCGACCGTTACGGAGCAAGTTTTAGTGCGCCCGGCCTATGACAAATTGCGCGTCAGCCCCCCGCAATTCCGCACGGTAACGGAAACGGTTCAATCCTCGTCTCCTCGTCTGGTTTGGAAAAAAGGCAATCCGGGAGCGTTACGCTCTCAAGGCTATGTGATTCATTCTACGGCAGATGGGGGTGTCGGCGGAGCTGGCTATAGGAGTACACGTCAATATGGACAATCATCCACGGATTGTGGACCCGTCTGTGAGATTTGGTGTCTGGTTGAAGAGCCGGGCGAGACTGTGTCTTTTGATCGTAAAGTTATGACAGCGCCCGCTCAGGTTCAGCGCGTGGCTGTACCCCCGAAATATTCATCTATTTCGAAACAGGTTGTCTCAGATCCGGGCGGCGTCACAGAAATTCCTGTGCCAGCCGAATATCGTAGCATCACGGTAGAGGATGTCGTGTCCCATGGGGGAGAGCGCTATGTGACCGTGCCGCCGAAATATGCCTCGGTTGACAAAAAGACCCTTATATCATCCGAGCGCTATGAATGGCGTCGTGTGGTTTGCAAGCCCGGAACTTTGCCAGCCCTTCCGACTGGTGCGAGTTTATCAAGCTCTCATTCGGGCAGCTCCTATTCATCGAGTGCCTCAACGACGACGGGCTCTATATATTCGGGTTCGACTTATTCCGGGTCGACATCTGGCTCTGGATATAGCTCAACCTATGGCAGCGGGTCCGGCTATACAGGATCTGCGGCCCATAGCGGCACGTCTAGCTATGGCACTGGCAGTTATTCTGGCGGAACATATTCCTCCAGTTCAAGCCAAACCCATGATAGCGGCTCAAATGATCAAATGTTGCGTGGCGCCGGGTTCAAAAAGCGTGTCCCTTGGCGCTTGCGTCGATGAAAATTTTATCGTCGATATATATAAAAAATAAAGGCTCCCGGTTGGGAGCCTTTTTTAATTTAAGTGTCTGATTTTTTCGTGGGATCAAAATAGTCTTTCGCTAATTTAAACACGATGGGCGATAACAGCGCCAGCGCAATCAAGTTCGGCGCCGCCATAAGCCCGGTTAAGGTATCCGCCATAAGCCAGAAGAGATTGACGATATTGCCGACCTGATCCTCTAATGCGATAGCCGCCGCGCTTGCGAAAACAACGATGATCCATAACACGCGATAGGCGGGTATGAATTTTTCGGAAAACAAAAAGGCTGCGCATCGTTCCCCGTAATAGCTCCACCCCAAAATAGTGGTAAAAGCGAACACCGTTAGGCCTATGGCGACGATATGCTTTCCGACACCCGTTAACACAGAATCAAAAGCTGTGGCCGTTAAAGGCGCACCCGTATCGCAGCCCGCTGCCTGAATACCGACGACTAAGTCTTTTACATTGTCAGGGTTTGCCAGGCAATCCGGTGTTATGACACCTGATGTGAGGATGACGAGGGCGGTAATGGTACAAACAATCAATGTATCTATTACCGTGCCCAGCATAGCGATAATACCTTGATTGACCGGGTTATTATTTCGCGCCGCCGCATGAGCGATCGGGGCAGAACCTTGTCCGGCTTCATTGGAGAAAATACCACGCGCAACACCTTTTTGCATGGCGAGCATTAACAGTCCGATGGATATACCTGTACCTGCGCTGGAATATCCAAAGGCACCTTTAAAAATAGCGCCAAAAGCTGATGGCACAGCGCTGATATTTATCAAAATTACCAATAACCCAGCGGCCACATAAGTCAGTGCCATAACGGGCACGATTGAAGAGGCGACAACGCCAATACGCTTAATGCCCCCAATGATAACGGCGGCGGCTGCAACAGCGAGTAGAGCGGCGGTAATCCATGGATTAACACCATATGTGCTAGATAAAGCGTCCGATACTGAGTTGGCTTGAATTGAGGCACCTGTTCCTAAAGCGGCAAAGAAACCGAAAAAGGAAAATAACATAGCCAGCCACATCCATTTTTTACCTAAGCCATTTTTAATGTAATACATGGGGCCACCGACGCGATTACCCTTGGCGTCGACTTCGCGATATTTTACCGCTAAAACGCCCTCGGAAAATTTCGTCGCCGTACCGACAACCGCTGTTACCCACATCCAAAAAACGGCCCCTGGGCCACCAATAGCTATGGCGGCGGCCACACCTGCAATATTCCCTGTTCCGATGGTGGAAGATAATGCCGTCATTAGTGCCGCAAAGGGAGAGACATCGCCTTCTTCTTCTTTTTCTTCAGGTGAGCGCTTTCGCAGGAGCTGCTTGATCGCATATGGGATACGAATAACAGACAGACCTTTTAGTCCGATGGAGAGATAAAGTCCGGTGAGCAAGAGCAAACCCAACATTGGCGGTCCCCAGACAACGCCATTCACCCAGTTAATAAAAGCTTCCATTATGTCCCTCTTTTTTGTCTTTGGCCTAACTTAACGACCAAGACGCAGCATGCAATGAGTTTTCTTATGAAAACAACGCCCATTCCCTGTTGCTTTTAAAACGTCTTTGGGTCAGTTAATCCGCCTAATAATGAGGCCCCACAATGTTTGAAAAACTCACACCGCGCCCCCCTGATGCCATTATGCATCTTATGGCCATGGCTAAGGCGGATAATAACCCCGACAAAATCGATCTCGGCGCAGGTGTTTATAAATCCCCGCAAGGAGGTGTGCCAATTATGCGCTCTGTCAGACAGGCGGAGATTGATCATCTTTCACAAGAAACATCCAAGACTTATGTGTCTACGGTCGGTCATGCAGATTTTCGCCGGCTATTATTAGAGTTGGTTTTGGGAAAAAATCACAAAGCCTTAAAAGAAAAACGCATTGCTAGCGCGCAAGCCACAGGCGGGAGCGGGGCGCTAAGACTCGGCGCTGAAATGATATATCAAGCCAGTCCTGACGCCACGATTTGGGTCAGCACACCGACATGGGCCAATCATGTGCCGTTGATTAGTTCCGCCGGATTTAAGATGGAAAGCTATCCCTATTATAACCGCGAAACTTTGGGCGTTGATTTTGACGACATGATAAATTGTCTGAAAGATAAAGCAAAAGCCGGAGATGTGGTTTTACTACATGGATGCTGTCACAATCCAACTGGCGCGGATCTTAGTCCAGCAGAATGGGATGAGGTTTCAGCTCTCATGGCGGAAATGAAATTAATTCCCTTTGTTGATCTCGCCTATTTTGGCTTGGGTCGCGGTATGGAAGAAGACAGTTACGGTCTTCGCAAAGTTATCGAACTTAATGACGAAGTTGTTGTTGCGGCGAGCTGTTCTAAAAACTTTGGATTATATAAAGAGCGAGTGGGTCTCATAGCCGTTGTTGCAGCTAATGCAGAACAAGCCTCAACGGTACAGACACTTTTAGGAGCCACACAAAGACGAATTGTGTCTATGCCGCCAGATCACGGCGCGTCTATTGTGGCGACGATTTTAGGCAGTGCTGAATTGCGTGCCGATTGGATAGCTGAACTTACAGATATGCGAGAGCGTATGTTGGGTTTACGCAGGGCCTTATCTGAGGCCTTGAATGTTCAAGGCGGTGAGGTGATTGCCCGGGCCGTCAAAGATCAAAACGGCATGTTTTCAACCTTGCCTCTGACGCAGTCACAAGCTGAAAAACTACGCAGTGAACATTCGGTCTATTTGCTAAATTCGGGCCGTATGAATATTGCGGGAGCAAGCCTTAATAATATCCCTCGTTTAGCAGGAGCTATCTTGGACGTACTTTAACGGGTTGATTGAAGCTCATCTTGCTGGTGCCATAGCTCCGCATAAAGCCCGTTGGATTTAACGAGTTGCTCATGTGTGCCTGTTTCACGGATACGCCCATTGTCCATGACGATGATTTTGTCTGCGTTGACAATGGTGGATAGGCGGTGCGCAATTACCAAGGTCGTCCGGTTTTTTGAGGCGTTATCCAAGGCGTCCTGAATGCTGGCCTCCGTCACACTATCAAGCGCCGAGGTGGCCTCGTCCAATATGAGAATAGCAGGGTTTTTAAGCAGGGTTCGTGCGATGGCCACGCGCTGTTTTTCGCCGCCGGAAAGTTTCAAGCCGCGCTCTCCAACCATTGTGTCATAACCTTCGGGTAATCCGGCCACAAACTCGTGAATTTGAGCCGCTTTAGCGGCTGTAACAATCTCATCCTGAGACGCTCTAGGGTTGGCGTAAGAAATATTATATCCAATCGTATCATTAAAAAGCACTGTGTCTTGTGGGACGATACCGATAGCGCGTCTCAGACTATCTTGAGTCACGTCACGTATATCGGTGTCATCAATGCTCACTTGACCGGATTGAATATCATAAAAGCGATATAAAATTCGAGACAGTGTTGATTTACCGGCACCCGTCGGCCCGACAACGGCAACGGTTTGTCCGGGTCTAATAGTGAAGCTAATATTTTTTAAAATGGGTCTGTTGGATTCATAATGAAAAGAGACATTATTAAAATGGATGGCCCCATTTATTTTATCTCCAATCCCTTTTGCATTTATTTTATCTTTGACCTCAGGCTCAATATCCAAAAGCGCAAACATTTTTTCCATATCCGTTAGTGCCTGTTTAATTTCGCGATAGGCAAATCCGAGAATATTGAGCGGCCGGTATACTTGCAGCATAACCAGCGAAATGGCGAGAATATCGCCCGAGCTCATTTTCCCAACAAGGATATTGGCTACTGCTAACATCATCATCGCGACAAGGCCCGCATTCATAATGAAACTTTGTCCAATATTCACAGTCGCTAGCGAAGTACGGGACTTTATGGCCGCTTTTTGATAGCCTTCCATCGCGCTATCATACCGTCCCGTTTCATAATTTTCCGCGTTAAAATATTTGACGGTTTCATAGTTGAGCAAACTATCGATCGCCTTAGCATTGGCTTCTGTATCTTTTTTATTCATATCGCGCCGAAAGCCGAGCCGCCATTCGGTTGTGATGATAGTAAACCAAACATAGAGAATGACGGTCACAACCGCAATCGCTGCAAAGCGCCAGTCATAAGCAAGCCCAAAGGCAATAGCTGCAATTCCCAGCAACAATAATGTCGGGCCGATATTGAACAGTAAAAAGCGAAACAAAAAATCAATGGATCGGATGCCGCGTTCGATCACCCGCGACAGACCTCCCGTGCGTTTTTCCAAATGATAGCGAAGCGATAATTTGTGCAGATGGGCAAAGGTTGCGGTCGCGACTGATCTTTGAGCGTTTTGTCCAACGGGCGTGAAAAAATACTCCCGCGCTTCAGAGACTAGAATAGCCAAAAACCGTAGCAGGCCATACCCTATAATAAACAACCCGATGAAGAGCCAAGCTTCGCCCCATTGTCGACCTGCATTAAGGGCCAATGTGGCATTGTCTTGGGCTTGACCTAAAAGAAAAGGCGCGCCGACAAGAACAAACTGGCTCACGATAGTAAGAATAAAAGCAATGAGGGTTCGCAAACGATATCCGGGTCTGTCCTTGGGCCAAAGATAAGGCCAGAGACGAAAAAAGCTTTTTAGCTGATAGGATAGCTTTTGCTCAGAAACATTATCATGTCGGGTCGGGCGCATTGCATGACTATGTGAGAGGACTAACTTGAAATGTCTATATCAGGGCTGGATATTTTTAAATGTTGTGCCTAAAGAACGCCTAGGAGAATTTATGACCTTTTTACAATCTATCTTAGCTTACTTCGTTAGCCCGATTATTTCGCTTATCATTATTTTGATTTTTGTAGAGGTGGTCTTTAGTTGGCTGGTGGCGTTTAATATCATCAATTTGCGCAACCCTATGTTGTCTCAGATATATCACGGTATAAAAGCTTTTACCCGGCCCATACTTGATCCAATCCGGCGTATGTTACCCAATATGGGTGGGTTGGATGTTTCTCCAATCGTGGCTTTGCTGGGCTTATCCTGGGTTAATGGTTATGTTGTGCCTATGCTCATGAGAGTTGTTGGATAGACACAAAAAAACCCGCCTTTAGGCGGGTTTGATTTCAAATTCCGTTAAAGATTACCTTTTTAGTAAGTCTCTAATTTCAGCAAGTAAAACTTCGTTAGCTGGTGGTGGAGCATCAGCTTCCGGCGCTTTCAGCTTGTTTGTGCCTTTGACGATCATAAACATAACCCAAGCAACCGTGAGGAATGAGATTAACGCGGTAAGGAAATTACCAATACTCATATAAACGGCTGGTTTATCGCCTACGGCTTCAAGCAGTGTGATCTTGTAGCTGCCAAAATCTACACCTCCCAAAAAACGTCCGACAACCGGCATGAAGATATCTGCCAAAAAGGACGAAACGACCGTCGCAAAAGCGCCGCCCATCACAAAGCCGACGGCCATATCAATTAAACTGCCCCCAGCGGCAAACTCTTTAAATTCAGAGATCATTCCCATATTAGGTTCCCTTCCTTCTCTGTTATTATATGCAAATTATTGATTTAATTTGCGAGCACACTCTCTTATTTTGAACGAGTGGCGTCAATCCTTGATTTCAGCTCTTTTCCGGTCCGAAAAAAAGGCACATATTTCTCAGCAACGTCGACTTTTCCACCTGTACGTGGGTTTCTTCCTTTGCGAGCCTTTCGATAGCGTGTCGAGAAAGCACCAAAGCCTCGAAGCTCCACACGCGCGCCTTTTTCAAGTGTTTGCGTTATTGATTCAAGTATTACAGCGACCACACGTTCCATGTCCCCCCGGGTTAGATGCGGGTTGTCCTGATGTAACAAATCTATGAGCTCTGATCTCAACATACTGACATTCTAGCACAACCCTTCCTTGTGGCGTCAATCCACAAAGACAGGAAACAACATAAAAAAACCCCCGTCAGGGGGTTTAATTAGAATTTATAGAAAAATTGCCTATTCGTCACCCTTTAGAGCCGCACCAAGGATGTCGCCTAGGGATGCGCCCGAGTCAGCAGAACCATATTGCTCTACAGCTTCTTTCTCTTCGGCGATCTCGAGAGCTTTGACAGAAAGCGTGTAATTACGCTTGGCTCTGTCGACTTTAACAATCATCGCGTCGATCTTGTCGCCCGTTGCAAATCGTTCTGGGCGTTGCTCAGAACGCTCGCGTGATAAATCGCTCTTACGAATAAAGGCTTTTATATCATTTTCATCGCCAAAGGTTACGTCAAGCCCAGCACCGGAAACATTGACGACTGTACAGGTCACAGTTGTCCCACGTCTCGCACCAGCCGGAGCGCTATCTTTGATCATTTGTTTGACACCGAGACTGACACGTTCTTTTTCAGCGTCTACTTCAAGGATCTTGGCTTCGACCATATCGCCTTTATTATAGTCTTTAAGGGCGTCTTCGCCTGACTTTTCCCAAGACAGGTCTGACAAATGCGCCATACCGTCAATATCGCCATCTAGGCCGATAAAGAGACCAAATTCAGTGACAGAGCGGACTTCGCCTTTGACCTCAGAACCGACAGGAAATCTTTGCGCAAAGCTATCCCAAGGATTGTCCTGAGTTTGTTTGATGCCCAATGAAATGCGGCGTTTTTCTTCTTCAACTTCAAGAACCTCAACATCGACTTCTTGCGACGTGGATACGATCTTACCGGGGTGAACATTTTTCTTCGTCCAACTCATCTCGGAGACATGAACCAGACCTTCGACACCTTCTTCAAGCTCAATGAAAGCACCATAATCTGTGATATTGGTCACGATACCACGATGGCGAGTACCAACAACATATTTAGATTGAGCGGCCGTCCACGGATCTTCGTTAAGCTGCTTCATGCCCAGGCTGATACGTTGGGTTTCAGGATTGATCTTGATGATCTTGACTTTAACCGTGTCACCTACGGCCATGACTTGGCTTGGATGTGTGATACGACGCCACGACATATCTGTGACATGGAGCAGGCCGTCAATACCGCCCAGATCCACAAAGGCACCATAATCTGTGATATTTTTAACAACGCCTTCGCGAACTTCATCCTCGGCCAGCTGACCAACGAGTTCTGCGCGCTGTTCCGCGCGACTTTCCTCAAGGATAGCGCGGCGTGATACAACGATGTTACCACGGGCCCGATCCATTTTTAAGATCATGAAAGGCTGCTCTTGGTTCATAAGTGGGCCAATATCGCGAACGGGACGAATATCAACTTGCGACCCTGGAAGGAAGGCATTGATCCCGCCAAGATCAACCGTAAATCCGCCTTTTACTCGGCCAACGATTGCACCGGGAACGGGCTCTTCCTTTTCGTAGAATTTAGCCATTTTGATCCAGCTTTCTTCTCGACGCGCTTTATCCCGGGATAGAACTGCATCGCCAAGAGCGTTTTCAATACGCTCAAGATAAATATCCACTTCATCACCGACAGCCAGCTGTGTGTCATTGCCGGGTGTATAAAATTCTCTTAGAGGCACGCGGCCTTCAGTTTTGAGGCCGACATCAACAAGGGCCACATCTTTTTCAATACCTGTAACAATGCCTTTAACGACGCTACCTTCTGTCATTGAGTTGCGTTCAAAGGAGGCTTCTAACATGGAAGCAAAATCATCTGTTGTAGGGGAAAGGGTGTTTTGAGCTGAGCTCATAGGAAAAACTCCAAAAATATAGTTTCCGGCCGACAGGTTGTATCCCGCGGTCTCGCCCGGCCAATCCGAGCGTATTAAAATGTCCGTTTGTTTTTTAACAGTTTTGGGAAATCGTCTCTCCCAACCACGACAGCACCATACTGCTCGCGTCGAACGCTGGGCCTATAGCGACACTCTAGCTTATCTGCAAGCTATAATTCTGGTTTTAAAATTACCTCGCAAATGGTGATAGCGGCATTGAGCGTGTCTTGAATAGATAGATTTGTGGTATCGATGAGGTGCGCGTCATCTGCGGGTTTCAAGGGCGCTTCGGTCCGGCTGCTGTCCCGGTGGTCTCGCTCTTTAAGTTGGGCGAGGACCGTCTCGAAATCCAAGTCTTCACCATAACCTTGAAGCTCAGCTAAGCGGCGTTTTGCGCGCTCCTTCGGATTGGCATTAATATAAAGCTTAACATCGGCATCAGGACATATAACTGTGCCGATATCACGCCCATCCAATACAGCCCCCTGGGCTGCAAACTTTCTTTGAAAATTTAAAAGAGCTGCGCGAACGCCGGGATGAATGGCGACTTTAGAGGCAGCGACCCCGACGGGTCCGCTTTTAAGTATAGGGTTTTCCAGCAAGCTAACGTCAAGATGTTCGGCCGCTTTTTGCGCAATAGCGGCATCATCCGGGTTTTGATTATTTGACAAAAGTGTTTGGGCGACGGCGCGGTATAATTTGCCCGTATCTAAATGTTGTAGGTCATAATGCGCGGCTAGCCGTTTGGCGAGTGTGCCTTTTCCACTGGCAAAGGTCCCGTCAATCGCAATAACCGTCATGACGATATTTTGGCTCCAAGAGAGCTCATAAGATCAAAAAAGCTTGGAAAACTCGTTGCAATCATAGATGCATCATCGACGGACACAGCCTTTTTTGCAACAAGGCCTAATATAAGCGCGCTCATAGCGATGCGATGGTCATGATGGGTGGTTACGGTCCCTCCGCCTTTGACTGAACTTTCTGTCACCGTCAGACTATCTTGGGTGGAGCTAACTTTTACTCCGTTAATAGATAATAAGGCTTCAGTCGCCGCGATGCGGTCGCTCTCTTTTACGCGTAGCTCATGAATGCCGGGCATATGGGTCACGCCTTTGGCCTGAGAGGCAGCCACCGCCAGTATAGGATATTCATCTATCATAGAGGCGGCCCGCTCTGAGGGCACGGTGATACCGTAAAGTTGGCTGTACTGGACCCGAATATCAGCGATTAATTCTCCGCCAGAGACGCGTTCGTTTGAGGTTGTTAGGTTTGCACCCATTTCAACTAAAGTTTCAAGAAGCCCCGTTCGCGTTGGATTCATCATGACATTTTCAACGGTAATATCTGAACCAGGCGTGATAAGCGCGGCGACGATAGGGAATGCCGCTGATGAGGGGTCACCCGGAACATCCACATGTGTGGCGACAAGACCTTGTTTTATGTCCGACTGAGAGCGATTGACGCTAACACGATTGCGGCCATCCGAAAGCCGCTCTGTTCGTACAGGGCATCCAAAAGCTCTGAGCATATTTTCCGTATGATCGCGTGTGGGTTTTTCGATAACGACCGTTTCGCCCACACTATTTACCCCCGCTAGCAATATACAGGACTTTACTTGAGCGGAGGCTTTGGGGCTTTCATATTCGAGAGCTGATAACTGGCCGTTTGAGTGGAGTTCAATGGGCAGACGATCGCCATTTGAACAGGTGAGTTTTACACCCATTTTTTCAAGCGGTCTTGTCACACGCGCCATAGGACGCGACGACAAGCTTTCGTCACCCGTGAATTGAGCCATCATATCGTAACCGCTGGCAGCTCCCATGATTAGTCGCACGCCTGTACCCGCATTTCCGCAATCGACATTACGTATCGGTTTTTTCCAAATATTTTGACCTAATACTTGCCAATTTCCATTAGACGTTTTTGTTACCTCGGCGCCAAAAGCCCGCATGACGTCTGCTGTCGACATAATATCAGCGCCCTCTAATAGTCCCGAAATGGTTGTTGTCCCGTTTGCCATGGCCCCCAAGATTAAAGACCGATGTGAAATAGACTTATCACCTGGTGCTCTGACAACGCCTTTAAGTGGGTCAGATTTTTGAGAAGAGGCTGTCATAATTGTCCCGTGATCATAATTATATTGACTCGCAAATTACAATAGGTAAGACGCGCTCATTAAACATCGGGCTGTGCTTGTAGCGCCTATCAGTTAAAGCGCAAGTCAGAACTCCAACCCGCAATTAAGGGATTTAAAATGGCTAAAGTTGATTTAGGAGAAAAGCAGGTTTGTCCGGAATGCGGGGCGAAATTTTATGACCTCACGCGGCGACCGGCTGTTTGCCCTAAATGTAGTCATAGTTATGACCCCGATGCGATAGATCCTGCGACTATTCCTGTACCCGTGGCGCCTCTTAAGCCTGAAATGGATAATGACGAAGATGATGCTGCAGAGACTGAAGAAGAGCTGGACGAAGAAGAAAGTGAAGCTAAGGAGCTTGAGCTTGACGGTGATGACGCCGCAATTATTGGCGGAGCTTCGGATGATGACGAGCGCGAACCTGATGTTAATCAATACTCACCCGACGAAGACGAAGATCAAGACGCGGCTCTTGTAGCTGATGACGATAATGATCTGCCTGCGGAAGATGACGATGATGATGATGATGCGGAAGAGATTGAGATATAGCGCTTGAAAATTAGTGTCTATGGCGGCATAAGCCGCTCCTAACCTTGGAAAAGGGGCCATAGCTCAGCTGGTAGAGCGCTTCGCTGGCAGCGAAGAGGTCAGGGGTTCGACTCCCCTTGGCTCCACCAATTTATATATCTAAGCCTTTGTATTTATGTATAAATTTGAACGAGTGCA
>CAZPLJ010000065.1:0-12274 GCA_964587545.1 uncultured Caulobacterales bacterium | reverse complement strand
AAATGGGACAAGCCCGTGTGATCCAGTCTCCCACAGGAGACCTAGTAAGTAGTTGTTTCGTGAGAGTTGAATCACACGGCGATGCTTTCTTCCGCAGCGACCTCATTTAACACCAGTCGTTAGGATTTAAAATCCTAGTCCCTGATTGGGCAGGGGGGCGTAGGCGCTTACTGCGAGGATCCGGCCTTGGGAGACATTGCTAACAGAACCGGTTATCCAGTCGCTCTATCTCTACCCAAACCTACAATCCGAGCATCGTCCTCAGAAGATCAAGTCAATGTGCACCTGACTGTCCCGGTCCGAGAAAAACTATAGTCGCGAAGCGTTTCAAGATTGTCTCTCTGCGGAGCTCTGATACTAAAACGCGGCAGGTCTCCTAAACTTCGTGATTTTGCCAATATATATCAGGGTTGGCGATCTAGGATTATTATTATGTGGATTTGGGTTAAGGGGTTGATTTCAATCGTTTGTTTATTTTTGCGGGTGCTCATAACTTAGGAATATTATGCGCTTCGCGGCGCTCGAACCCGTGGCGCGCCGGCTACGCGTTAGGAATATTTTGAAAATACCCCCTCCCCGTCATTACCACCGCATTTTACTATTTCAATGGTCGTAATCCATCTGACTATGCTTCGCGCCAATGGAAACGCTCAAAAGCGGATATACATTCATGCCATCAACTTAATGCGCACCATCAAAAAAGCCCCGAAAATATCCGAGGCCGATTGATTAATTGTTTTAATTACCAGCAATGTGCGTTGGCTTGATCTTTGACGGTAATCCAGAAACGCGTATCATCACGTACGTTCCCATAGGCGCGAAAGTTCCATCCCCAACCATCATGGTGACTGGCCATACGATATCCATCACCGAAGGTGTTTTCGCAAATCATATTCGCTTCATTTGTACTAGAGATGTCCGACCCTTTGATAGGTGCTGTATGTGAAATGTGACCTCTAGCCCATTTATAATAGCGATCGGAATCATCTAAACCTTGCGGTAAAGCCGCTCCAGATTGGTTAATGCAAAGAATGGGAAGTGCCACGGAACAAGACATGTCGCCCTGGTAGGGATCGCACTCCACTGAGCCTGTTTTACAGCCAACTGTATCGACGCCTTTGGCGGTGTCATGCGCTTTCTTTGTCCAAGTCACGCCTTTTTGATTAGCTGGGCTGGCAAGTGCAGCCGTGCTCGTAAAAAAGAGCCCTGTACATGCAAGTATTGTAAGTTTTTTTAGATAAGCCATCTTATCTCCTCGAAAGTTAAATGACCGAGGTGCGCCCCCGGGGCCAGAACAGTTCTGGTATTTCTCGGTAGCTTAAATGACGAGGGCAATATGTGACGGCCATCACGTTACTTTCCGCTGAGGTCCAAAAGCGGAGTTACAAAACTACGATAAGTCAGGAATATTTTACCCTTAGCAGCTATATAACAGAAACTTCATTAGCAAATATCCGGCCGATTGTATTTATAACATTATGAAATATTCAAACGTCAAAATTGCTCTAACATTATCGGCTTTAGCCTTGGTCATACCCGCGCAGGCGCAAACCGAATTAAGAGGCGAGGTTTTTTGCTTTCCCGCTGAGTCTGTGCCCAAGCTGGTCAATCAATTAAGCGAAGTTGAGGACAAGCGGCGCAATATTGTGGATGTCGCGCTCACGCCTAAATTCCTCATTAAAGACGGCGGGGATTGGCCGGAGCGCTTTTTCATCCGTACCTCCGATAATCAGGAAATCGATGTCGCGGTCGAAAAACCTTCAGGCGATACGCCGGAGTTTCTCAAAGTGGCCATGGAGCATGCCGACGGGGATGTCTGTGTGGCCGATAAAGCCCGCGCAGACCGACCCGCCACAGATGAAGGTCTTTATTTTGAAATGGGTCTATCACCGCTTTTTCATAACCGCTCGGGCACGCATGATATGCGTGAGCTTAAAGAAGGCACGAAAGACGCCAAGAGCTTTTACAAAAAAATGATCCCGGCGGCCGTTCGCATGTTTATGCCCGACACTAAATTTCTGGCCGTGCGTTATGACGACTTTCGTCTAGATTACGATATTTACGCCCAAGTGGGCGCAGACGAAATCCCCGTTAAGGTCGAGCGGCATAAAGACATGCATGTCGTGGCCTATGAGGATTTAAAGGATATGGGAGCCGACGCGCTTGTGATTAAAGGCGGCGACTATCAGCTCCAACCCACAGTGAGCGTGAAAACCATGAAGCGCTTCGGCTGGGGCGAAGAGGCCGAAGACGAGAGCAATTAATACTTTTTCGCCTGAACGATATTAGCGTCGATTTCCTCGCTGCCTAAAATCTTCAAAGCCTCTAGCCGGTGCAGGCCTTCTTGTAAGACATAACGGCCCTTCCCCTCACGCACATAGATCGGCGTTAGGTGGCCGTTTTCGCTCGGCCAAAGGCATGATTTTTTCCTCGTCCAGCGTTTTCTTTTTGCCCGCCGGGACATAGATTTTCTCTATCGGTATTTTAACAACGCGCATTGCGCTTCCTTTGTTTTTTTTTAAGATAGACATATGACATTTATTTTTCCAGCCCCAGATCAAATTAGTCTGCCAATTATTGGCAGCGATGACAGATTTCCTGTGAATCGCATTTATTGCGTTGGGCGAAATTATGCCGACCATGTCGTTGAGATGGGCGGCGATCTTAAAACCTCAAGCCCCGTTATTTTCGTCAAAGATGCGAGCCGGGTTGTTGAGAACGGTAGGACGATCCCCTACCCTGCAACCACAGCGGACCTGCATCACGAAATTGAGCTGGTCGTGGCCATGGGTGAAGACGGCATATTTGGCTATGGCGTTGGACTCGATATGACGCGCCGGGATTTGCAACATGCTGCCAAAGCCAAAAAGGGACCGTGGGACCGGGCGAAAAACTTCCCCCAGAGTGCGGCCTGCGGAGCTATCACGCCCGCGGATCAGGTGGATATATCGGCGGCCAAAATTGATCTCACAGTCAATGGAGCGGTTCGCCAATCCTCTATGATTAATAAAATGATCTGGGCCGTGCCCACCATTATTGAGTTTCTTAAAGCGGATATGGGCCTCGCACCGGGTGACCTTATCTATACGGGCACGCCAGAAGGCGTCGGCCCTGTTGTCGCGGGGGATAAGTTGGTTGGGACGGTTGAGGGGCTTGAAACGCTAAGCGTAACTTACGTCTGAGATAACACCCGTCCGGCGACCGCATCGAGCATAGCCAGACGCTTTGGATCGCGTTTGTCGGGGCTTGTTATAAGCGCGACATCGAGATTGGTTTCTATGCCTTGCGGGCTGGGCGTGCGTTTGGTTTGGGAAAGCGTCTTGACCAGTGTTTTGACCGTTGCCCGCGCCGTATCGGCATTTTTCATCAAGACCGCAATCACAGCGGCGACATCAACATTGCCATGTCCCTCATGCCAGCAATCATAATCCGTGACCATGGCGACCGTGGCGTATGGCAGCTCAGCTTCGCGGGCGAGCTTGGCTTCGGGCATGTTGGTCATGCCGATAACGTCACAGCCCCACTGTCGATACATTTCGCTTTCCGCCCGTGTCGAAAACTGTGGGCCTTCCATAGCCAGATATGTCCCGCCGATATGGACCTTGGCGCCAGCGGCTTGGGCCGCCTTACCCGCAAGCTCAGATAAGCGCATACAAATCGGATCAGCCATGGAAACGTGAGCCACAAGGCCTTCCCCGAAAAAGCTTTTTTCGCGCGCGAAAGTCCGGTCGATAAATTGATCCACCATAACAAAATGTCCCGGCGCGTATTCTTCTTTCAAAGACCCAACGGCCGATAGCGACAATAAATCGGTACAACCCGCGCGCTTCATGGCGTCAATATTGGCCCGGTAATTCACGCTTGTCGGAGAGAGAGGATGACCCCGCCCATGACGAGGTAGAAAGCGTAATTTTACGCCCTCATACTCAGCAAATAAAATATCATCAGACGGTGTGCCCCAAGGTGTGTCTATGGATACCCACTCCATATTTTCAAGACCATCTATCTCATAGAGGCCTGACCCACCGATAATGCCTAATATCCAATCTGCCATAATCCAACCATCCTAAAATACCATGTCTAAACAAAGTCACTTGGATTGGAAATGCTAATTTTAGAAAGAGAAAACGCACTAGCTGCCTTCTTTCGGGGGAAAGACAGCCAATGCGCCCCGATCTGATTCCACAATATCAGAACGCCTATTTGATATCATATTTAGAGCTAGACGTCTATAGTTATATGATATATTTTTTACAACCTTTGGTTATCTTTAGTCTGAATAAGAAATTCTTGTGTCAAAGGACTTGCTATTTTAGTCTGTGGTTCAAATATGAGAATAGAATGACAGATGATACGGAAGAAGATAAGTCTAAAACGATCGTAGAGAAAACCTCGGAAACGATCGAAAAGACAAATGCCACATTAGAAAATGCCGGGAACCTTATAGGTACTATTAAATGGGTGGCGATCGCCTTTGTTGCACTCGTTATTTTGATCATTAGCTATACGCTTTACCGGACCCTGTCGGCCCCCGTCAGAGCCGTCGGCAGTGCCGCAGAAGGTGTGAGTGATGCAGTCTCTTCAGGCGCGGAAGCCGTTAAGGACGGCGCCTCTGACATTTATAACCGCCTCTTAATCCAAACGTCTAATCAACGGAGTCTCGACCGGGCCGCGGAATCTGCCTTTAAAGCCCTTTCCACAATGCCACCGACTGAAGCCAACGGCGTAAGGGATAATGTATTTAGACGCGCCCATTTTGTTGGAGCTGAAAACAAGATTTGTTCGATTTCTCCCAATTTTGGAAATGGCCCGGTCGATGTTATTATTGCGGCTGACAATAAGGCCTATGCCACCGCCAAAGCCGTCGGAGCAAAAAGTGACCGCCTTTTGCGAATGGTTATTCGAACGGGTGCTGATGATATCGCTTTAAATACCAGCTGGGACGAAGATAAAAATGGCTGGGTGATGAAATGGAAAGCCACAACGGTGAACAAAGAAATTGAGGACAATGTGGCCGAACAGCGTATCTTGGATATATTGACAGCTGCGTCAAAAAATTGTCGATGATAAAAAATGGTACCGCCTCCTGGATTCGAACCAGGGGCCTCTTGCGCCACAAGCAAGCGCTCTAACCAACTGAGCTAAGGCGGCCTAAATCAAATAAGGCCCGCTAACTATCCGAAGTCGCGGGCCCTATCAAGATTTAGTTTGAAGAATTAGCTATTATACGTCGCAGGCGTCCAGATCATCCTTAAGTGTCCGACCTTCCCAACCCTGGCTACCTAATCTTTCCTGACAGGCAATAAAGTTATGTAGCTGGCGCGCTCTATAACTTGGATCCGGGTGAGTCGAGAGCCAGTTAGGCGTACTGCTTGTGCGTTCCGCCGCCATTTTCTCCCAGAGTTTTACAGCCTGTTGCGGATCATATCCCGCCTTTTGCATATATTTTGCACCCAGCAGGTCTGATTGAAGCTCATGCTTGCGTGAGAACGGTAGCAAGACACCGACTGTGAAGCCCATTCCTAAAGCGGCATTTAGATATTGTGTATTACGGTGAGCACCAGTCGTGCATTGCTGATACGCTTGTTGAATGGCCGATAATTCAGATTGTGGAATTGACGTGCGGCCAGCTATTCTGGCTTCTGCTTGACTTCTACATCTTTTAGCAAGTTGTGATCCCGCTAATACCGTTCCGCCTGTGACAGCGACTTGGCCAAGTAGCTGTTGACTGACTCGTTCAGCCGAGTGACGTCCCGTCACATGGCCAACCTCATGACCCATGATGGCAGCAATCTGGTCGTCATTATCGGTAAAATCCATCATGCCTTTATAGAAACCAACACGATTGCCAGGAAGAACGAAGGCATTGCGTGTATCTTTATCAAAGACGGCGTAATCCCAAGCTTCACTGCCTTTATTAGCCCCGTGAGAAATTCTGTTTCCGATATCTCTAAGTTTTGTTGTATATCGGGGATCAGTAGATTGAGGAATTGAGCTTTTAGCTTCTGCCCAACTCGCCGCCGCCATTTGTGAAAGTTGGCTATCAGGAACGAAAGCTAACTGTTTCTCTCCTGTGACCGAATTGGTCGAGCATCCCGTCAATGCTGTTCCAGCAACGGTAAGAGCACCGCCCGCTGCCAGGCCCTGTAATATATTTCTGCGATGCATGAGCTTTTTTTCAGCTGCATCCATTTGACTTTCTTCATGATGATGATGATGAGGATTGTTACACATAAGACGATTCCTTTGGCTTCGCTCTCCCGAATAGTTAAAGTATATGCGAATTCAGGCAAAATGAACAGTGTTTCACTGTAATTTTATTTGTCTTAAGACATTCTAAATGTAGGTTAGCGTGTGATATCGATCACAGAAAAGACTAAAGCTTGTATTTTAATAAGGTGTAATCAGTCTCTTGGAGTGACATTATGCGTAAACTAATTATCGGACTGGTTATTTTAATCGTGCTGCTTATAGCGGCGGTCTTGATTGTGCCTTCACTCGTACCGTCCTCCGTTTATAAAGAACAAATCGAGACTCAGCTCACAAAAGCTCTTGATCGCGATGTTAAAATTGACGGCGAAGTGAAACTCTCTGTATTCCCGTCCTTGTCTGCAAAAACAGAAGGCGTGACCATTGCTAACCCTGAAGGTTTCAAAGATCAGAACTTTGCATCAATGGACGGACTTGAAGCGAAGGTGAAGTTAATACCGCTCTTTTCTAAAAGGGTCGAGATCGCAGCCTTTAAATTAAAAAATCCGCAGATTAACCTAGAAAAGACCACCAACGGACAAGCCAACTGGGTTATCGGCGATGCAACGTCAGAGCCTAGCGATAGCGGACCTTTTAAACGCGACGGTCGTTACACCGACATTGATGCGGCAATTGGATTATTTTCTATCGAAGATGGGTCTATTCGGTATTCTGATTTAGAAGCCGGACAAACGCATAACTTAACAGAGGTGAATGTCGCCTTCTCGCTCCCTAGCTTATCCGACAAGGTCGAGATTGACGGAGATCTAATATACAACCAAAAACCTGTGAATTTGGCGCTATCATTAGACACGCCAAATGACTTTCTAAACGGACTAGCGACGCCGTTGACGATAAATCTTAAAACCAATTTCGCCGACATATCAGCCAAAGGCAGTTTTATTGAAAGCCAAGATATTGGCTTTGATCTCAATATAGATGGTGAGATTTCCGATCTTAATGCGATATCGGAATATCTTCCCGAGGATCAACCCATCACGGAGATCGCCAATAGCGTATATCTTAAGGGCGACTATTCCTATGACGGAGCTATTTTGACGGCGAAAAACGCCAATGTCATCGCCAAGGGTGATTTACTGGATGTTGTTTTTAATGGTGATGCAAAGCTAAGTGATACGCCGGTTCTGGATGGCAATATTGATTTGGATATAAGAAATCCAAGCAAGCTGGCCTCGTTGTTAGAGCAAAATATAACGGGCATTGATCTCATTAATTCAGTCTCCCTTAAAGCCGATATGAACGCCGCGGGTGATGGATTTACCGCGAATGATATAAACGCAAATATTTTGGGCGACGGGCTGGATGCGAGCTTTAATGGCTCCGGCACTTTTATTGGTGAAGATATCACGGCCAATGGCCGCTTTAATGCCAATGCTGCTTCCATACCAAATCTTGTACAAGCCCTAGCCTTGGATATCCCTCAGGCTAAAGTGATTGGTGATGCGACACTTGCAGGGACTGTCGATATGAAGGGCGACGCGATTAACGTCGTGCTTGAAAAGGGCGCAACAAATGGCCCTAACTTAAATGCCGATTATCAAGGCCGTATCGATAAAATCGGGGATGAAATTTCCGCTAATGGTCGCTTTAACGCCAATGTCGTTTCCGTTCCAAACCTCGTAGCCGCGCTTGATCTGGACCTCCCTCAGGCGGCCGCCATAGGCAATGCTGAGCTTGCCGGGACTATCGCCATGAACGACGACAGCTTTAACGTGGTCCTAGACAAAGGCGCAACAGATGGCCCTTACCTCACAGCCAACTATCAGGGCACTATTGATAAAATCGGCGAAAATGTTTCGGCAAGAGGTGATTTTGATGCCAATTTTCATTCCATAACGGAACTGGCAAAGTTGGAGAAAATAGACATTCCATATGCGAATGCCATCGAGAAACTACGACTATCAGGCCAAGTGGATCACAACGGGTCTGAAACCAAGTTAACCGGACTATCGGTTAACAGTGACGGCGGCATTATCACGGGTCAATATAATGGTGACGCCACCATCGCTGATATGATGGCATTTAACGGAAACTTTAACACCGCTGTCAGGTCGGTCGCAGAATTTTCCTCAGCAACAGGTACAGAAATTCCTTATTCGGACGCAATTGGTAAAATAGCGGCTTCGGGCAATATCGCTGGCGCAGGTGAACGGATCACCGTCACAAATCTAGATGCCAATCTTTCCGAGGGCCAACTTAACGGACGGTTTGAGGGCCGCGCCGCCATGGCTGGGGGCTTTAATGTAGATGGAAATCTAAGCTCCGACATTCCGTCCCTTCGGGCCCTTGCCGCAACAACAGGCACACAACTCCCGCCAAATACCGACGCGGGAGCGATATATGAGAGATTAAATATCTCGGGTGTCGTAAGTGGAAACCCTGAAGCGATCAGCTTTAAACAAGCCCGTATTGCCTTTGATGATATTAACGGCACGGGTGACCTCTCTGTCGACATGACAGGCGCGAAACCCTTTATGACCGGTCTTCTTAATCTCGATGGGTTGGATCTCAGACCCTATATGGCCAGCTACGCCACGCAAAACCCAACAGGGGAAATTCAGCCCTGGAGTGAGGAACCGCTCAATTTATCCATGCTTAACAGCATCGATGGAGACATAGACTTTAAAACACCAAATATTATCACCGACCGTATGAATATGGGTGAAGCCATTATTGATGCCCAAATCAGAAATGGGAAATTAACCGCTGTTATCCCCAATATTGATCTATATGGCGGCTTAGGCTCCATGACGACAACATTGGATGCGTCGGGGTCGGTGCCTGCCGTCGCCATGAATGTTAAAATGACAGACCTCACAACAAATAAATTTCTGGCCGCTGTCGCGGGTTTCACCACCGTATCTGGTGAGGGTGCAACATTGCTAGACATTAAAGGCCAAGGCCTATCGCAAGCGGCCATCATGAGATCTCTGAATGGCGCGGGAGATTTCAAACTGGTCAATGGTCAGATAGCGGGTGTTGATCTTGGCGAATTTATGACGGGTCTGGACCAAGCCTTTACCTCGCGTCGTTTACCGTCCGGGATTGGGTCTCAATATAGTACGAAATTTAATGATATCATTGGCCTGTTTAAAGTTGAAAACGGCGTCGCCAAGATCGACAAATTCACCCTGCAAGGTTTCGGTGTGGCCGCCGAAGGTCACGGCCAAATTGATCTAGGCAATCAAAATATTGACTTTAGTTTACGTCCGCGCCTGACGGGCAGTAGTGCGAGCAACCTCGCAAGCTTTGGGATACCCATCAAACTCCAAGGCGGCTTTGGTAATGTCTCCGCCGGCCTCGATACGGATTTCCTGGGTAAGATTGCCGCCGAGCAGGCGAAAGCCCGAGCCGCGAAAGAAATTACAAATCGTGTTGGCGGTCCGGTAGGTAATATTTTAGGGGGCCTGATCGGGGGTGGAAATTCGCCGCAGACGACAACTGGAAGCCCGGAAGGATCATCGTCCGGTCAACCTTCAACTTCCGATCAAACCTCTTCCACAAACCAAACCGAAGATTTAGTCAACAATGTATTGGGGGGGTTGCTCGGTGGTGGAAAGACCACAAGCGAAGCTGAAACCACGGGTGCCGAAAACCCTCCGGCTGAACAAAAAGAAGAACCAAAACTTGAAGACGCCCTCTTGGATCTATTTGGTGGCAAGAAAAAATAGATAGAAAATTCGGTAAAAACTGTCCCCGTTTGCGAGGCGATAAAGGAAATGTTTCAACGATTTGCTGATATTTAGAATGTTTTTTTAAATACAAAGCTCTAAATTCTCGTCAGTTTCAAATATGAGCTATCAGAATGACTATTTATGATCCCGTCATTGCCGCACAGACACCGGCCAAGGATTTCACAATTCAGCAATGTTGGGATCGATATAGCGAAGATGAACATGCCGTATGGCAGACCTTATATCGCCAACAAATAAACATCCTTAAAGACCGGGCGGTACCTGAATTTTACAAAGGACTTGATGCGCTTAACCTAAACGATGGCGGCATCCCCAATTTTGAGAACCTCAATAAAGCTTTGAAAGCCTTAACAGGCTGGGAGATTGTGGCTGTTCCTCACCTTGTGCCTGACGAAATCTTTTTTGAGCATTTGGCCAATCGTCGTTTTCCCGCCGGGCGGTTTATTCGCGGGCGAGATCAAATGGACTATATCACGGAGCCCGATATTTTCCATGATGTATTTGGACATGTCCCTCTGCTCGCTCAACCCATTTTTGCGGATTACATGCAAGCTTATGGTCAAGGCGGATTACGAGCGTTAAAATATGACTGCTTGAAAAACTTGGCGCGACTTTATTGGTACACAGTGGAATTTGGTCTTATGAATAGCAATGAGGGTCTGAAAATTTACGGGGCCGGAATAGTATCATCACGCACTGAAAGTATATTTTCCCTAGACGATCCCTCTCCCAACCGTCTTCATTTTGATCTCCAGAGAGTGATGCAAACGGACTATCGGATTGATGATTACCAACAGACCTATTTCGCAATTAGGTCTTTCAAAGAATTATTGGAAACAACCTATGAGGATTTTGGACCGATCTATGAGTATATGTCTAAATCAGATAAGGTTTTTGGGGTGACAGAAATA
The DNA here is from genome assembly GCA_964587545.1 of uncultured Caulobacterales bacterium. Taxonomy (GTDB): domain Bacteria; phylum Pseudomonadota; class Alphaproteobacteria; order Caulobacterales; family Maricaulaceae; genus JACOMS01. Next base: position 1,398 of record CAZPLJ010000065.1, on the reverse strand, counting down.
TTGGATACGGATCACGTTTATACGCATGGCACGCAAGCCTATGCGCAATCAAAATCAGAATAGAATGATTTTAATCTAAAAAAATAGCCCGCAAAAGCGGGCTATCGGATTAAATATTTAAAACGCAGCTTAATTAATGCCGCCGACTTCATTAAGCGTAATCAATACTTCGGTCCGACGGTTAAGCTGTTCTTTGAACCCGTCTTCAGTTGGCACGAACAACTCAGTCTCACCTTTACCCTCAGACGTGATAAGTGCACCATTGATACCCTGACGGACAAGCTCATCGCGAGCGTCTTTAGCCCGACGCTCTGACAAGGCTAGGTTATAAGAGGCTGCACCAGATGTATCCGTATGGCCAACAACACGAATATTGCCCACCTGACAGAATTCGCCAATATCTAGTATACGGTTGATTGTATTTCGTGTTTCGGCTGACTGCCCTTTATCAAATTCATAATAAATGATTTCCTGGCGGAGCTGATTACCACAGAGAGCCTGTATGGACTCTCCTGTTCGGGTGATTTGTTGAACTGGGCAACTTGCTTGGTCATAAGCAAGGCTACCATCCCAACAGGTGATTGTTGCCTGCGCCGGACATGTCGCTAAATCTGTGACCGAAGAACCGTCCCAGCATGTATATAATGTTGGGGCTGGTGGCTGAGCCGGACAGGTTCCTAAGTCCAGTACAGAAGATCCATCCCAACAGGTGTAATATGTCGGTTCTGGTGGCGGAGGAGGCGGTGGTGGCGGAGGCGGCGTATCACCAAATCTGTAACGGAAACCCGTCATCAGAGAGTGCGCACCTACGCCTTGTAATTCTAACTGGTGAATGATGCCGTTAGCGAGTGCGTTAGGCGCCGTCAGATTAGAGGCTGTAAAAGTTCCATCAAAATCCAGCTCATCTGAGAATGAGTCGAGAAATGTGTAGTGAGTATCCCATGTCAAATTTTCCGTGACCTTATAACCAAGACCAGCCAGCAATTGCCAACCAAACCCAAAAGCCGTGTCATCAACGTCGCAAGATCCGTTTACGCCGCCTAAACAGGCTGGGTTAGCAGTCGATACTTGGGCACCATTGAAAGCTTGTAAGAAATCATGAGCTTCCGCATCTAACTGACCCTGAATAACGCCAGCGCCAACCCCAACATATGGCTCCCAACGATTAAAATCGTCAAAATCATAAATAGCGTTTAGCATTAAAGTATTTGTACGTAACTTGGCGAAGGATCCGACATTTTGTCCAATTGCACCCAAGTCTGTGAAAAGACTGTCTCCATCTAGCTCAAGACGCCAGTTATCGTCGAACTCATAACCCAAGCCCAATGAAAACGCAGCGTTTCCTTCACTTTCAACATCACCCCGTAAAATACTTTGATCAAATTCCGCATCTGTGTG
>CAZPLJ010000064.1:0-12320 GCA_964587545.1 uncultured Caulobacterales bacterium | reverse complement strand
GAATTTTACAACCCTAAGGCCTTCATCATTCACGCGGCATGGCTGGATCAGGCTTGCGCCCATTGTCCAATATTCCCCACTGCTGCCTCCCGTAGGAGTCTGGGCCGTGTCTCAGTCCCAGTGTGGCTGATCATCCTCTCAGACCAGCTATAGATCGTCGCCTTGGTGAGCCATTACCTCACCAACAAGCTAATCTAACGCGGCCCCATCTATCAGCGATAAATCTTTCTCCCGGAGGACGTATACGGTATTAGCAGTCGTTTCCAACTGTTGTTCCGTAGTGAAGGGTAGGTTGCCACGCGTTACTCACCCGTCTGCCACTTTCTGCTACCCGAAGGTAGTTTCTCGTTCGACTTGCATGTGTTAGGCCTGCCGCCAGCGTTCGTTCTGAGCCAGAATCAAACTCTCAGGTTGAGAGTGTATCAACTGCTATATGTCACTGACTTTCGAAAACTTCCATGAAGTAGAAGCTTTCGCAAGCGTTTGCGTTTCAAAGAAATAACGAGATCCTCAAGCTCAAAAGAGCCCAAGCGATATCATTATTCTACGAGAGAAACGTCAATAACAGTCGTTACGTATTTGGTGCAGTCTGTTACCAGATCTGCTCACAGCGTAACGCCGCCTGCGTCTCTCTTCCCAATATTCACAATGTCAAACAGCTTAAAAGAACTTTCATTCTTCCAAAACAAAAGGCCTCACGATGAAGGCCGCTCTCCGGAACAAATCACTGTGTCCAGCGAGGAGCGCTCTATAGGGAAACGATTTTCCCAAGTCAAACACCTTTTTGCAAAAAATGACGAAAAAATTCGTTTTTTTTTCGTTTTAAAAAAGTGTTATTAAAAAGCCCGTCTTTTCGCGGGTTTTGGCGCTTTAAAGGTCATGATTATGACCTAAATACCAATATAGAAACAGATATCGGACCTGTTATCGATCAGCGTGACGCGCCAACTATCATAAAGGCGCGCAAAAATCAAGGATACGAACCTTCCTAATCAGCTTGATATAGAGCGCGATTTAATAATAAAACGTTACTAAATATATAATTGCACTTTATAATAGTCATAAGTGCATTTTCTTTGGCACACTTAGAATCATTCAAAACAGGCAAATATTAAAGCTTTGCGTGAAAAAACTCTAATTGCAGCGTCTAAGCGCTACCGACGGGTTTTCCCTTGCTGTGGCGTATCGCCAGAACGGAGGGGCGGGGCGGCATGTCATCTTTAAAGTCAGGCCACCGCGTTAAGGGAGTTTCAAAGGGTCGCCCTCGCTCGTCTCCGGGGTGCTGGATCGCCAAAAATAACGACTTTCCATCGGGAGTAAACCGCGGACCACAAACCTCGGCTCCTATTGGGGCGCGAAAAAAGGCCCGTCCCGTGCCGCGCGCAGCTCCGTCAGTCTCAATAGTCCACACGCCGTCCGCTGATCCTGTTTTTTCATTCCCATCCGTTGATATCCAAAGCCGGCCTAGGGGATCAACCGCACAATTATCCGGAGAGCCCCACCAGCCATTTTCCGATGTCAAAGGATTCCAGGTTGCGCCAATGTCTGGTGAGTTTGGATCACCACATTTCACCAATATGTCCCATTGGGAGCGGGTCGATGCGAAATCGCCGTCAGGCTCCGTAATTTCTATGATATGACCATTGGCATTATTGGCCCGAGGATTGGCGGCGTTAATATCATTGTCTTTACGAGCGCTGTTATTTGTCAGCATGACCCATACGCGCCCGGATTTGGCATCCGGTTCAACATCTTCCGGGCGGTCCATCGGCGTCGCCCCCAGTAAATCTGCCGCCCGCCTAGCCTCAATCATAACGTCGGCTTGAGACAGAAAGCCGTTCTCAACGCTCAGCGGCCCCTCTCCATGAGTAAGAGGCATCCATTCCACCGAACCTGTGTCAAAAAACTTGGCAACATATAATGTCCCATCATCCAGAAGTTCGGCATTGGCTGATGTATTATCAAGATCGACGGGATTAGTTGAAACAAATTTATATAAGTAATCAAAAATCTGATCATCGCCCATATAGACAACCAATCGTCCATCCGGCGCTATGATCGATTCAGCCCCTTCATGTTTAAACCGACCCAGAGCCGTTCGCTTCTTTGGCTGAGACTTTGGATTCCGAGGATCTACCTCAACAATCCATCCATAGCGATTGGGCTCATTGGGTTCCTTAGAGATATCATAACGATCAATATACCGACCCCATTGATAAAAGCCGCGCGGGACACCGTAGCGTTTGTGATTTTCAGCCTCCGGGTGATCATCGGCCAACTGCCCCATAAAATAAAAATTAAAATTTTCCTCGGCCATCAAATAGGTTCCCCAAGGGGTCATGCCGCCAGCGCAATTATTTAATGTGCCCGCGACCCGACGGCCTTCAGGGTCCTCGCCAGTTTGCAAACGGGGATGTCCGGCGGCGGGTCCGGTAATTTCCATAGGCGTGGTATCACCTGTTATTCGCCGATTATATTTTGACCCGACAACATGGTTCCAGCGGCCATTGTCGCGTTGGATCTCGACAATTGAGCCACCATGGGCGGCTAACTCAATAAGACAATGTTCTCTTGTTATAGAGCCGGGATAACCTTTAGCCACATTTGGCAACATCAGAAGTGTCGACGTATATTCATGATTGACACATAACAGGCCGCGATTGTCAGACAGAGGAACAAATCCAATATAGTCGTTATTATACCCAAACTGACGACGTTGCGCGGCGGCGGATTGATTATAGGGGTCAAAATCCGGGCTATCATCAAAAAGTGGATCACCCCAGCGAATGATCACATCTACATCATGATTATTTGCAACATGATGGGTTTCATCCAATCCCCGCGAAATCTCCTCAAAAGAGAAGGCGGCATTCTCATCTGAGGTTTTGGCATCGGTGGCTATCGGCGAAGATGGGCTGGATGTTTCTTTGCACCCAACCATAAACGCACCATAGGCAGCGCTTATGCCCCCCACAAATCCGCGGCGGCTTAACCTTCTATCGATCAAAGATAATAATCGTCGTGATTTATCCGCAGCTGTCGGGTTACTCGTTTGATTTTCAGAGGCGTCCATAGTCTTATATATACGATCGAAATGTTGTCATATATCGAAAGCTTATGCGTGAAAATGTGTCAAGAGTAATAAAAGCCCTTTATGATATGAGGTTAGTTTAATGGATAAGCTGGCAGGAAAATTTTCGACGCCTATACGATTATTTTTATGGGTATTCATTATCCTCTATCTTGCTTTCTTACCTCACCTTATCATCGTCTTAAATTTTATCTTGGGATTTTTATCCTTACCCGTCGTTAAAGCCTTGCCGAGCGTTTTACTTGTCCTGGGCGTAATTGGTTATCTGGGATTATGCCGAATAAAGAACCGAGGATATGGAATAACCACATTTATCATTCCCTCATGCTTGCTCATAGCGGGCGTTTATGGGTTAGAGCCCAATCCAATTAAACACACCCATATTCCCTTATATGCATTTTTAGTTTGCCTTATTTATTGTGCTCTAAGACGACCTAACAATCTCTTTCCTATCGTCTTAGCGTCTGCCTGTTATGCATCAATGTTGGGAATATTGGATGAGGTGCATCATGGCATACATCCGGAACGCTATTTTGGTTGGAAAGACATGGTGATAAATTCGGCTGGAGCCCTAATTGGGGCCATGTTAATTGGCAGGATACAAAATATAAAACCGCAAAAGCTATTTGATTTAAACAACATGTATGAGGTTTTAGGGGGTAAGGCTTTTACGTCTCAAGCGATCGCCCTTTTATTCAATCTAATCGTTGCGATAATCTCCGTTATCTATCTTTTTGAAGTGGCGGAAATCGGATTTAGTACCTATCCAGTCGGCCTGTTCATTACAAATGTGATCGCCATTATTTTATGCCTCGTCATACTGGCCATAAGTCTGCCGAATTTAAAGGCGAGCCTAGAGGTTGAGTTGCTATTATTTTTCCCGACACTGATCTTATTGTCGATTCAGATGCTAATTTGCTTTGCCTATGCAAATAACATCACCTTCAGTTAAGCCCGCCTTTTTGGGAAAGACGAAATTTAACCCAGCATCATCCGGGCAAGTCTTTCCCCTGATCCTGAACATAACGTCCAGCCCATATGGCCATGCCCCGTATTGAGCCAAACGCCTTGAATATCTGTCGGACACATCAGTGGATAATTACCGTCTATCACGGGACGATATCCCGTCCACTGCATTATCGGTGCATCCAGAGCCTGGGTAATCTCCGGCGCAATATCTCGCCAAATATCCAGCAAGATATCAGGGGTGGCAACATTGACGCTTCCGGATAACCGCAAATGATCTTTAAACACCGTCATAGCGGAATGGCTCGCGGCATGCATAATGGGGTAATCCGGCAAGGCGATATCAGGCTTTTCAAAATTTAGCGCATGACCCGCAATCGCTTTCATCGAGATGTCAATTCCAAAAGCCTTTGCAAGCTCCGGACTAGCCGCGCCGGCACAGATGACAATATGATCGGCTTTATATATAGCCTTTAGCTCGGTTACGACGACATCGCGCATGCCAAAGAAAAATGAAGCCCCTCGACTTTCCAGATCACGCGCCAGTGCACAGGCATAATCATAAGCATCGCCAGAGCTGTCATTTGGAAAAAACAACATATGATGTTGGCGACCAAACATCGGCTCATGTCTAATCTCGGCCCTGATGCCTAATTCTGCATATCTGTTTTTAGCCGCCAGCAGATCTTTGCCGTTATTATACATTTTTAGACAGCCCGCCTTGCGAAGGGGTATATTCAATTCCTTCATTCGACTTATCGTTAAATCACGGGATTTTTCAGCTAAACTAATAAGAGATTTAAGTTCAGACACCGACGCTGAACTATCCCAAGGTTCGACCTGACTGGGATGCAACATGCCTGAATTAGAAAAACTGGTGCCCAAAGCCGGAGCAGACTGTTTATCAACTATAGTGACCTTCGCGCCTCGCCTAAGGGCACTGTCAGCCGTGGAAAGACCAATCAGCCCAGCTCCAATTATAAGGATATGAGGCGGGTTTAACATCGCGGCGCGTTACACGAAGAAACACGCGACGCCAAGAGCATATAACCAACAAGGAGCACCCTCATTCATAAATGTTTATTTACCTTGTTTATAAAACAAATTGTAATTTTGTTCAGTTACGACCCTATGAGGTATGGGGTAAAAAATGCTAAAACAATATTGCAAAAACAAATCAGGTAACTTTACCACAATGCTCGCCGTGGGCGCGACGACCCTTCTCATGGGTATCGGCGTCGCAATCGACTTCAATGCTATGTCCAGCGAAAAGGTATCACTTCAAAATTTAGCTGATGCGGGTGTGTTGGCCGCTGCTGTCACACGTGAAGAAAACGTTGCCAAACTTAGACAAACCGCCTCGCGAAGCATAGAGAAAAACAAAGAAATCGGTAAGGCGGTAGAGTCGGATTTAAAAGTTGAAGATGACACTATAATTGTTACGGCAAGCACGGTCTATAAACCTAAATTTATGGGAATGTTTGGATATAGCAATATCGGCCTGCAAGCCGTATCAAAAGCCCCATTAGCGTCTGATACCCCTATGAATATTGCTTTGGTTCTAGACCGCACGGGATCAATGCAGGGTGATAAGATGGCTAATCTTAAACTGGCAGCCAAAGGCATGCTTGATACGTTTGAAAATTACGAAGCACAAATAAAGGCCAGTGTCATACCCTTTGCACAATATGTAAATGTGGGATTATCAAATAGAAACGTAACTTGGATGGATGTGCCAGCGGACTATACTGAAGTTACTCCAGCTGGCGAGTGTAGTATGAGAACTCGCAGAGATACGAGCAAATGTACAAGAATTCAGGTTACGGAGACCTGTGAAAATGATGGTGTTAAATTTAGTTGCACAAAAAACCGGTTAAGCTGCCCACCGGGAGTGGGTACTATTACAGAAAATTATTGCCCATCCGAGCAGACAACGGCACATGTTTGGAATGGATGTGCTGGATCTCGAGCCAACGGTTTCAACCGAATACCCGGCTATCAAAACAAAAAAATTCCCGGTATTCTAGACGCCACATGCGGCGAGGAATTGCAGCCCCTGACAACCAATTTGTTCACCGTAAGAAAAAAAATCGACTCGCTCACGACCGATGGCGAAACCTATATTCCGGCGGGCTTGATCTGGGGATGGCGCGCCTTGCAACAAGAACAGCCCCTCAACGACCTTAGCAATGCAGATAAAGATCGGCGGCGGGCCCTTGTTTTAATGACAGACGGTAACAATACTAAATCGCTAGAGTTACCTGGTCATGGGGGCGATAATGCGGACGCGGCCAATAAGCTAACGGCCGAATTATGTACAGCCATTAAAAATGATAAAATTGATATCTATTCGATTGCTTACGAAATCGGTACATCCGCAGAAGCTAAAAAGACAAAAAATATGATTGAGGCCTGCGCATCGTCACCTCGTCAGTATTTTGAAGCCGATAATGCTCAAGACCTCAAAGATGCGTTTGAGGATATTGCCGCGCAACTCTTTACAGTCCGGCTTTCAGGCTAACTACTCTGCTGCCTCAGTAATTGTCTCTTCCGCTGATTCTGCGGCCTTACGTGTCGGTGCTCTACGGCGCTTTGTGGATTTGACAGCCGTTTCCACAGCGGCAGGCTCCGCTTCGGGCGTGCTCTCAACTTTGGCAGGAGCCTCAGCCTTAGTTTCGCTACCAGTCTCAGATTTATCTTCCCGCTTATCTTTTGAGCGACTAACACGCGGCGGATAACGGCGGCTACGGCTCTCTTTTTCTCCCCCGTCCTCACCTTCGTTTTGCTCGCCTCGCTCGGCTTGCTTGGCTTCGGCTTCTTCACGAGCGGCTTGCTTGGCGGCTTCCATTTCATTTATAAGGCGCAAATAATGCTCGGCATGCTGACGCAAATTTTCAGCCTTCACACGATTTCCGCTTGCTGCGGCATCACGCGCGAGAGCGACATATTTATCGTGAATTTGTGTCACATTTCCCCGTACCTTAACATCAGGACCATTACTGTCCATCGAGCGGTTGGGATTATTATTATTGTTATTATTTCTGCGATTACGTCCGCGTTGGCGCTTCATGATTTATCCTATTAAATTATCCCAATACAATAATTGCCGTTTTGGCTGCTTTTATAGTCTTGTTTGGGCTTATGCAGATTGGTGACATGTCACGCAATGCGCTCATTTCCAGTAGCAAACCCTTGCTATAACGCCAAGCCTTTTTTCACGAAAAATACGAAATTATTCATCCGCCCAAAGACGCGGTTATAACCCGGTCATGTCCCGATAAGTCCTGAAAGAGTTTTACGCTCTTAAATCCAGACGATTTCAAAAGATCGGTTACAGACTTTCCCTGATCAAAGCCAATTTCAAACATAAGAGCACCGCCCGGGTTTAAAAACTCAGACGCGTTTGAAATAATTGTCTTATAAGCATCAAGTCCGGTCTTGCCGCCTCGCAAAGCGATGTCGGGATCATAAAGTTTAACCTCGACATGCAAAGAGTTCATCGCCGAATCATCAATATAAGGCGGATTGGAAATAATAAGATCAAATGTCCCGTCGACTTTTTCAAACCAATTGCTTTCCAGCCAAACCGTCCGGTCTGATAATTGATGTGTTTCCCCATTCTGCTTCGCTATGCAGAGTGCCCGCTCGGATACATCCACACCCACACCGATAGCATTTAGATGCTCACTCAAAAGTGTGATTAAAATTGCGCCTGTCCCTGTTCCGAGATCTAAAATATTTGGTGAGTGTAAAGGCTTTAGAAATTTGAGCGCCTGATCAACAAGTCCTTCCGTTTCCGGTCTTGGCGATAAGACATCCTGATTGATTTTAAATGCGCGTCCATAAAACTCAGAATACCCCAATATGTGATCGATGGGTTCCCCCGCAATTCGCCGATCAATGAGCTCGTGAAATTGCCTCTCCCAGTTTTGTGGCACGATCTCAGTGTCTTTGACGATTAAGTCAGACACCTCCCAGCCGCTTATATGTAAAAGGAGTATCCTCGTATCCAATCCGGGTGTTGGGAGTTGAGCCGATTTTAATTTTTCAATACCGGCAGCCTTTAGGGCCCGCAGTGTCAAACCTTGCCGCATATCTCAATCACAGCTTGGGTGAGTATCTGCAAACCCTGCTTACATGACAGGCTATGATCCCCGTTTTTTACCAGCGTATATGTCATGTCTTCACTCGTCATCACATCAACCAATTGATGTGAATATTGCCACGGCACAACGTCATCTTTGGCCCCCTGCAGGATTTTCACAGGACCATCAAAATTGATCGGGGCATCTAATATCTGCTGTTCTCGGCCATCCTCAATCAGGTCGCGACTATATTCATAAGGCTCGTCATAATCTGAGGGCACATATAATATACCGTCACTTATAACGGTCTCGCGCTCTTGCTTGCTAAAATTAGCCCACATGAGTTTCTCTGTGAAATCCGGGGCTGGCGCGATCAATATCATAGCTTTGACGAGGTCAGGTCTCTCTTTCATGGCCAAGAGAGATGACCATCCTCCCATAGAAGACCCTATTAAGATCACATCGCCGCCCGCCAAGTCATCAATCACCTGTACAACATCTCGGGCCCAGCGGCTAATCGTGCCGTCACGAAAGCGGCCTGTGCTCGCGCCATGGCCAAAATAGTCAAAGCGAATATAGCCACGCCCGTTCTCGGTGGCCCATTCATGTAAATGTGTGGCCTTGCCGCCTTCCATGTCGGACTTCAGACCCCCGCACCATATTAATGTCGGACCTTTTCCGGCTGAGCTTTTATAAGCGATCGTCTCAAATTCTGATCCGGCAAATCCCGGCGCGGTTAAAAATTTCACAGACATATCACCTTTCATACTGCTAAAAGCCTTATATGGATTCGAAAGTTCAACCATGAATGTGCTTCAAATCGTGCCCGAACTCAATGCCGGAGGCGTAGAGCGCACCACTATTGAAGTCGCTCAGGCTTTGGCTGAGGACGGCTATACACCTCATGTCGCAAGTCTCGGTGGACGTATGGAGCGGGAACTGACATCTTTAGGAGGCGTTTTACACACGTTTGATGTCGGCAGCAAAAACCCGCTTCAGCTCAGACGAAACACAAAACAGCTCATAGACATCATAAATAATCACGCCATTAATATTGTCCATGCTCGGTCTCGAGCGCCCGCATGGCCCGCTTACCGCGCTGCCAAAGCCACATCGACACCTTTTGTGACGACCTATCACGGCATATATAATGCCAAAGGTCCGATAAAACGCCGTTATAATTCTATCATGGCCATGGGCGAGAGGGTGATCGCCAATTCGGAATATACGAAGGCGCATATAATATCTGAACATGGAACTGATCCCGACAAAATCACCGTAATCCCGAGAGGCGTTGATCTTGAAAGGTTTGATCTCACCAAGCTCATCCCAGACAATATTGAAGACATTTATAAAGCATGGGAGATTGATGCAGGCAAAACGATAATTTTGCTTCCCGGTCGTTTGACCCGCTGGAAAGGCCAGAAAGTGGCTATTGAGGCGTTGAAACTTCTTCCTGAAAGTTATGTCTTGGTCTGTTTAGGCGACGCGCAAGGCAGAGACGATTATGTGAGCGAGCTCAAACGTGATTGTGAGCGTTTTGGACTAATTGATCGGGTCCTCTTTCCCGGTCACAGCGAGAACATGCCCGCCGCACTCGCCTGTGCCGATGTCGTTATTTCCGCCTCCACAGACCCGGAAGCATTTGGTCGTATCGCAGCGGAAGCCCAAGCCATGCAACGCCCTATTGTGGCGACAGCCCATGGCGGCTCTTTAGAAACTGTGATGGAGGAAGAGACAGGTTTCCTCGTGCCATCGGGACAGTCCGAGGCTTTAGCAAAATCGATCGAAAAAGCTGTGAACTGGGAGACTTATGACGGTTTGGCGGCGAGAACGCACATTGCTGAGAATTTCTCAAAGAAAAGCTTACAAGCCAAGACGCTTGATATTTATCGGCAAGTTATGTTGTAAATCAGGCACAATTAGGAATTTTCTGAGTATTTCGCATTTTGTTGGCTTGAAAAAAAAATCGCCTGAGACCATATTACTTGCCTATTCGAGGATGACCTCGCCAAAACGGAGACTTAAACATAGCCAGACGACCGCACGCCGCGCCCGCCCCAAAAAAAGCAAAGGGACCGCGCACCAATGAAGAGATAACATCTCCTAACGTCCTCCTTATAACTGAAACTGGTGAAAAACGTGGTGTCGTATCGCGCGCCGAAGCTTTAGCCGCCGCTAAAGCCGCGGGCCTTGACCTCGTAGAAGTTGCTCCAAACCCCGACGCCCCGGTTGTTAAAATTCTGGATTATGGCAAACTGCGTTTTGAGCAACAGAAGAAAAAAGCCGCGCAACGCAAAACTCAACGCACGCAAGATATCAAAGAAATAAAGATGCGTCCCAATATTGATACGCATGACTATGAGGTGAAAACCCGCGCCATGACCAAATTTTTCGAACGTGGCGACAAAGTCAAAGTGACCATACGTTTCAGAGGTCGTGAAATGGCCCATATGGACCGCGGCACCACATTGCTGCAACGCGTCAAAGAAGATTTCGAAGAAATTGCCAAGGTCGAGTTTGAGCCCAAAACAGAAGGTCGTCTCATGACGATGGTGATGGCGCCAAAGTAAAATTTGCCAACTGTCTCGGAATATTTTGATGCGATAAAGTCAGGGCGCGCCAGCTGGTGGCATTGGCTCTTAGGCTTATTATTCATCGTCATAATATATATTTCGCTTGGTATACTTATATATGGTGTGGGTTTCAGCATATATGGCGACGTGGATGACGATTTACCGAAATTCACAGAACTCATTCTGCTTTACCTGACATTCCTCCCGTTATTCTTCGGCATCATTATTGTTCAGAAATTTTGGCATAAGCGAAGCTTTACCTCGCTGTTAACGGCGACGCGGACATTTCGCTGGGGGTTTTTCACGCGGGCAATAATAGCCGCCATTATCGTTTATATCATTTCCTTGATTATTAGCGCGCTCTTTTTCCCCGAGAATCTGAAAGAACTTAAACTTAATCCTGACATGTCTCTAGTCATTAAGGGCGCGCTCCTCACCTTGTTATTTGTTCCTTTTCAAGCTGCCAGTGAAGAATTTTTACTGCGGGGTTATCTTAACCAAGCGCTTATTAAATATCTGCGGAGTCCGTGGCTCGTTTTTTTCGTCACGAGCATTGGCTTTGCTCTTTTACATATATCCAACCCCGAGGCTGATGGGCAGCAATTACCCTATCTGAGTATTGTATTTATCTTTGGATTTGCAGCCTGTGTATTGCTTTACCTTGAAGGCGGACTCGAAAGCGCGCTTGGCCTTCATATCATCAATAATATCGTTGCCTTTGCTATTATTGGATATGAAGACCCTCTCCTTCCGGAAACTGCTCTTTTTAATTCAGGGCCGCCCGAGTTAGACTGGGAGTCCGTTGGTTGGGAAATAGCAACCCTCTTTGCTATCGTGGTCCTAACAATCTGGCTCAACCGGCGGTTTGGCCCCACTCCAACCCTCAAGAATGATTAGCTGAATACTTGCAATCCATAAAATCCCTGCTATAGGCCCCCATCCCGTCAATGGGAAACGCAGTTGCGTGGGTGAAAGGCATACCTGCGCGGCTCTAAAGGCAAGCCACATAATGTGGCCATTATAGGAGACCGAAATGCCAAAAATGAAGACCAAGTCAGGCGCGAAAAAGCGCTTCAAACTGACAGCAAGCGGCAAAGTCAAAGCTGGCCAAGCCGGAAAACGCCACGGGATGATTAAGCGGACCAAAAAACAAATCCGCAATAAGCGCGGCACAACAGTCCTTAAAGACTGCGATGCCAAAGTCATCAAAAGAAAATTCCTGCCCAACGGCTAATCAAGAACAGTTTGGAGTAAGATATGTCACGCGTAAAAAGAGGCGTCACGAAGCACGCACGCCATAAAAAAGTTATCGATGCAGCCAAAGGCTATCGCGGCCGTCGTAAAAACACCTTCCGCATTGCCAATCAGGCCGTCGAGAAGTCACAACAATATGCCTATATTGGCCGTAAGCTGAAGAAGCGCCAGTTTCGCGCTCTATGGATTCAACGCATTAATGCGGGTGCCCGTGAACACGGACTAAACTACGCCCGTTTCATGGACGGCCTTAATAAAGCCGGGATTAACCTAGATCGTAAAATTCTTGCGGATATGGCCGGTAACGAGCCGGAAGCTTTCAAAGCTTTAGTTGAAACCGCCAAAAAG
>CAZPLJ010000063.1:0-12357 GCA_964587545.1 uncultured Caulobacterales bacterium | reverse complement strand
CCAGCTTCTAATAGCTGACGCATTGAAAATTCAGGTAAAGCCATGGATATCTCCTTGTCCCGGTTGGCCAGACAGAGGGTGTGAAGACTAATGTCTCACCGGAATCGATAAAAGCCTATATGGCTAGCACCGTTCCCTCTGTGCGATTTATGGCGCGGCCTATAGCAGAGCCTGCAACGGATGCAAGTAATTTATGCCGCGATCTCTTCTATAGTTTCAACGATTTTCGTGGCCTTGATGGCCTTTTGAATGGCTTTATCGATACCGATATTATTTTTAAGTCGCCAATGACCCTCACGTTTGTGCCCCAAAGGAATGATGATATCCACATATCCCATTGTCTTTGATGGCGCCTCATTAAAACTCTCTAGGCAAGACTGCAAGGCATTGAGAGTTTCTACATCGCCTGATCGCAAGCGCAACTCCAATCCTTTTGTACGTTCGGTCGCATCAAAAGCCAGAGAGGAAATTGTGTTCGTAAAAACTTTGACCTCACCATCCCGTTCATCAACCTTGGCTGTCAGCTCGATAATTGATCCCGCTGTCAATATAGCCCGATGTTGAGTTAAAAGTTCTTCGCCCACAAATATTTCGAAATCGCCCGTGGGGTCTGAGAGGTTTACATAAGCAAATCGTTTATTGCGCTTTGACATGCGTTCTTGGCGCTTACGAACAACTCCGGCAAGACGCATGACCGAAATGCCTCGTTTTTGTTCGCTGGCAATATCGGTTGCAAACACCGTTTTACGTGTTTCGAGCTGTGAACGGTAGCTATCAAGTGGATGTCCCCCAAGATAAAAACCCACCGCGCCCAGCTCATGATCCAATTGTTCAATATTACTCCAGGCGTCACATTCTGGTAATTGCGGTTCTGCCATATCCACCATAGCATCACCAAATAGGCTATTTTGAGCTGATGCCCTTTCTTGAGATGCGCGGGATCCGATAGATTGCAAAATGGACGCTGATGCGAGAGACCTCGAGCGGTTGGCCTCAAGTGCATCAAAGGCACCACCGCGAGCCAAATTTTCAAAAGCACGCTTATTGACGATGCGCGTGTCAACTCGTCGAGCGAAATCAAATAAATCTTTAAACGGACCATCTTGCTCACGTAATTCAACAACATGACGCATCGCTTCGACGCCGACATTTTTAAGAGCCCCCAAAGCAAAGAGAACTTTACCATCGGCCACATCAAAATCCGCCATAGAGCGATTAACGCAAGGGGGCAGTATTTCGACGCCCATACGGGACGCCTCTTGATAGAATTGTGCTATTTTTTCGACATTATTGATATCCATACTCATGACGGCCGCGACAAATTCTGTTGGATAGAATGCTTTGAGATAAGCCGTTTGGAAGGATATCATCGCATAGGCGGCTGCGTGCGACTTGTTAAATCCATATCCGGCGAATTCATTGACAAGCTCAAATATATAATCCGCTTTCTCGGCATCAACACCGCGTTCGACCGCCCCATCGACAAAGCGAGACTTTTGACGCGCCATCTCGTCTTTATCTTTTTTCCCCATGGCACGACGAAGGATATCAGCCTCACCCAAGGAATAACCCGAAAGCACTTGCGCGATCTGCATGACCTGTTCTTGGTAAATAATGATGCCGTAAGTTTCTTCGAGGATATCGGCAATGGCCTCATGCGGATATTCAATTTCCACACGTCCAAATTTCCTATCAATATAGGTATCGATATTTTTCATAGGACCCGGACGATAAAGCGAAATCAAGGCCGTTAGTTCTTCGATGCTATCTGGGGCCATTTTTCTTAGCGTGTCACGCATGCCCGAACTTTCCAGCTGGAACACGCCGTAAGACAGACCTTCGGCAAGGTTTGTATAAGCATCCGGGGTTCTGGGATCGATTTTATCTAAATCAATTTCAATTCCCTGCGCTTTGAGATATTTTTTCACCCGATCAATAACGGTCAGTGTCTTGAGACCCAAAAAATCAAACTTCACGAGGCCCGCTTTTTCCGCCCATTTCATTGTAAATTGCGTCGCAGGAATGTCTGAGCGCGGGTCACGATAAAGCGGCACTAATTGTGTCAACGGCCTATCGCCTATTACTACACCCGCTGCATGGGTAGATGCATTGCGATATAACCCTTCCAAGTCGAGCGCAATTGTGAGCAATTCTTTTACGGCGGGCTCACTATCGCGAGCTTCTTGCAGGCCTTTTTCCATTTTTATCGCTTCACCCAAGGTCACGGGATTAGCGGGATTAGAGGGAACTAATTTGGCTAGCCTGTCCACCTGTCCAAGTGGCATTTGCAAAACGCGCCCGACATCACGCACCACAGCGCGAGCTTGAAGCGTTCCAAATGTAATAATATGGGCAACCTGATCGGCCCCATATTTTTCTTGTACATATTTTATCACTTCACCACGGCGTTCCTGGCAGAAGTCAATATCGAAGTCGGGCATGGATATACGTTCGGGATTGAGGAAGCGCTCAAATAGCAATCCGTATCGCAAGGGATCCAAATCTGTAATCGTTAGCGCCCAAGCCACAACAGAGCCAGCACCTGAACCTCGTCCTGGTCCCACGGGAATATCCTTCAACTTCGCCCATTTGATGAAATCCGAAACGATGAGGAAATATCCTGGAAACCCCATTTGATTGATAACCCCAAGCTCAAACTCAAGCCGGTCAAAATATTCTTCTTCGGAGGCGGCCGGCTCAATGGTGTCCAAGCGAGCACGCAGACCTGCTTTGGCCTGTTCAGCCAAAGCCTCTTCCTCACTGTTATCGCCGTCTTCAAAACCCGGAAGGATAGGCTTTCGTGTCACAGATCGATAGGCACATCGTCGAGCAATTTCCAAGGTGTTTTCTATGGCTTCCGGGAGATCGTTAAAGAGCTCCACCATCTGTTCTTCGGATTTAAAATAATGCTCCGGCGTAACCTTGCGCCGATCTCTTTCTAGAATGTAACTGCCCTCAGATATAGCAAGAAGCGCGTCATGTGCCCGATGCATTGTGGGCTCCATGAAATAAGGTTCATTGGTCGCAACGAGGGGAATGTTTTTGGTATAAGCCCACAGAACGAGAACTTTTTCCGCCTCGGCCTCATGAGCCCAACCATGCCGCTGAAGTTCAATATATAATCGGCCTGGAAAAAGATCAATCAGCTGATCCAACCATTTCTCAGCTTCCTCCATACGGCCCTGACAAATGAGCCTGTTTAGGGCACTATCCGGACCTCCAGTAAGCGCGATCACACCTTCCGTTCCCTCTGATAGTTTTGAGACAGTTATATGAGGTAAGTCGGTAGGAGATACGTCTAAGAAAGCCGCACTCGAGAGCGTCATAAGATGGGTATAACCCGTTTCATTTTGAGCGATTAAAGCAATCGTCCCGTCAGGATCTTTACGGATTTGACCAGGCTGCATATCCAGCTCAAGATCAAGGGAAAGCGTAACCCCGATGATAGGTTGAATACCTTTTGAAATCAGTTTTTCAGAAAACTCCAACGCCCCACACATATTATTCGTGTCAGTCAATCCAAGCGCGGGCATTTTCCAACTCTGACACCGCGCTGCAATATCAGGTATTTTTATGGCCCCTTCTAACAGTGAGTAAGGAGACCGGGAGCGAAGATGCACAAATTGCGGGCCACGTACGGCCATATCCACTCCCTTTTTGCTAGGTTGGAGTTATTATCCTCCAATCACCATCATCCACATTGATACTGTGACAACGAATCCAGCCATAATGATAGCTGAGCTTATATCCATAACAAGTTGCTTCATTGAGATATCCCCAAATATATTGTTCATTATTTGTTCTTAATGGAACAAAGGGAGAACTTCAAGGAGTTTTTCAAAAAAATAAAAATTTTTAAGCTGGGATAGGCGCCTTGTAAGGAATAATCAGACCATTTTTCACGGTTAATACGCGGTCCATAAACCCTGTGAGATGCATGTTATGGGTCGCCACCAACGCCGTAATACCCTCACGTCTCGTTAGATTTAGCAATTGTTGAAAAACAGAGTCAGAGGTCGCAGGATCAAGATTTCCGGTTGGTTCATCCGCTAACAAGATTTGAGGATGGTTAGCTATTGCGCGAGCAATTGCGACGCGTTGCTGTTCACCACCTGACATTTGCGAGGGTTTGTGATGAGACCGTTCAGCTAATCCGAGTAATCCAAGCAAACGGTCTGCTTCAGCTTCAGCCTCATCGCGATTCTTACCTGCTATCATTTGCGGAATAACAACATTATCTCTTGCGCTAAATTCTTTAAGTAAGTGATGGAATTGATAAACCATTCCAATCGACGCCCTACGGATCGCGGTGCGCTCATCATCGGGAAGCTTTAAACTTTCCCGACCATTGATAAAAACTTGACCGCTATTTGGTTTTTCCAAAAGAGCTGCTGCATGAAGGAGTGTCGATTTTCCTGACCCAGACGGACCAATAAGACCGACCATTTCACCGGGATATAGGTCAATATCGGCCCCGGAGAGAACTTTGAGTTCACCATTACCCGACTTATAAGACCGATGTAGATTACGAACGGATAAAATAGGACGACGACTATTCATAACGTAGCGCCTCCACGGGCTCAGTTTTCGCCGCGCTCCAGGCAGGAAAAAACGTGGCAACGGCCGATATAATGAAACCACAAAGCGCCACGCCGATAACTTCAGAAGGTACGACTTTCGCTGGGATACCTGTAGAAATACCATAGACGTCAGCAGGAAATAATGGCTGCCCTGTAACCCATTCAATGATTGCCTGAACTGTTCCGATATTTAAGCATAGTAAAAGCCCCAACCCGAGTCCGACAATGGTTCCAAGAAAGCCAATGGTTGCGCCAGCGATAAAGAAAACTCTCAAAACCGTTCCGCGAGTTCCCCCAATCGTACGCAAAATAGCAATATCTTTAGCTTTGTTTTTGACCAGCATGATCATGGCTGCGAGAATAGGAAATGTCGAGATTATGACAACGATCACAAAGATCATACGCATCGCAATTTGTTCTGTTCGTAAAGCGGTTGCCGTTGTGCTATTGCGATCTTTCCAGGTCTGTGTCCAGATAGGCTCGGGTGAGATATCAATGACTTTAGGTAAAATTTTGTCTATTTCATCCGCATCATTTAAACGGAGCTGTAATTCGCCAGAGCGTTTACCCTCGTCAAAAAGCAACTGACTTTGGGAAAGCTCCATATAAATATAGGTCTGATCCGTCGTGAAAAGTCCAGTTTCGAAGATAGCCCCGACGGTATAAATTTTCGAAATGGGAACAGGCGGACCGATAGCGTTAGACCGCGTTTTTGACGTCATAACTCTTACGCGATCACCAGCCAACAACCCAAGTTGAGAGGCGAGATGTGTTCCGATCGCAACTTGATGCGCCGATCCCCTACCCTGGCCAAAGCCGGCCAGTGATCCGAATTGTATGTTGTTCGAGATCAAAGGAAAATTAAAAAGGTCCTCCGTTTTGATGCCAATGACGCGTCCAACGGTCAGTTGTTCATTAGCCTGAATACCCGCGAGGTTTTCAGAGAACTCAAAAACTTTCTCTACCCCGTCTATGCCAGCTAACCGACGTTCTAATTCTTCAATACTCTGAGCTGTTGGTTGAGGTGTCGCCATACCAACATAAATATGACCTTCAGACCCGATAGTTAAATCGATGAGTTTTTCTCGAAATCCGTTCATGATCGACATAATTGTGATCATCGCTAAGATAGCTAATGTGATGCAAAGAAAAGATATCACGGCAATCACGGCTACACCGCCTTCGGATTTTTTTGCCCCAAGATAGCGCCGCGCTATTTGCCTTTCAACCTTTCCAAAGGGTGTGTTTTGGCCAACTGGTAAGGGCGTATTTAGCGGCGCATTCATCAGCTAAGCTTGAAATGATTGTGTGATAAAATTAATCGCCTCGTCCGGTGTCATATTCTGCTTTTCACCTGTCGCTCGTGTTTTGACTTCGACGACCCCCTCTTTAAGGCCGCGCGGCCCGACGACTATTTGATAGGGCAATCCAATGAGATCCATCCGGGAAAATTTCACACCGCCACGATCAGACTTATCATCATAGAGCGGGTCCACTCCCGCAGTCGAAAGTTTGGCGTAGATATCTTCACAGACTTTATCTGTCTCTTCATCTCCCGTTTTAAGATTAAGTATGCCTGCGCCAAAAGGGGCTACGGAGGCCGGCCATATAATACCATTTTCATCATGACTGGCCTCGATTATACCGCCGACAAGACGCGACACGCCGATCCCATAAGATCCCATCATAATATCATGCATCTTACCATCTTGACCTTGCACTTGAGCATTCATCGCCTTTGAGTATTTATTCCCGAAATAGAAAATATGCCCCACTTCAATTCCGCGCGCTGAGATTTGTTTGTCCTTCGGAATTTTGGCAAATTCTTCTTCATCATGCATTTCGTCCGTTGCCGCATATAAAGATGTCCGAGCATCAACGAGTGATTGCAGGTCACTATCAAAACCAACATCTCCGGGCGGTGCCATATCCACTAGATCAGCATGACAAAACACCTCGCTTTCTCCGGTCTCTGCAAGAATAATGAATTCATGAGATAGGTCGCCACCTATAGGACCTGTATCAGCTTTCATGGCGACAGCCTTGAGCCCCATACGTGCATATGTATTCAGATAGGCTACAAACATTTTATTATAAGAGTGACGAGCTGCTTCAGGCGAAATATCGAAGGAATAATTATCCTTCATTAGGAATTCTCTCCCCCGCATAACACCAAATCGTGGCCGGCGTTCATCGCGAAATTTCCACTGAATATGATAGAGGTTTTTCGGTAGGTCTTTGTAAGACCTCACATAAGACCTAAACATATCCGTAATCATGTCTTCGTTGGTAGGACCGTAAAGTAGGTCTCTGTCACTCCTATCCTTGATACGCAGCATTTCCGGGCCATAGGCATCATAGCGACCCGTTTCCTTCCAATGGTTCGCGGATTGTATCGTTGGCATCAACATCTCAACAGCACCGGCTTTATTCTGCTCCTCGCGGACAATTTCCTCGATCTTGCGCAAAACCTTCAATCCCAAGGGCAACCAGATATAAATACCCGCACTATCTTGCTTGACCATACCGGCGCGCAACATAAACTGGTGTGACGCAATAGTCGCATCAGCAGGGGTCTCTTTAAGAAGTGGTAAAAAATAGCGTGACAGGCGCATAAATTATCCTCGATTCCCACGGCCTTAACGGCTCAAGAGAAAAGTCTCAAGTCTCAAACCGTACTGTTTATAAAGAAGGCTCCTAGTCCGATGGCTATCGCCGCGCCAATAGCGGCCAACAGAAAGACAATTCGATAAAACCGAGCATCCGCGCGTTCTTGGGCTTTTCTACGGGCCGCCACCTTTTGAAACCGACTCACACGGCGTTCTGATGATTTTAAAGTCGTTTTTTCTGGCTCAGTCATAACTGTAATGTAACATGGTCAAATCAAAATCCTATGTTAAAAATAAGTATGAACTCGGCGAAGGCCATAATAACAATTCTGTCCATGCTTGGCATTTCACTAAGCCTCGCTAGCCCGATGGCTATAGCCCAAACACATAATTTCATGCTCAATAATCACCCCTTAAACAATGAAGAATTATTTGAAGCATTTTCAGGGGTGCGGCATGACGGATATTATCGATTTGATCGCGAAGAAATACCGACACATGAATTTTCGGAAACAACTTTCGAGGATGGCCGTGTTGAACATTATCAAGGCGTTGAGCTCTTGAAAGGGTATTGGAATATCAAAGACAATCGAATTTGCTTTCGTTATGAAAAAATCTGGCAGCGCGAACTATGCTATGATATTTACAGAGTAGGAACATGCTATTACCACTATATTCGTTCGTCCGGTGGCAGAGCGGTATCAGGGTGGACGGCGCGTTCAACTCCTTCAACAGAAACGGCTGATTGCGATGCTCAAATATCTTAATGTCCTTGCTTTAATACTATGCCTGTCGCCGAGCGCTTTAGCACAAAGCCAAAAAACGGATATCCGTCCAAATGCCAACCGGATTATTGGCGACAACCTTTTGCTGGAATTTGAAGATATTACCCACAATGGAGCTTATCGATTTACGACTGAAGGCGAACCCAAACGGTTTTATACTGAAACCACAAAAGGTACAGGTCGCACGATTTATATCGAAGATGATGAAACTACAGACGGCGTTTGGTCAATCCGTAATAATAATCTGTGTTTCCAGTATAATAGTGATAGTTTTTCAGGTGGATGTTTTCGGGTCTATAAAGTGGGCAATTGCTTTTACTATTACAGCAATAACGTCATCGAATTACCGGGCGAACTTGACCGGGATTATTGGACCGCCCGGAGCGTGAAAGACGGAGAAACGCCGAATTGTGAGCCCGGTCTATCATGAGAATATTTTCATTCATTGCCTTTTTTACAATCCTGTGGTCACCGCAAATATATGCTCAATTTGAACCAGGTGACGTCAAACCGATAATCGGTGATGCCTTAAAGGACGCGTTTTACGGCACAACCATGGACGGAATATATAAACACCACCGCGAAAAATCAGGCACAAATCGTTTCACAGAGACCTTCCACACAGATGGGACCACAACTTACCGCGAAGGTCCTCTTCAAGACAAAGGTGTTTGGGCCATTGATGAGGATACAATTTGTTTTAGCTATACAGGGCCCCTAGCCGGTGGATTTAGCTGTTTTCGGGTATTTAAAAATGGTACCTGCTATTACTCATATGCCACGAGCGTGATCCAAAACAACACCCCGATTGATCCAAATTTCTGGTCAGTCAAATCCGTCATTCGAGGTGATGTTTCCACTTGTGACAATCTATCAAGCTAAAATTATGAATGTGACTTCCGTCACGGCATACTTTTTGCTATAACGTTAAGGTATTCATCGGAGGGCGCACCATGAAAAATCTAGCTAAGCTATTAAGTCTTTGTGTTTTTTCAATTATTTTCTTAGGTACATGTGCAGCTATGTAGAAGAAAATTTTACGCAAAGAAAAACCGGGCCTCAAACCCGGTTTAACTTTATAAAAATGACAGGGCTGAGCCCTCATCGTAGATCTTAGGCGGCAGATTGAGCTCCGCCCAAATCTTACCGCTATTTTTTCTTTTTTGGTTCGCCTTTTTTACGGGCGACTTCAATCCCGCGACCTGTTGTGCGTTCCGAAATACGAGCAGATTTACCACGACGATCACGAAGATAGTAAAGCTTAGCGCGACGCACTTTACCTTTGCGCTTAATTTCAATCTCTTCAACAAGAGGTGAATAAACGGGGAAGACCCGCTCGACACCCTCGCCGTAAGAAATCTTACGTACGGTGAAGCTCTCATTTATTCCGGCACCTGAGCGCGCAATACACACACCTTCAAAAGCCTGAAGACGTGTGCGCGAACCTTCCGTAATCCGAACTTGAACAACCAATGTGTCACCCGGAGAGAAATCTGGTATGACTTTGCCGCCTTCAAGGAGGCGCGCTTCTTCGGTTTTATTTAGCTTTTCAATCACATTCATGATCGTCTCCATTTGCCCAGCGATTATATAAATCAGGCCGCCGAGCCTTTGTTATCTCAATTTGTTTGTCCCGCTGCCACTGAGTGATCTTCTTATGATCACCCGACAACAAAACCTCCGGGATGGGTCTACCGTCCCAATCTCGAGGCCGGGTATAGAGCGGATACTCTAACAAACCGTCCTCAAAGCTCTCTTCCTCGGTGCTGAGCGCATCCCCTAATACACCGGGAAGCAATCGCACACATGACTCGATCAGGGCCTGAGCAGCAATTTCACCGCCTGCGAGGACAAAATCGCCGATGGAAATTTCTTCCATTTGACGTGCCTCAATGACCCGTTGGTCGAGCCCCTCAAAACGTCCACAAAACACAACAACACCCGGGCCGGTCGCCAATTCCCTTACCCGTTTCTGAGTAAGCGGCGCCCCGCGCGGGGTTAAATATATCAATGGGCGCTCATTAAGAGCCACACTGTCAATAGCTGCTGCCGCGATATTGGCCTTTATAACCATTCCCGGCCCCCCGCCAGCGGGGGTGTCATCGACATTGCGGTGCTTATTATCAGCAAAATCACGTATGTCCACTGTTTCTAGCGCCCATTTTGCGTCTTTTTTTGCCGTTCCAATGACAGAAATATCCAATATTCCCGGAAACGCCTGCGGAAACAGAGTCAGAATCGAGGCCGTCCAGGGGGTATTTACAGCAATTTTCGTCATTACGCCCCGATAGACTCTATTCGGTTACTTGTCATCTTTTTAGCGCGGAACTGGCGCACCACGGGTTTGGGCGCCACCAAAGCATGAGGAAATGCACTAAGACTCATCGAGTAGTCTCTTCTATTTAGCCCAGTTGTTGTTCTAATATCTTTCTCCAAGTAAGTCTGGGCTGCTGTTACCATCCCTCTCCCCCACCCAAGCCACCCGCAAGGATATACTCATGGGTGGTTGGGATGGGGAGAGGGACGGAATAGGCGCGGTCCCATGCGTCCATGTTAGCTGCAGGTTAAACCCGCGCTTTATAATTATTAAATGGGACAAGCCCGTGTGATCCAGTCTCCCACAGGAGACCTAGTAAGTAGTTGTTTCGTGAGAGGTGAATCACACGGCGATGCTTTCTTCCACGACGACCTCGTTTCACACCAGTCTACCGGATTTAAAATCCGGCTCCGCAGGGGGACGGAGGGCGCAGGCGCTTATCGTGAGGATCCGGCCTTAGGGTGGACTGTCACATGGGCCAGTTATCTAAACCCAAGCTTACCCTAAACCTACAATCCGAGCACCGTCTCCCTCACAGTCAGCCAGTGCGCACTAACCTGTCCCGAGAAGGAGAACTCTGGTCACATAGCGTTCCGAGATAGTTTCTCTGCGGAGCCCCGATACTCAAACGCAGCGGGTCTCCTAAGCTATGTGATTTTGCTAAAATACCCCAAGTTTGGCCACTTAGGATTATTATTAAGCTGTTTTCGGATAAGCCACGGAAATCACATAGAAATTCAATTTTGGGAGCGATTATAAGTTAGGATTAAACGTTTCAACGCCCGTCATTGTCGGGCCTGACCCGACAATCCATCCCGAAAATTAGGTAGCAGCGTCTTGATGGATCCTCGGCTCGAAGGCCGAGGATGACGGATTGTGGTGGCGACCCATTGCAGCGCCCCATTGAACTCACGGCCCAAAAGCAGACCTTAGCTCAGAGTCATAGTTGAGGCGATTTAGGACGCTTGTATAAGTTCTGCTTTGGGGCAACCTGCATCGGGGTTTATCAGAACCTACTTTCCTACTTGCTGAGCATCCGCTAGAGAGGGCAGTAAGATCAAACGGATTGCGTGAATGTCGTTAAAAAAAATCAAAAAAATCGACGAAGGTGTATGGTGTTTGGAATCATATTTTCTTTCCCTTGGCTGTCGTGGCAGCCTACGCATGACGATCCTTGAAACTCAATCTGGGCTTCTACTTTATTCACCTGTTGCGCTAGACGCCGAAATCGTAGCATCTATTCGTGCGTTAGGCACGGTTACGGATATTGTCGCTCCGAACAAGATGCATCATATGTATCTAAGATCCTGTGTTGCGACATTTCCTGATGCAAATTGCTGGGTTCCGGAAGGCCTCTTAGAAAAAATAGGGTCGGTGGACGGAGCGAAAACAATCACGCCTGATGTTGTATTTGGAAACGATAGCAGCGTTCAAAAATTTACATTTTCGGATCATCGTATTCAAGAGACCATGATCTTCCATGAGCCTAGTAAGACGTTATTAACAGCCGATTTGCTGTATAATTATCAATCTGAGCAATATCCTGCAGAAAAATTATTCTTCTGGATGATTGGAAATTATGGCCGGCCAAATGTTGCCTTTTACCACAGATTCTCGGTTAAGGATAAATCCTCTGTCCAGTCTATGATTGATACGGTAACTAGCTGGCCGATCAACCGCATAATCATGTCTCATGGCAGAATTGTTGAAAGTGCTGACGCAGGCACTATGTTTGCTGATGCGTGGCAGAGTTTTGCAAAATAACAATCGGGTACTGGAAATATGGGAAAGTCCTTCTTTGGGCGTTTTAAGCCTCACGCCAAGAGGCTGTCCGAGCCCGCCTCTGTAAGTATTGAATTCACGTCAGAAAATTGAATGATCACGACGAGGGGCAGAAACATCGCCAGTCCCTCAACTTGATTTCCACATTTGCTTTTAGTCGACGAGCGAGCGGGCTTAATTCTAAATCGCCACTATCTCTGTTACCAAGTGTATATGCATATCCGGCAAACTTGTCTAAATGCAGTGCCTGTATTGTAATCGATACAAGCAGGATAATCGTGCAG
>CAZPLJ010000062.1:0-12878 GCA_964587545.1 uncultured Caulobacterales bacterium | reverse complement strand
ATCGTCTAAATCGTCTAGGATAATTTCTTCTTCGATATCACTCATAAATTGTCCTTTTTCAGAGTACGAAACAAATCCTACTTTAAATAATTAAGCAAGACCAACAATTTGCCCATCTTCA
This sequence comes from uncultured Caulobacterales bacterium, assembly GCA_964587545.1. Classification (GTDB taxonomy): domain Bacteria; phylum Pseudomonadota; class Alphaproteobacteria; order Caulobacterales; family Maricaulaceae; genus JACOMS01. The sequence goes on along the minus strand of CAZPLJ010000062.1, from coordinate 12,757 downwards.
TCTAATCCAATATCGAGAGCCGCGGGATACCGAGGCAAGCCAGGCATACGCATGATTGTGCCGCACACCATCACAACAAATCCCGCCCCAGCATTTAATGTTGCCTCACGCACCTCTACGGTATGACCGCTCGCCGCCCCTAATTTTTTTGGATCGGTGGAGAAACTAGACTGCGTTTTGGCGATACAAATGGGTAGATGCCCAAATCCCATTTTCTCAATCTTACGGATTGCCGTTGAAGCTTCTCCACTAAAGACAACGCCGTCAGCGCGGTAAACTTCTTTGGCGACAGACTCGACTTTGGCCTTTAGCTTGTCTTGATCCTCATACATCAGCTTAACTGTTGGGGCCTTGCCGTCGAGTAAGGACTTCACGGTATTTGCTAAGTCTTCTGCTCCTGCGCCGCCTTCAGCCCAATGCTTAGACAGACACATCTTCACGCCTTCAGCATCACAGATTTTTTGTATCTCTGCCACCTCAGCCTCAGTGTCATGAAAAAAGTGATTAAGCGCAACGACAGGCTGGACACCGAACTTTTTCATATTTTGAATATGGCGCTGAAGATTAACGCCGCCATCACGAACAGCATCGGGATTTGGTGTGCCAAGGTCATTTTTCGCTATACCGCCTTGCATCTTCATGGCCCTGACCGTTGCGACCAATACGACGGCATCAGGGCGCAAGCCTGATTGGCGACATTTAATATCTAAAAATTTCTCGGCCCCTAGGTCAGCACCAAACCCAGCTTCCGTGACCACAACGTCAGCTAATTTTAACGCCGTTTGTGTTGCGACAACCGAGTTACACCCATGAGCTATGTTTGCAAATGGACCACCGTGAATAAAGGCGAGGTTATGCTCGATAGACTGCACCAAATTAGGCTGAAGCGCATCTTTTAGCAAAACCGTAACGGCGCCATCTGCCTTAATATCGCGAACCGTGAAAGGTTTGCGGTCATAGGTCTGACCCAGAATGATATCGCCAATACGCTTTTGCAGATCTTTTAAATCAGTCGCCAAACAAAAAATAGCCATGATTTCGGAGGCTACAGTGATATCGAAACCATCTTGGCGAACAATTCCTTGTGTCGGACCACCCATACCTATTGTAATATTGCGGAGCGCGCGATCATTCATATCGACGACGCGGCGCCATGTGATGCGTCGTGGATCGATGTTTAATTCATTGCCCCACTGCATGTGATTATCAAGCATAGCAGAGATGAGGGAGTGAGCCGCTGTAATGGCGTGAAAATCACCATTAAAATGTAGATTAATATCTTCCATTGGCAGCACTTGCGCGCGGCCGCCTCCGGCTGCGCCGCCCTTCATACCGAAACAAGGCCCAAGTGAAGGCTCGCGCAGGCACACCATTGATTTCACGCCAATACGGTTGAGACCGTCATTAAGGCCGACAGAGGTTGTTGTTTTACCCTCTCCCGCTGGTGTCGGAGTCACGGCCGTAACCAAAACCAACTTTCCGTCGGTACGATCTTTAATTTCGTTGATATAGTCCAATGACAACTTGGCCTTATGATGCCCATAAGGCACTAGGGCGTCTGACGGGATTCCTAAGATATCGTCAGCCAGACCAAGTATTGGTTTCATATTAGCCGCACGTGCGATTTCTATATCGGGAGCCCCAGGTGCCGGAAGATTGTCTTGAGCCATAAAATATCTCCAATTCTTTCTTTTTGTTACAAAATCAAAATTTGAGATTATATCTATTATACGACATATTTATAAACAATTACGACATAGTGCAGAATTTAAAATACTACTTTTTAGACTCATCAATGACCATATCTAATAACTTAAGCCATAATTTGCCTAGCGACCCACTCATGAAATTTATGGGTTGGTCCATCCATCACTGGTGAAAACTTACCGCCGTCAAAATACATACCATGACGCCCCTTTTGCATCCCCTCAACCACACCAATATCCTCGCTGAACACATCTCGCCAAATTCGAGCATTTTCTTCGAGCAGCTTTTTATTACCGGGCGTATCAATAGACTCATCTGCGTAGAATAGTGCCACGCGTTCCAAAGTCTTCTCTGGGCCTTGCGGCATTAAAAGCATGGCGAAGGCATGATCTCTATGAACGCCCAATAAGACATTTGGAAATAAGGCGATATATTCGGACTGAGCATCCCAAATTTTATCAAGGGTCGAAAAGTCCTTAAATTTCTTATCCTCTGCCGTGGTCAGCTGCCGGTAATTACGGCTGCCCTGTCCCGCATAGCTTTCATGCTCGATATGATAATGCACATCAATAGGCGAAATTTCATTCAGCTCTGGATGCACCCAAGGCAAATGATAGGACTCACAATAATTCTCAACCGCCAGTTTCCAATTCGTATCCAAAGTCATGTCAAAGCGGCTTGCCGCCCCGCCGACATGATAGGGCTGCTCAAATTCATTCCAACGGCTCAATAAATCGGCATGGGCCTGCTCGAAAGGCGGAGCCTTTCCAGACACGTCGACAAAGACCACGCCTTGCCAAACATGGCTGCGAATTTCATGAAGGCTCAATTTTTCAGGGCAAATATTCTCATGCGCATCAACGCCCACTCCGCCCACATAAGGCGTGCGCACCAGATTTCCATCATAGTCATAGCTCCAGCTGTGATAGGGACATCTGATAGGCCCCTTTAAATGACAAGCCTCTTCAATGAGTATCATACCGCGGTGACGACAAACATTTTGAAAAACTTTTAGCTCCCCTTGTTTGTTGCGAACCAAAAGAAGCGGCATTCCAAGAAAATCGACAGGACATACATCCCCTGCCTTAGGCGCATCACTTATAAAGGCGAAAGCGGCCCATCCGCCAAAAAATATCTTCTTCTTTTCTATTTCAAAATAGTCATCAGATATATAGCAGTCATTAGGTAGACCTCGTGCCTCTTCGATGGGCTTTAATACTATCGATAGATCCATAAATACTCCATCTCTGAAACAAATATTTGCCTATTCCCCTAATGAAACAAACTCATAATTTGAGGAATAAGTGGGAGTGTTCCCACCCAATAAGTATAGCTTATTATAATAATTCATAATTCAAAAGAACATATTTGGCGCTATACCATTAGTACAGATAGTAGAGTGAGATTTTAGTTATACTGAACTAGAAGTAAGCGGAGATTGTCCATGGCTTTCCCTACAAAAAGCCCATACGTCATAATTGGGGCTGGCATTCACGGCCTGTCTACGGCTTATCATTTAGCTCTAGAATTAAAGGCCAGTGGAAAAGGGTCTGGCGAAGACATTATCGTCTTAGATAAGGACGGCATTGCCTCAGGCGCGTCTGGGATTGCCTGCGGTATTGTCCGCAATAATTATTATCAGCCCGCCATGCGTGAGCTTATGGCCCATTCTGTTGCAGTCTGGGAAACCGACCCCGAGGCATACTCCTATCACCCCGTCGGCTATATGCAGATTTCCTGTGAGAGCATGCATGAGGATGTCGCGTCGATATATGAGCAGCAGCAAGCCATTGGTTATGAAAGCGTCTTTATTGAGGGCGAGCAGGACTGTGACACCTATATGAAAGACCTATTTTCTGATTGGCAGGCCAAAAATATCACCTCTGTATTGCATGAAAAAAAGGGCGGCTATGCCAATAATACTAAATCTATGTATGGCCTTGCTGCCAAAGCAGAAGCCGAAGGTGTGCGCATCTTAACCGGCGTAGAGGTACAGGCTTTTAACCGGGCTAATAGGTCAAGCTCAGCAGTTCGCAGCGTGATTACCAATTGCGGCACGATAGATTGCGATTACGTCATCGCTGGCGTTGGGCCTTGGGTCCGTGATATTTGGAATATGTTGGAGCTCCCTAAACAGATTTCTGTCAAAGGCACAGATGGAAAGTTCCACGAGAATGTCGATATGTGGATTTACTGGCAGCTCGAAGAAGGCGTGCTCAATGTTGACCCCAACATGTTCAAGAAAAATGACGGTGAACAGCCTCCAGTCATGCATGTGGATACCGACGCCCCGCTTTACTCCACGGTTGATGGTTCGCTCATTGAAGAAGATAAAATATGGGGGCTTTATTACAAACCGGACTTTCACTTTGGTGGCGTTCAAGGCGGCGCCATGCCCTATCCTGTAGAGACACCTGTCGACGATTTGCAGCTTGATCCTTATGGGCCGGCCAGCCCGGAGTGGATTTCATCGTCGGAATTTGCCCATATGTGGGTCTCAGCCCTCGCCCATTGTCATAAGCGCTTTGAAGGCACTATGGACAAATATCATAAAGAACCCTCTGGCGGCGTGGGCTGCTTCACACCAGACAGCTTCCCGATTTTTGATGAGTTTTGTGAAAATGTCTACATAATCGCAGACTCTAATCATGGCTATAAGATGCTTGGTGTTGGCAAATTAGTGGCAGAATATATTATTGGAAAAAAATCAGACTTGCTGAGCCCCTTTAGATTCGCAAGATATGCTGAAGGGGATTTGCACCCGACATCTAACAGCCCATTTCCCTGGAGCTAATTTCAGGGCTTTCAGGAGTTAATATGCCAACCCAACCCTTTCTCTCAGTGAGCCGCCGCACACGTGCAACACCCTTTACCAAACGCGTGGAGGAAAACGGCGTATCTGCCTATACTGTTTATAATCATATGCTTTTGCCAACGGTCTTTGAGAGCGTTGAAGCGGACTATCATCATCTTAAAAAACACGTTCAGATTTGGGATGTCTCTTGCGAGAGACAGGTTGAAGTTAAAGGGCCCGATGCAGCGCAGCTTATCCAGCTCGTGACGCCGCGCAGTCTTGCTAAAATGAAAGATGATCAGTGCTATTATATTCCGATGGTCAATGAACATGGCGGGATGATAAATGACCCCGTTGCAATCAAAATTGCCGATGATAGATTTTGGGTCTCTTTGGCCGATTCAGATATGAAATATTGGCTGAGCGGCTTGGCGATAGGTAAAGGTTTAAATGTTGATGTCTTTGAACCCGATGTTTCGCCGCTAGGGATTCAAGGTCCAAAATCTGATGACCTCATGGCTGATGTTGTCGGCGATAGTATTCGTGACTTGGGCTTCTTTCGTCACCGCCAATTTAAGATTGGAGGTAAGAATTATCTCATCGCGCGCTCTGGCTGGTCTAAACAGGGCGGTTTTGAAATATATTTGGACGGGACAGAAAATGGCCTAGAGCTATGGGATATTTTGTTCGAAGCTGGCGAAAAATATAACATTCGGGCGGGTTGTCCTAATGGGATTGAACGCATCGAAAGCGGCCTGCTATCCTATGGCAATGATATGACTGAAGAGAACTCCCCTTACGAATGCGGGCTTGGGAAATTTTGTCACCGTAGCGCCATGGAAATCTGTATAGGCGGAAACAAACTTTTGGCTGAAAAAAAAGCTGGCCCCAAACAAATCATTCGCGGCATAACTATAGACGGCGAGCGCGCCCCATCCTGTACTATCCCATGGCCTCTTATGAATGAGAACCGAGATAAGGTAGGACAAGTAAAAGCTTCGGAGTGGTCACCTGATTACGGTTCAAATCTCGCCGTCGCGATGGTAGACAAAGCGCATTGGGATTTTGGCACTCAGCTGACGGTGGAAACTCAGGACGGCCCGCGCGAGGCATTGGTCGCCCCGTTCCCCTTTGATCCGCTTTAAGCAGGTATAGATCTAAGCAAGCAGTTTTTCATTCGCCCGCCCCTTGCCGGGATTGATCACTCGCGGGCACTAATACCCTATCCGCATATTGGTTTAAGGTCAGATAAGTCTCGTGCTTTAAGGTGTAACCATTGTCCAATATTTTTAGGTAATGGTCTTTGTTCTCGAGCTCTTGAGAGGCATTTGGCGCAACAGATATTTGAAGAGTGTTGTCCTCTAAGTAATAACTCAACTCAAAACCCACTTTACGCAAATTTGGCCTGATAGAATGGATAATCTGCGGATATTGAACGGAATGAACTCTGGCGTTGGCACGTTCCGTCTTTTTAGCCCTTGCTATTAAGACATCAGAGAGCAGATGCGCGTATTCAATTAAACAGGTACCATTGGCCTCAACTGTGATTGTATCGGCGCTGGCGTTTGATAGGCGGGCTTTTTTATTCGCTTCCATGTTTGGGATAGCCCTCAAAAACAGATCCATACCCTCATATCCATGACACTCCAGCCACATGACAGTCTCCGTCATCGCGCTCCAATCGCGGCTATGACCAAACACACCTTCATAGGCTTTATTCAAAAGCGCTCGTAACTCGTTAAGAGAAATCGTCAGCGTGTCAGGCATTGGGACGAACGGGAAAACACCAATCATCTTTAAATGGCCGCCCGATGTCAGAAACTATTGGCGCGCCTTGAAACATGGTATTTCGTACCCAAAGGCGGGATCGGGGATCAAATTTTCCAACACCAAAAAAGGACAGCTTACATCTAAGAAGCTGTATGGGTAGAACATCTGCATGCAGTAAATTAGCCCGAATTTCACCGCAGTCACTTTGTGCCATCGTTTGCATTCTGCGAATAATGTAACGATATTCCGGGTGCTCGAACACAAAATCAGCTACTGATTGTTTTAAATCAGCTTTTGCCAAGTCATCAAAACAACATTTTACGACGTAGCCAATGCCCAGCATCATTTCTTTTTCGGCTCCAGATTCTTGCGAACGCCGTCCCAGACGAGGTTCCATCTTTTCTTCCGAACGATACCAGAAAGTATCAAGGCTGAGCTGCTCTGAGTAATCCTCTTTTAGGGCCCAGTCATAATGCTCCCGAATGAGACTTCTAAGATCAATAAGCGGCATCTCTGCGACCAACTCATAATCTTCCGTTTCGCAAAGCTGGTCTTGCAAATCATATATCTGATCACGGTAGACTTCTAAAATAACCGAATTTACAAGTTCTTGGGTTTCAAATTGGTAGAGCTGCGCAGCCTTTTCAATAATCTCTCGCCAGCTTTGCGGCCTGTGTTCTTCCGACCAAACCATCAGATTATAAGCCTCTTCACGTGCGGTACGGTTGAGCTTGTTCTGCTCCGCATTATCTGTGTCAATTTCTGAAAGATGCAAAATAACTTTTTGTAGCGTGGCGAGGAACTCGTAAAATACGCCATCAGACACGGGATTACCTAAAACTCTCCTCAAGCTTGTTTCGCGAATATTAATCCAATTAGAAATCAGTCTCGGATGGGTAATCAGATAAGGCGCCATGCCAAGGCCTGTCGCATTCCCTATACCAATGTAGCGTTTAATCTCATCTGACAGTCCAATCCTTGCCCCTTTTTGCTGCGCTACCCAATTCGTTAACTCCAGAGAAAATTGACGGATTAAAAAACAGGTCAACATTTCGGCCATGAAAGGCGATCCAAACTCTGGGAACCGTAATTTTACCTTCTCCCAATCCGCCATGCCAAATTTGCCCGAGCCATAAACGGCCGTCGTCCGAAATAAATATCCAACCTTAGCAATCACACCCAGATTTGGTTGCTTACCGTTTATCAAACTGTCGATGACATAATCAAAATTTCGGCTGCTTTTATTCGCGCGGGTTAGCACCATACAGTTGGAGTCAACGCGCCCTGCTTCTTGAAGGGGAACGTTTTCTCGCAACATGCGCAGGCGCTCATCAGTCAATTCGCCCGTACAAAGCGTAGCGGTCATGTCCCACTTCTCGGCAATGACGCGGTCACTGCGGTCGGTCGGGTCAAGATAATGGGAAAACACCACAAAGTGATAGATACCCTCACCCGTATTGACCTCGTAAACAGCTTCGCCATAGCCGTTAACGTCTATGTCAAATTTAGTTCGGTTAATCGACCATCCACCTTGCATAATTTTCCGAACAAGGCAGCGCATGAAACTCAAAGGATAAGGATAAAGACTACCTAAACGGTTTAAGTCCATCACCGTATCGACGGGCCGGAAAGGTAAATTATGAGACGCAAAGGCGCTCACGAGGGCTCAAATCCAGCTTGGAAAAACTTATACCAATTGCGCCCCATGACTTTCTCAATATCTGATTGGCTCATCCCTTTGCCCGCAAGCCCCTGTGCGATATTGCCGAAATCTTTTGACGAGCTAAACCAATCTGGCTGGCGGGGCCAATCGGCATTCCGGGCACTGCCTTCCCCGTAATCGGGTTTGAAGGTCCATTTACCAGAACGCATCCATTCTAGAGTTTCATAACCCCAATTCTGACACAAATCAGACCCCAGCCCGATATGATCAATCCCCATAAAATCCGCCATATCCATAATCATACCACAGAAATCATCAAGACTACAGTCCGGACCATTGTTAAGATGAAAAGGATACATGGAAAAACCTAACATCCCGCCGCTTTCACTTAAGGCTTTTAAAACATCATCAGATTTATTCCTAAGCGCCTCGTGCCAACGCGTAGGGTTGGCGTGCGTGATCGCTATTGGGCGCTCGGATAAGTCTATAGCCTGCAAAGTCGAGTGCTCGGCGCTATGGGACATATCGATAATCATGCCGACCCGGTTCATCTCTTTGATAACCTCTCGACCAAAGCGAGTGACGCCGCTATCGCCATCTTCATAACATCCCGTCGCGAGCAGGCTCTGATTATTATAGGTGAGCTGCATAATCCGAGCACCCTCGTTATACATGGTCTCGACAAGACGCAGATCATCTTCAATGGGTGAGCAGTTCTGAAAGCCAAAAATTATCCCGACTTTATTTTGGGCTTTGGCCAAATCTATATCGGAAGCCTGTAAGACGGGCATGATTATATCCGAATGATCTCGGAATCGTCTTCGCCAATCTCCTATATTCTCCAATGTATCGCGCGTGTTTTCCCAGTAAGCGATGGTAACATGTATAACATTGACCCCGCCATCCCGGGCTTCTTCAAATAATTCCCGGGTCCAGTTTACATATTGTAGAGCGTCTATGATCAGCATAACTAGCCTGGATTAGTATATGACGTTTTCATGATAGTGTAGAAATCCTTGGCGTGTTCACCTTGCTCACGTGGCCCATAGCTCGAGGCATTTCTTCCTCCAAAAGGCACATGGTAGTCTAACCCTGCCGTGGGTAAATTAACCAGCGTGGCGCCGAATTTGGCATTGCGCTTAAAATGCTCGGCGTGTTTGAGCGAAGACGTTAAAATCGCAGCAGACAGACCAAATTCAGTATCGTTCACCTTTTCTAGCCCCTCTTCATAAGAAGCGACCTTTTGAATACATGTCATAGGCCCAAAGATTTCTTCGCGGTTAACCCGCATGTCATTTGTAGAATTAGTGTAAATAGTCGGCGAGAGGAAATAGCCCTCGGTATCACGTTCAAGGTTCTTACCGCCTGTCATTAATTCACAGCCTTCTTCTTTAGCGAGTTCCATATAAGACATAATCTTGTTCATTTGACCTTCAGAGACAACCGGGCCTAAGTCCGTTGTTTCTTCAAGGGCATGACCTACTTTTTTCGCTTCAGCGCCCGCAACAAACTTTTCGACAAATTCGTCATGGATATCTTTGTGAACAATTAGGCGAGAGCTTGCCGTGCATTTCTGACCAGATGCACCGAAAGCTCCGTGAAGAGAACTGGCAATTGCACCATCCATGTCGGCATCATCCATAATTAAAATAGGGTTTTTACTACCCATCTCACACTGAATTCGAGCCATATTTTGAATGGCCGCCGCCGCAATTTTACGGCCTGTCGAGACAGAGCCTGTAAAAGAAATCGCATCGACCTTTCCAGAGGATAAGGCCGCGCCAACTTTTCCATCTCCTTGCACCAGATTAAAAACGCCTGGCGGGAGATGTTTGTTTAATATCTCACCTAAGAAATGTGCCGTTGCAGGCGTTAATTCTGAAGGCTTTAAAACAACCGTGTTCCCATAAGCCAGAGCCGGCCCCATTTTCCAAGCTGCAATCGCAATAGGAAAATTCCAAGGTGTAATCAGCCCAACAACACCAACAGGTTCTCGAGTAACATCAATATGAATGCCGGGGCGAACCGAAGCCGCACTTTCGCCGATTTGTCGTAAACATTCGGCGGCATAATATTGATAAAATTCTCCAGCTCTGAATGTTTCTCCGCGACCTTCTGCAAATGGTTTGCCTTCTTCACGCGATAAGATAGTTCCGATTTCATCACATCGATCAATCAGTTCTTGTCCAATCGCATGGAGCATGTTTTTCTTTTCTTCAAGTTTTACAGCGTCCCATCCGGGCTGCGCTGCGCGGGCAGCCTCAATGGCATCAGCAACTTGCGCTTCTGTGGCGGTTGCCATTACGCCGACCGTATCAGAAATATCCGAGGGATTTATGTTAGCCTGTTGATGGCCTCCATCTATCCATTCTCCATGTATAAGTTGCCCAAATATCTGGTCCATATATCTCGCCTTTGCTTATCTTGTTGGTATAGTTGTTTAAGCCGCAATACAAATTTACATTATCATTAAATAGCGATGATAAGAAAAATTTATAGAGCCGCGATTTTGTCTAGAATGATTGGTGATACCTCAACGCCCTGCATATCGTGTTTCGCACGGCTTTGATATCTTCGGTCACCAGGCAAGCGCGTACCGTCCTGCTCATAGATTTTATTGAAAAAGCTTTCTGCATGTTCAGGCCAGCTATCATTGCCGCGTACAAGAGAAGGGTTGATAGCAAATACGAACTGCCCCCCCTGCGGAGGCCCGCCATCGGCAATATCGCGCTCAGCTGCTTCGAAACTAAAGCTTTCACCAATCATAGCTCCGGCAAGTAGTTCCACCATCATTGAAATGGATGAGCCCTTATAACCCCCAAAAGCTAGAAGTGCGCCTTTTAAAATCTCATTCGGATCTGTCGTTGGATTACCTTCGGCATCAACCCCGACGCCTTCCGGGGTAGAATGGCCATCGCGGGCCGCCACGCCGACCTCTCCTCGGGCCATAACGGATGTGGCCATATCAAATATCATTGGATTTTTTCCCGGACGTGGCCAACCAAACGCAATAGGATTGGTCCCGTAAAGTGCCTTTTTCCCACCAGCAGGGATAACTGACGGTTTGTAATTCACACAAGAAAACGCCGCGAGACCAGATTCACAAATTTCTTCAAGGTCCGGCCATAATGCGGCAAAGTGATGGACTCCTACCATCGGCATAACGGCTATCCCGCAGGTTTTGGTGGCCTCAATCAGTGACGGCCTCCCCACTTGTAAAGCATGAGGCGCAAAACAATTATGCCCGTCAACTTGAATAACCGCAGGCGCCAGGGGTTTAACGGTTGGACGCGCTTTACCATCGACTTTCCCACTTTTAAGCGTCGCCACATATCCTGGCAAACGGAAGAGCCCATGGCTTACACACCCATCGCGTTCCGCCATGGTAATTGTATCTGCTACGGCACCCGCATTGGTACTATCTGCGCCAAAACTCTCCAATGTGGACTTGGCAAGACCGTGAATTGCATCGATTGACATTATTTTATGGGTCATAGAAAATTCCTAAACGGGGTATCGTTTCATGACTTCAGGTCCCAGAGCTTGTTTAAGCGGGTCAAGCCAAGGCTCGAAATTACGCCATTGCTCCAACCCTGATTTGTATATGGGTTGTCTGACTTGATTGGAACTAGGCGTTCTAACGGATCGTTTTGTTTTATGGAAATTCAAGCAAGCCTCTTCAAATGGCAGCCCTAAATAATCCAGTATACGGCGAACCTGGGTTTCAGTGTCAGCCACAACATCTTCATATTGCACTCTTAAAACTCTCCCAGGCAAAACCTTGTCCCAGTGATCCATTAAGCTCACATAGTCACGATAATATCGACCGATTTGTCCTAGCCCGTATGTAAATTCCTGACCTTCCGCAAAATGCTGCTTAAATCCGGAAAAACAGCAGGCCATGGGGTGACGTCTCGCATCAATAATTTTAGCATTAGGTAATATGAGATGAATAAGCCCAATGTGGCGAAAATTATTGGGCATCTTATCTATGAAATAAGGGGCATCCCCACGCTGTATCCGTGTGTCGTCTATAAATTTCTCACCAAATTGTGTCAGTTTTTCATCAGATAGTTTATGCAAAATATTTGGGTATTGAGAGGTTTCAGCTGTTCTCCCGCGCCCTCGTAATGTATGTGCTAAGGATATTATATTTCCTAATTCTTGTGTTCCATCTACCTGACTATGCGACGCTATAATTTGCTCGAGCAAAGTCGACCCCGCGCGCGGTAAACCCACAATAAATATTGGATCAGTTGCTAAACACCCTTTCCCAGACTGAGCCTCGAATAATTCAGATGTACAGATTTCCATTTGCCCCGCTAATCCGAGGCTCATTTTCTCGGCATCATAACGCATCTGCTTACGTCCAAGATCGTTAGCCAATTTGTAGAACTCGAAAGATTTTTGATAATCTTTACGATCCTCATGGGCCTTTCCGAGAGCAAATAAGAAATGGATCCGGTCGCGATAGGTTAAGTCTTTTGAGGCAACTTGCGCCAACATGTCATTCACTTCTGTTTCTGCGAACTTATAAGTTTTCAGATTAGCGAGTGAAAAATAAGCCTCACCATGCGTGGGATTGGCCTTGTAAGCTTGCCTGTAATTCTGAACGCCAGCTTCATTTTTCCCGCTCGTTTTTAAAGCATGTCCTAAAGATGTTAGGTTGGCAAAATTATTTGGTTCTTGCTGTTTGACTGTTTCGAAGAGCTGTATTGATTTTTCATAATCCCCTAATTGCATATGGCATATGGCCATCTGAGCCTGAAATGTCGTATTATTTGGGTCACGATCATACAAATATTCAGCTTGCTCATAAGCGC
>CAZPLJ010000061.1:0-14547 GCA_964587545.1 uncultured Caulobacterales bacterium | reverse complement strand
TAGGGCGCTTGGTAGTGGGGAGGTGACTTGAACACCCGACCTCAGGATTATGAGTCCTGCGCTCTAACCAGCTGAGCTACCCCACCTAAGCGAGCGCGCCGTTTAAGCTAAAATAGAGACATTGCCAAGAAGAAAGTGAATTGGACTTGCAAGCTGCCAATTTTCTCCCCATGTGCAGCCCCATGACACAAGATATCCAAGATCATGTGAGTATTTTTCAGCTGGAGAGCTCTGCCGTGCGGGGTCGCGCCATTCAGCTGGGTAGTGCCCTTGATATAGCCATTGGCGAAAACCGCTATCCAGACCGAATTTCGCGTCTGTTAGGGGAAGCCATGATGATCGCCGCAATTATCGCACGCGCTCTTAAATTTGATGGTCGCCTCATTGTGCAGTGCCATGGCACAAATGACGGGGCGATTTCCCTTTTAATGGCGGATTGCACATCAGCGGGTGATATTCGAGGCTATGCTCGTTGGAATAAAGAACAGCTAAAGATGCTCGAGCTTGACCACCGTAATCCCGGCGCAGATGTCCTCCTGGGTAAAGGCACATTTTCTATGACCATCGACCAAGGACCCGACATGGATCAATATCAGGGTCTCGCTACGATTGAAGGTCAATCTTTGGCGGAATGCGCCGAACATTATTTTGCCCAAAGCGAACAAATACCAACACGTATCAAGCTGGCTGTCGGACAAAGTCAAACTCCAGGAAATACACCAAGTTGGCGAGGCGGCGGCATGATGATCCAGCGCATTGCCACTGATGAAACGCGCAGCAATACAGAAAATGACTGGCAAACGGCAGAAGCCCTTTTTGACACGCTTAGCGATGAGGAGCTGATCGACCCGGAATTACCACATGACACGCTGATTTATCGCCTCTTCCATGAAAGCGGTGTTCGGCTTGAAAACAAGGTAAGCATCACCGCCAATTGCGGCTGTTCTGAAGAGCGCCTTCTATCAACGCTTAAATCTTTTGATAAATCCGCCATTGAAGACATGGCAGTGGACAATATTATCACCGCCAATTGCGAATTTTGCGGCTCAGAATATCACTTTGATGTGGATGCGATTTAAGCCCGCCAAAAGGCTGGCGTAAACAAAACAAGAGCTGTGACGATTTCAAGACGTCCGACTATCATGCTTAGCATCAACACCCATTTGGCTGTATCCGGCAAGGTTTGATAGGTACCTGAGGGCCCAATTATATCTCCCAAACCCGGACCAACATTGGCCACAGCACTTCCCGCGCCTGACCAAGCTGTGACAGGGTCAAGACCTAAAACAGACAATAATATGGCGGCAAAGGCGAAGGTCATAAAAAACAAAAAGAAATAACTCATCACAGAATAAACGACAGGTTCAGGCAAAGGCTTTGACCCATAGCGTAAAGGGATGACCGTATTTTGCCGCGGCATGCGCTGCAAATAGGCGCGAAGCGCGACAAAGGCGACTTGATAACGGAAAATCTTAATCGAGCAGGCGGTGGAGCCGGCACAGCCACCAATAAACATAAAGGCGAAAAAGGCGGCCACCGCGAAGGACCCCCAGCTATTATAATCGGCAGTGGCATAGCCTGTGCCTGTCACGATGGATACGACGTTAAATGCCGATAAGCGCAAGGATCGCGATCCCGACAGTTCTGAGTTAATCCACAAAAACGTCGTCATAATCACAATCAGGGCAATCATAATCAGAATAAAATCCCGCACTTGCGGGTCATTAAGAGGTGCACGGAAATTGCCACGCACCATCATGAGATACACCCCAAAAGGCATACCGCCTGCCATCATAAAAGCGATACAGACCAGATCCGCCCCATTATCCATAAACCCACCCATAGATAGATCCGAGGTAGAATAGCCTCCCGTTGCCAAGGTTGTCATAGCATGGGCAGCGGCATCAAAACTATTCATGCCGACCATCATGTAACCCACACCACATATGATCGTCAGGCCGATATAAATACCTCCAATCGCGGCAGCGAGGCTCGCCGCGCGAGGGAGCATTTTTTCACTCATATCCGAGCTTTCCAGACGAAAGAGCTGCATACCCCCAATGCGCAACATCGGCAAAATCGCCATAGCTGTCACGATAATCCCGACCCCGCCTATCCATTGCAGGATAGCGCGCCACAATAAGACGCCCTTGGGCTGATCATCCAAGCCCGTCATGATGGTCGAACCTGTCGTGGTAATACCGGATGTGGCTTCAAATAAGGCATCCGTGATACTCATATTGGTTGGTGACATAAGAAAAGGCACAGCGGCAAAGATGGACAAAACCACCCATGATAATCCTGTAAGCAGAAAGGCCCCGCGCGCCGGGAGCTTCGGATTAGGCGAATAGGTAGCAAGAGCCAGTACGGCCCCAATAAGTGTCGTAAAAATACCGGACATGGCAAAAGCCCGCCAACTCCGGTCTTCATAAAACACATCAACAGCCATCGGGATAAACATCGACACGCCCAGCGCGGCGAGCATTAATCCAACAACAAAAAATACGGGTCTTAAATCCGACATAGAACGGCGTTACAGATATTTTTGGCAAATGTCATCATAAGCTAAATGTCTATCTATGTTGCCTGATATTCAAAGCTATTCAATCCTTCTCAAACATTCATAGCCCTTATGGGCCGAAATTAGTAATTCCACATGGTGCCGTCTTCCAGCCTTACAATTGGATGGTAGCGGCGATCAAATGAATATTTACTCGCTTCTTTTTCGTCAAAATCAACGCCGTGTCCGGGCGTGTCACTCACGTAAAACAATCCGTTTTCTAGATAATGCTCAGACGGGAAGAGTGCATCGCATTCAGCTGTTCCTAAAACCAGATATTCCTGAATCCCAAAGTTTGGCGCCCAGGCATTGAGATGATGCTGAGCCGCCATAGAAATCGGCGAATGGCTTGGCGCGCCGTGAAATCCAGTTCTGATATTATGAATTGCAGCCAGCTCGACAATGCGTCTGACATGGGTGATACCGCCTGCATAGGTGACAGATACGCGGATGAAATCCAGCAGTTCTTCCTCGATCATATCCTTGCAGTCCCATATAGAGTTAAACACCTCGCCAATGGCAATGGGAACGGTGGTGTGCTGGCGGATTAGGCGCAGCGCATATTGATCATCGGCCGGTGTAGGGTCTTCCATCCAGAAGAGGTTATATTTCTCAATCTCTTTGCCAAACGCGGCCGCCTCGCGCGGACGCAGACGGTGGTGCACATCATGTAAGAGTTTGAGGTCAGGTCCAAATATTTCCCTAACGGCTTCGAAAACGGTTGGCATGTAGCTCAGATATTTTTCACTATCCCAAATTTCCTGATCGGGCAGTTGACCATATTCCGTAATGAAATGTTTCGTATCCCCACCTTTACCTGTGGCGTAGCCTCCCTCAGGCATGCCCGGAATACCGCATTGCAGACGAATGGCTTTATAGCCTTGCTCTACATAATGGGCGACGGAGTCAAGTAACACGTCAAGCGTTGGTCCGACAGCATGGGCGTAAACCAGCGCGCCGTCCCGGCTCTTACCGCCAAAGAGCTGATAAAGCGGTAGGCCCGCAATTTTGCCTTTAATGTCCCACAGCGCCAGATCAATCGCACCATAAGCGGCCATGGCAATTGGCCCGCGGCGGAAATAGGCCCCCCTATAGAAATATTGCCAGATGTCTTCGCTGTTGCGCGGGTCCATCCCGATCAGGCAAGGTATAAGATATTCCCGAAGATATTCCGCTGTGAGGGTTTCGCGGGTGTTAAGCGTCCCGTCACCAATCCCGTAAACCCCCGCATCCGTCATAATCTTAAGAGTGACGTAATTTTTACCGGGCCCCCCGACGAACACTTCCGCGCTTGTAATTTTCATGTTTTTCTCCAAGAATGATGTAACTAGGTGCGAGGAGAGACATGAGCAAGGCCTTAAAAATATTGGTGCACGGAACTGGCTTTGCCGGACAAGGTCACTCCGAGGCTTTTCGCGCTTTGGGTGCAGAGGTCGTTGGCATGGTTGGTCGTACGCCGCATGTGGTGAAAGACATCACCAAAAAAATGTCCATTCCCTATGGCGGCACGGATTGGGCCAAAGCTCTTAAGGAATGTCAGCCCGATATTGTCTCTATCGGTACACCGGGCGGGGCGCATTTTGAAGCCATCAAAGACGCTATCGCGCATGGCGCTCATGTCTTTTGCGACAAACCCATGGCAACGACAGGCGAGGAGACGCGCGAGCTTTATAATCTCGCCACGGCTAAGAGCATCAAAACCGCCTTTGCGGCAAGCTTTCGTTATATGCCCCATATCATACACGCCAAACGCCTTGTGGCGAACGGCGTGATCGGAGAGCCACAAGAGGTGGAATGCATCTCACATTTCAATCTGGAAAAAGACATCCCTTTTGGGTGGTCACACCGGGCAGAAGATGGCGGCGGGCGTCTGAATAATAATTTCACCCATAAATTATCGATCGTGACATCTGTCATTGGCGAGCAGATTTTGGCGATTTCGGGCGATGTGCGCGACGATCTTGGGAAGGCCCCCATTGTGAGCGGGGTGCATAATTTCAAAAACCGCCGCGAGCATATCCCTGATGATCTCAACGACCCATCCCTTAAATGGGGTGAGTCCAATGTGGAGTGGAGCTATACGGTATTGGCAAAAATCAAAAGCGATATGGCAAAACAACCCGTATCCGTTCTGTTTAAACATGGCGGTTTACAGCCGCGTTTTAACGAAGACCATATCGCCTTTTATGGCAGCGAAGGCGCCATCTATATTAAAGGCCATTATGGGAGCGGCCCGCTTTTTGTGTTCGGCAAAGATAAGGTTTGGACAGAAAAAGACCTACCCAATGATATCGCCGCACATGCACCTAAAGTAAAAGGCGATACGGAACAATGTTGGCATTACCTTATCCGGGAATTTATCAAGGATATTAAAGGCGAAAAGGCGCAAAGCTATCTGACTTTTGATCAGGGAAGCCGTTATCAGCAGATCATCGATATCATCCGCAAGAATGATAGCTGGGTTGATCTTAGCAATCTTAAGGCCGGGTAATAACTCATGACCCAGATCGAAATCTCAAATATCGAATATTTGGTGATTGTTGGTTATCTGGTTTTAATCGTTGCTGTTGGCATCGTATTTAAAAAGTTCTCATCCAATACAAAAGATTATTTTATCGGCGGCGCCAAAGGCAGCTGGTGGCTGGTGGGTAGCAGCGCTTTCATGAGCGCCTTTAGTGCATGGACTTTCACGGGGGCCGCGGGCGTGGCCTTTGAGGCCGGATTCTCTGTCATGATAATCTTTTTAGGAAATGCCTTTGGCTTTTTCCTCAACTATCTCTTTCTAGGACCGTGGCTAAGGCAAATGCGGGTCACAACATTCCCCGAAGCCATAGCCGGGCGTTTCGGGGAAGGGACGCGTAATTTCTATGCGCTTTTTGAAGTTCCTATCAGGATATTATATTCGGCCATGGCGCTTTACGGTCTCGGGATATTTTGCTCCGCCGTCTTTGGATATAATATCTATCAGGTTATCATGGTGTGCGGTGTGGTGGTGCTGTTTTATTCCGCCACAGGCGGGCGCTGGGCCGTTATGGCAACCGACTTCTTGCAAGGTCTTATCTTGGTGCCGCTGACGCTAATCATTGCATGGCTCTGCATTAGTCAACTTGGCGGCCTTGGCGGCATGTTTGAACAAATTGAAGCGCAGGGCCTCTCCGAGAGGTTCAAAATGGTAAACTCGGCAGAGCTTTTTGCCGGCGCGTATACATGGGGCTGGGCGAGCGCAATGGTCACAAAGGGCTTTCTGGTCTTTAATTCTATGTATGCGGGCCCAAGATATTTCTCCGTCAAGGACGGGCAAGAGGCGCGCAAAGCCGCCATTCTAGCTTCTGTTCTTTTTCTCGTCGGCGGGCTTGTCTGGTTCTTACCGCCCATAACGGCCAAGCTGTTATTTGCCGATCAAGTCATGGCTTTGGATATTAGTAAACCGGCCGAGGCCGCTTATGCGATTGCCAGTATCAATGTGCTACCTGTTGGTCTCATCGGGTTGATTGTCGTAGCTATTTTAACGGCCACGATGAGTTCCATGGATACGGGACTTAATACCAATGTCGCCATTATGATTAAGGACATTTACCCAAAGCTTGTTCGCCGGTTCAAATGGACTGAAAAGCCGGAAAAAGTCCTGCTGGGGTATGGACGCCTCCTAACGTGGGTTATGGGTGTGGTGGTGATTTTATTAGCCCTGCACCTGGCTAGTCAAAAAGGGAAAGGCATATTTGAAATTATGTTAGATATAGGCGCTCTGCTGATGTCGCCCATTCAAATCCCGCTTATGTGGGGCTTGTTTGTTAAAAGAACGCCGTGGTGGGCGGCCTTATCATCTATTACATGCGGGTTTGCTGTCTCGCTCATGGCATTTTTAAATGTGTCCTTATCCACATTTGGTTTTCCGGCTGAGGCGACATGGACATTTCAGATGAAGTTTTTTGGCGTATTTGTGGCGGGCTCTCTTGGGTTTTTGATATCCATTCCTTTTGCTCCCGCCCTTGGGTCGCCACACCGAAACAAGGTGGACGCCTTTATTACAAAAATGAAAACCCCGATCGATTTCAAATCTGAGATTGGCACCGGCAACGATCTGACCCAGTTAAAAGTTATCGGCCGCTTTGGCGTCGCCATAGCGCTTTTCATTGCCGCCATGTTGGTTATTCCCAACCCAATGGGCGGTCGCTTGGCCATTGCCGTTTTAGCGCTGACTATCGGCGGAATTAGTCTTTTGATGATAAAGCAAGGGTCAAAAGCTTAGATTATCATCCAACAAAACTTAACGAGATTATAAACCTGCTTTGCCTTGTGAGGTTACGAGCTTATCATCATCCAATCGCTTGCTTTTGGCCTTATTATTGAATATCGATAATTAGATGAATGATAATCAGGTCATATCCGCCGCGCCTCGCCTTGCGAAAATACTCAATACAATATTGATTATTGTCATGGTAATTCTTGCCATCATCGCGACAATAATGGTTGCCTCCGGGATATTTTTGCTATTCGAGGCAGGCGGTAGCATCAACACGCAGTTGGAAGAACGCTTAAGAGAGTCGGGGATAGCAACACCAACCAAGGCGGCACCCTTTGCCGGAGCCGTGATTGCCTTGGCCTATCTCTATGTGGCGACTGTCATGAGGGGAATCGTGCAGACATTGTTTGACGGAAACCCCTTTGTGGAATCCAATATTCAGCGCTTACGGAAGACATGGGTTATTATTGCTATGGTAGAAATTTTCCGAGTGGTTATGACAGGTCTTATACCTGTCAACGGAAACTCAACCGGCATGGCCATGGAGACCAATTTATCAGCGTGGTTTTTGGTTTTTGTCATTGCGGTTATGGCCGAAGTGTTCAGGATCGGTCTTGAGTTAAAACGCGATCAGGAGCTCACCGTCTAATGGCTATTCGTGTAAATCTGGACCGTGTTCTGGCGGATCGCCATATGTCGCTAACCGAGCTTGCTACCCGTGTAGGGATTACGCTAGCTAATCTGTCAATATTAAAAACCGGAAAAGCGAGAGCCGTGCGCTTCACAACACTTGACGCGCTCTGCCGGGAGCTTAATTGTCAGCCCGCTGACATATTGGAACATATCCCGGAAGACGGCGAAGAAGAGATCGCTGAAGCGGCCGAATGATTAGCTGACCGCGTGTGCTTGCAGAGCGCAAAGCTCACCAATTCCCTTACCAGCCAAACGCATCAGTTCCGCCATTTCATCCGCTGTGAAAGGCGTATCTTCCGCACTCGCTTGAACTTCTATAACGCCGCCACTTTCCGTTAACACGAAATTAGCGTCGGCCTGCGCGGCGCTATCTTCAGTATATTCCAGATCGAGACGACACTCCCCATCGACGATCCCGCAAGAGACCGCCGCCATTTTATCCGTGACAGGGTTTTCCTCAATCACGCCGTTTTTGACCAAATTTTCACAGGCAATATAAAGCGCCACCCAGGCACCTGTAATAGAGCTTGTTCGCGTGCCGCCATCAGCTTGTAGGACGTCACAATCAATGACGATCTGGCGCTCGCCCAACTTTTCTAGATCAACAGCTGCGCGTAATGAGCGTCCAATGAGACGTTGGATTTCAACGGTCCGCCCCCCTTGTTTACCGCGCGCCGCTTCGCGGTTCATGCGCGAATGGGTCGAGCGTGGAAGCATACCATATTCCGCCGTGACCCAGCCTTTTCCTGAGCCTTTCATCCAACGCGGAACATTTTCATCGACACTCGCCGTGCAAAGCACATGGGTGTCCCCAAATTTGGCCAAGCAAGACCCTTCGGCATATTTGGCAAATCCAGCGATAAGTTGCACGTCGCGTAGGCTGTCTCTGTCGCGATTATTGGGTCTCATAGCATCCTCTTAAATGTGTAGGCGTGGCCTTATCTGAAGAGTTAGGTCCGCGCCACCAAAAAGACTTGAAACTCGGCAAATGATTGCCCACATAGCGCCTATGAGTGTTATCACGCCTCAATTTAATCTCTCAGACCTAGATAGCCGCGCGCGTCGCGTCTTTCGGGATATCGTGGAGAGTTATCTGGAAACAGGCCAACCTGTGGGCTCACGTACGCTTGCGCTAAAAGACGCAAAGCAACTCTCCCCGGCCACGATCCGTAATACAATGGCTGATCTCACCCGCTTTGGCCTCTTGCATGCCCCACATATTAGTGCGGGTCGCGTCCCAACGCAGCAAGGCTTACGTTTATTTGTCGATGGCCTTTTGGAAATGGGGGATATTTCCAAAACGGATCGCCGCAAACTAGATGCCCGTCTGGCAGCAGAGGGTAAAGATCCTGATCTGATTTTTGAACAGGCCTCAGCCATGCTTGCGGGCCTTGCAGGCGGGGCCGGACTTGTTCTTACACCTACAGAATCCGCGCAATCTGAAGGGGCCGTCAAACATGTGGAATTTGTCAATCTGGACGGGGCTCAGGCCCTCGTCGTGATTGTCTATGCTGACGGGCGTGTGGAAAATAGATTAATGATGCGCCCGCAAGGCTTGTTACCAGCCTCCCTTGAGCAGGCTGGCAATTTTCTATCCGCACGTCTTAAAGGACGCCGCCTTATAGACGCCCGTGACGACATCTTAGGTGAAATAAAAGCCGGTCGCGCGGCCATTGATAAAGCCGCTGCCGCCTTGGTGAAACAGGGACTTGCCGATTGGTCTGGAGACGGAAAAGAAAAATCACAACGTAATCTTATTGTGCGTGGTCGCGCGCAGCTTTTGGATAATCTGGAAGCTCAGGCAGATCTTGAGCGTATTCAAATGTTATTTGAAGACCTAGAACGCAAAGAGGAGCTCATTGCTCTTTTGGACAAAACGGAAGATGCGGACGGGGTGAAAATTTTCATTGGGACAGAAAATCCATTATTTTCTTTGTCTAATTCCAGTGTGGTGATTGCGCCCTATCAAGACTCGGATAAAAATATTATTGGGGCTGTCGGAGTTATCGGGCCAACACGAATTAATTATGCACGTATTATCCCGATGGTGGACTACACAGCGCAACTGGTTGGGCGTATGCTCGATGGATATTCATAGGAGCTGACAATGTCAGGCAAAAAGAAAAACCCAGGTAATGATATGCCGGATATGCCCTCAGACGCAGATCTAGATGCTGTGCTCGAGCAAATCGATCAATTTAAATCCGACGCTGAGCACGCGGGCGATGATGCCCCCGCTCATGATGCGCCTGCTAAAAAGGACGAGCCAACAGAGAAACAACAGATAGAAACCCTAAAAGCCGAAATGACGGCCATGAAAGATCAGGCCCTGCGCGCAATGGCCGATTCTGAGAATGTTAAACGGCGGGCCGAAAAAGAAGTTGCCGCAGCGAAACTTTACGGGATCGAGCGTTTCGCCAATGACATATTATCGGTGTACGACAATTTAGGACGCGCCCTGTTAACGCTGGACGGTAAAGCACGCGAAGATATGGGCGATAACGCCAAAAACCTGCTTCAGGGAATCGAGCTGACAGAAAAAGACTTGATGGCAATTTTTGCACGTCACGGGATCAAAGCCGTACCCGGTAAGGGTGAAAAATTTGATCCCAACGTTCATCAAGCCGTTGCGCAAATTCCCTCTGACGAAGAAAAAGGCTATATTGCCGAAGTGATGCAAACTGGATTTAAAATTGGTGAGCGCACACTTAGAGCCGCCATGGTCGCCGTCTCAACGGGGCCGCAAAAAAGCTAAAGAGGCGCTAGGCAGAAAGCTCCATTGCCTGTGAGCCATTCGACATATCAGACAGGTTTTTCATTGCGCCTTTTACATAGCTGATGTCTCCAAATAAGGAGGGCGCACCGGAATAGAAAAAACCTTTGTCTTTCTGAATAGCATCAACAAGGAAATCAAAGACGGTTCGAACACGTATGGATCGTGTCAGGTCCTCATGAGCTACAAGCCATAAACCCTCATGATGCGTATAATCGGGCAATATCCGCGTAAGCTCCATTTCCGGCTCGACCATACATATCGGCATACAGCCCATACCATATCCTGAAATAATCGCGTTAATATGTGCCGCAAGACTATTGGATTTAAATGTTAGGCGGCCAAAAGGAATGGGCGTTTTATTTTCATCCTTGGGCCAGAGGATCCCGGTTTCAGACGCTTCCATGACGACACTATCATGTGTCGTGAGATCAGCCTTACTGCTTACCACCTCAGGACGGCGGGCTACATAATCACTGGACGCATATATTCCAAAACCGCAATCGGCGACTTTACGGCCGATTAAGCTATTTTGATCCCCCGGACCCATCCAACGTAAGGCGATATCGGCCTCTCGTTGGGCCAGATTAACCTGCTCAAAGCCGATATTCATATCAACTAACAAATCCGGATGTGCGGCTCGAAGCGCTTGCATGGCAAAAACCACCCAATGTGTACCCAACCCTTCCGTCGCAGCAATAGTTACAGGTCCGGCCAAGGATTTCTCAAGAGAGGCGGAGCTGCGGTCAATGGCACTGGCTTCTCTTTGCATCCGCCTAATATGGTCCAGCATAGAATGCCCGAATGTCGTGGGAACAAGGGCGCCCTTTTCTTTGGTTAAAAGCGGCGTGCCGAAATGCTCTTCTAGAGCTCTAATGCGGCGACCCACCGTCGGCTGACTCAGTTTGAGCTGTTTACCGGCAGCCGTGAGACTACCTGTGTCAGCTACAGCAAGGAATATTGGATAGTCAGACCAGTTTGACATGCATTTTTGTTTACATTTTGTGAAGTATTTGTCAATTTTATTCGTTCTTGTTTGCACTTGATTGCTTCACCCAATCTAAATGGCGCCAAACTTAGCAGCTTACCCAACCTAGCGATTTGCAAAAAGCATAGTAAGGCCGGCTTTTTTATATTGTCGCTTTAGATTGACCTCCGCTCACATTCCGCCTAACTCGCCCCTGCGAAATTGAAAGCAGATCCCATGAGCGATACCGATCTTTATATGTCCGCCAAAGCCTGGCCATTTGAACAAGCCCGGCAAATATTAAAACGTCTGGATATAGAAAAGAAACGCAGCATTGATCGCGGCGACAGACCCGTTGTGTTTGAAACCGGATATGGCCCCTCTGGCTTGCCGCATATTGGAACCTTTGGCGAGGTTGTCCGAACGACCATGGTGCGTAATGCCTTTATCGCGTTGACGGATGGGAAGATCGCTACAAAGCTGATTTGTGTGTCCGATGATATGGACGGGATGCGCAAAATTCCGGCGACTATACCAAACCCTGAAATGCTTGAGGCCTATCTGCAAAAACCGCTAACCGCTGTGCCGGATCCATTTGGAACCCATGAGAGCTACGGCGCGCATATGAATGCGCGTTTGCGGGCGTTTCTCGACGGGTTTGGGTTTAAGTATGAATTTTTATCCGCCACGGAACTTTATAAAGCCGGAGCCTATGATAAATATCTTTTGCGCGCTCTAGAAAAATTTGACGATATTATGGGCGTGATGTTGCCCACACTCGGAGCGGAACGCCAAGTAACTTATTCGCCGTTTTTACCGATATCTCCGGCAACAGGGCGTGTGCTTTATGTGCCGATGAAGGCTACAAATCCAAAAGACGGCACCATCACCTTTGAAGACGAGGACGGAACAGACGTCACTGTGCCCGTGACAGGCGGTAACGCCAAGCTGCAATGGAAACCGGATTTCGGAATGCGTTGGGCGGCGCTCAATGTTGATTTTGAAATGTTTGGCAAAGACCATCAAGACAATGCGCCGATTTATTCCCGTATCTGTAAGATTTTAGGTGCGGACGCCCCCGTCCAATATGTCTATGAATTATTCCTCGATGAAAAAGGCGAGAAAATATCCAAGTCCAAGGGCAACGGTATCTCGGTCGAAGAATGGCTCGCCTATGCGCCCCAAGAAAGCCTATCCCTCTTTCAGTTCCAAAAACCGCGCGCGGCCAAAAAACTCTATTTTGATATAATCCCAAAAGCCGTAGATGAATATTATCAGCACCTTGCCGCCTTCCCCAAACAAGAGGGAAAGGTGCAATTATCCAATCCTGTCTGGCATATCCACAACGGTAAACCGCCAACCGCAAATCCGCCCATAACATTTGCTTTGATGCTTAATCTGGTAAGTGCGGCCAACGCATCTGACAAAGATATTTTATGGGGCTTTATTACTCGATATGTCGCTGATGCCAGCCCGGAGAAAAATCCAGCCCTTGATAATATGGCGGATTACGCCATCCGCTATTATCAGGATTTCGTAAAACCGACAAAATCTTACCGCACGCCCACAGATGAAGAACGGGCCGCACTTACGGATTTATCGGCGCGACTACGCACCATATCTGATGACGAAAAATCCGATAGTGAGGCCTTACAGACATTGATTTTTTCTGTGGGTAAGGATCATAAATTTGAAAATTTAAGGAACTGGTTTAAGGCGATTTACGAAGTATGCCTCGGGCAAAGTCAGGGACCAAGGTTTGGGTCATTTGTAGCAATTTACGGTCCCACAGAGACGGCAGACCTGATTGATAAGGCCCTGGCGGGCGATATCTCCTGATCATCATATTTTTGTGACTGTCTTGGGCGGTCATTTTATGATATATTACACTTATGAAGCGTCTTATCTTCATAAGTACCACTATAGCTCTTATGTGGGCATCGCCTGCTATGGGGAGCTCATTGGAAAAAGCGCGGAGCTTATATAAGAGCGGTGCTTATGATGCCGCGATTACACTTGCTCGAGATATTGAAACCGCAGAAGCTTTGACCCTCGCCGCCGAAACCATGTCCACAAAAGTGATGTTGGGTTTTGTCGACAATCACAATAAAAGCGCCATCCAAGCGCGCAAATGGGCCGAACAAGCTGTCAAACTCACCCCGCAGTCTCAAGAAGCCCATATACAATATGCCTTAGCTTTCGGGTTTGAAACACGCACCAGTTCGCCATTTAGGGCTTGGCGTAAAAAATTACCTGAAAAAACTTATGCCGTTATTGATGATATCAGGACAGCCTATCCCGAAGATCCAAGAGGTGACGCGCTATTAGGTGCTTGGCATCTCGGGATCATCCGAAAAGCCGGCCATAAAAATGGAAAAAAATGGTATAACGCCTCTGAAGACGCCGGAATTGAGTTTTATGAAACGGCGATGCAAGCGGCGCCAAATGATATCGTGTTGGCGGGAAATTACGTGCTCATAATATTGGCATTAGATGCCGAAAAACATCGAGAACGCGCAAATGATATTTTAGCTACAGTTTCTGAGCTTACACCGCAAAACGCTGTCGAGATTGAAATAAAAAACCGACTCTCAAACTTGCAAGATAAGTTTAGCGACCCTCAGGATCTAGAAGAGACTGTTAGGTTACTTTTGGATGGCGATTACTGAGACACCCAAATAATTCGGGCAAGCCATCGCACATCTTGTCGTCTAATGACACGGTCTTCAAAGTCGGGATTGATAGATTTCAGCTCCACTTGTTTGGCGTTTATTTTTAAAAGCTGTTTCGCCATCACCTCACCCTCGACAGTTTTAACAACAACACGGTCGCCGCGTTTCACCGTTTGACCGGGCGCCACAATAATGCGGTCGCCGTCACGATAAAGCGGCTCCATGGAATCACCGGATATTTCAAGTGCGTAAACATTATCGTCAATGTGACCGGGCATTCGCACATCATCCCAGCCTAAGCCGACGGGATAGCCCGCGTCATCAAAGAAACCTTGGTCACCCGCCTGAGCTAACCCAATTACAGGGATTGATATTCCCCGATCAGATTGTGGCGAGGCCAAAAGTGCAAATTCTTCAAAGCTCATGTCAGCGAAATCGAGCGCTTTGGATAGGCTTTCCGTCGAGGGCCAGCGGTCTTTCCCGCTTGGAGACACACGTTTTGATTTATTAAAAGATGTGGGGTCAAGTCCGGCATTTCGCGCAAGTCGCGATGGAGAGATAGATAAAGTTTCGGCCAGCCGATCAAGGGCTGACCAAATTTCACTATGGGTAAACATGAAAACGACCTAGGCAAATATT
>CAZPLJ010000060.1:0-14638 GCA_964587545.1 uncultured Caulobacterales bacterium | reverse complement strand
TGGGTTGGCCTCCATATCTTATTTGGCGCAACCCGCAAACAAAGAAGGAGACGACATGATGAGTCATAGACCCTGCATTCATGCTTGACTGATGGTACTTACCCCCAAATGACGTTTGCGTCTGTCGCAGCTTTGGCGTCGTCAACCGTCACACCCGGTGCCAATTCCAGCAGTTTGAAACTTTCGCCTTTCGCGGCGCGACCAAACACACCCAGATTGGTAATGACCATGTCGATACAGTTTTGTCCGGTGAGCGGCAGAGTACAAGCTTTTAGAAATTTGCTCTCACCGCGCTTATTAGTGTGGTCAAAAAGAGCGATACATTTCTTGACGCCCGCGACCAAATCCATTGCGCCGCCCATACCTTTAACGACCTTTCCGGGGATCATCCAGTTGGCAATATCGCCATTTTCGTCGACTTCCATCGCCCCCAAAATAGATAAATCAATATGCCCGCCTCGGATCATGGCAAAGCTTGTAGCGCTGTCAAAGAAGCTCGATTTCGGCAAGGTGGTGATGGTCTGTTTGCCGGCATTAATAAGATCAGCATCCGCCTCACATTCATATGGAAAAGGCCCCATGCCTAGCATGCCGTTTTCTGATTGCAGGGTGACATTCACACCCGCGGGGATATGATTTGCGACCAATGTCGGAATACCAATGCCGAGGTTTACATAAAATCCATCTTCAAGTTCTTTGGCTGCGCGTGCCGCCATCTCATCGCGGCTCCATCCTTTACGTTCACTCATTATGCACTCCGCTTGCGTGTCGTAAGTTGTTCAATGCGTTTTTCGCATTTCGCCTCGATAATCCCTTGCACGAAAATGCCGGGCGTATGGACAAAATTGGGATCAAGTCCACCAGGGACGACCAACTCGTCCACTTCGACGAGGGTTGTTTGACCCGCCATACACATCATGGGACTGAAATTTCGCGCTGTGGCCTTAAAGATAAGATTTCCTTCGGTGTCACCGCGCCAGGCTTTAACAATCGTCAAATCCGATTTCAGACCCGTTTCCATGATATAGGTCTCGCCATCAAATTCTTTATGCTCTTTCCCGTCCGCAATCAGCGTTCCGACACCCGTTTTGGTATAAAACCCAGGAATACCCGCACCTCCCGCGCGAATTCTCTCAGCCAGCGTGCCTTGCGGGTTAAATTCCAACTCCAACTCGCCGGACAAATATTGGCGCTCAAATTCTGCATTCTCGCCCACATAGGAGCTGACCATTTTTTTGATTTGTTTGTTTTCCAGCAAAAGCCCCAAACCAAAGCCGTCAACGCCGGCATTATTAGAAATTACGGTCAGGTTTTTTGTGCCAAGTTCTCTGATTGCGGCAATATAATTTTCGGGTATGCCGCACAGGCCAAAGCCGCCACTCATGATCGTCATGCCGTCAAAACACAAACCCTCAAGCGCGTCAGCCGCGTCATTGTAAACTTTATGACTCATCACTTGTCTCTCATAAAAATATTGACTTGTTTCTCATAAAAATATTGCAGCTTATATGCAATATCGATTAGATTTATATTAGCTACATCTTTTAATGACATTTTCAATGCAAGTAAAAACTGGATTTTTCTTAACCACCCTATGATCAGCATCGACAAACTTATATCCCACCGATTTCGCGGGTTTTCAGAGCATGAAAATAGTTTGGCTGGACTCCAGTCCGCGCTTGAATTTGGCGTGCAAATCGTTGAGTTTGACATTCGTGTTACAAAATGCGGCACGCCTATTATTTATCATGATGAACACGCACTGGACGCTAAAGGTGTATCGCATCATATTTCCGAGGTGTTGCATCGTGATTTTGATGCGCTCGGCGGGACATTCGCACATATGCCCACGGCGGATGAATTATTAAAGCTGGCAAGCCAGCATGAAAACGTGTCGTGTAAATTGCTTATCGATATCAAAGATGGGGGGTTTGAAGAGGAAATTCATGCCCTGGTTATGCTGCATCGATTAACGGGTCGCGTCACCTATGTATCCTGGGTCCCGAATGTCTTATTTAAGATGCATGAGATCGCGCCCGATATTCCTCTATGCTTGAGCTATTGGTGCCAAAGCCCAAATGAATTTATTCGGTCTATTCATGACGTTCACAAAGCCAAAGCGGGCAATATTACCCGACTTGATCGCGACTATATTCACGGCGAGAGATCTGGCTGGTTTGTCGATGGTGTTATTTCTGGGCCGTTAAAGAATATGATTATCGCAAGCGGCGGTTCTGTCTGCGTCCCGAAACATATGATCACCGCAAAACTTGTTAGCGCCTATCACCAAGACGATATAAAAGTCAGTACCTTTTCATATATTGATTGGGAGACCATCCGGACACACAAAGGCACGTTTAATATCGACCTTTATTTCATTGATAACAAACGGGTTTTTGATGAGATTTAATCGTCGTCTAAATTATGGCTCGAGTCGTTAGCAGGTATCATGGCCTCGCCGTCCTCACCCGGTATGACATAACCACCTTTAAGCCACCGACCGAGATCAATGTCGGCGCAACGTTTAGAGCAAAATGGCTTAAACGCGTCCGCAGCCTGTTTCTGACACATGGGACAAGAGGTTTTCATCGATCCGCTACTACATCAACTTTATCACCAAGCTCAAGACTGAAACGTTCACCTATGCGATTGACCATAACCTCTCTCCAGCCGATTTTATCATTCTCTAACCAAGCTTGGACGGGTTCCGGTATTCTTAACGTTAGGCGAGCGCCTGGTGATGACCGCCCTTCCCTCTCAAGGTTACGTAGCGCGCGAATGGCCAGCGTCTCAATTGTGGGACTTCCGAACTCATCATTGAGGATTTCATCGAGTGCACGGGTAAGTTTTGAGCGAGTTAATTCAATTGTACCAAAGCGTGACATGGGCGCAATTTTCACTGTGGCTGGATCATTTTCAAAGGCCAAATTGAGCCGTTCATATACACTATCTCTTTGCTTAGGTTGGCGCAGGTTTGGAAAATCAATTACGACTAGCCCGCCTAACCCCCTCAAGCGCAACTGCTGGGCAATCACATCACAAGCTTCTAAGCAGACATCCAGAGTTTTCGGTGCCCTACCCTTATCAATATCGATAGCCAGCAATGCCCGAGTCTGCTCAAAGCAAACATCGCCGCCACCTTTGAGAGATAGACTTGTCTCGACCGCTTCATCCAAGGAAGAAATATTGGCATTTTGAAATTCAATGCCGGGATAGAGCTGACGAATTTGGCTTTCCAAGCTCTTCTTATCTGAGGACGCCGCGTCGGCATCACAACCATTGGGAAGATATTTTAGAACAGGCCCTTTACCTCCCATTGCTTCTTTCGTCACGCACACGTCTATAAGCTGACCTTCATGGAGACGGGGCATTTTAGTGGTGTTGGAAAATCGTAAAAACCCCTCAATATTTTCACCGAGTTTTATAAAGGCGCCTCCAATAGACTTATCAACCTTGCTAATCGAAGCGTTAAAACTTTGCCCAAGTCTCGGAACATCAGCATCAGACCAACGCCATAGATGAAACTCGACAAGTTTACGGCCTTCATAGATTGCTGCGCGCGTTTCGCCCACCGCCTCTTCTAGGACGCAACGCCGCTTCAAGATAAATACCCGCTTGCGATAAGCAGATTACGTGTTTCAAACAAAGGAAGCCCGACCACATTGCTATATGACCCTTGCAAAGAGACTATGAGACTTTCCGCAAAACCTTGGATGCCGTAGCCTCCGGCTT
This sequence comes from uncultured Caulobacterales bacterium, assembly GCA_964587545.1. Taxonomy (GTDB): domain Bacteria; phylum Pseudomonadota; class Alphaproteobacteria; order Caulobacterales; family Maricaulaceae; genus JACOMS01. Next base: position 10,906 of record CAZPLJ010000060.1, on the reverse strand, counting down.
TGCCTTCCCACTCACCGGATGCCACATAATCGTCAATTTCTGTCTGAGATAGGCGTTTCATTTTAAGTCGCGTTTCAACAACACGACTAATCTGGGTGCCGTCTGATTTAATCACACTTACCCCCGTATAAACGCGATGAGAGCGACCCGATAAAAGTTTTAAGCACTCCAGTGCTTGCGTTTGAGTCTCTGCCTTTGGAAGAATACGCCGCCCGACCCCAACAACGGTATCCGCTGCTAGGATTATTGAATTTGATGAAGGCTTGTAAACAGCCTGAGCTTTTTCTGATGCTAGCCGGAGCGCATGAGCGCGAGGCAACTCACCTTTTCTCGGCTCTTCATTTATATCAGCCGGGATCACTTGATGAGGAACAACCCCGATCTGAGCCAATAGTGATAAACGCCGTGGAGACGCACTTGCGAGTACAAGTTCGGGACGCTTTGAGGCGGCCATAGATACGATTTATTTGAAGCGGTAAGTGATACGACCTTTACTCAGGTCATAAGGTGTCATCTCAACGGTAACTTTGTCACCGGCTAGGACACGAATGCGGTTTTTACGCATGCGCCCCGCTGTATGTGCGATAATTTCATGGTCGTTTGCCAATAGGCGTACTCTGAAGGTCGCATTCGGGAGAAGTTCCATCACTTCACCCTCAAATTCCAACAGGTCTTCTTTAGCCAAGGTTCAATCTCATAATTTACTCCGATTTTGTGAACACGTCTTGTGCGAGGCCTATATAGGGGCTTTGAACACAATTAACAGGGTTTTCCTCATGATTTTGATATAAACTTTCGACGAAGTTTAGATTCGATATTGTCTCTAACCGCACGGTAATTATTCATCAAAGCCCTTACATCTAGACTCCCTATAGTCGGATCAGCTACTGGCCAGGTTTCTACGATGGCATTTTCGCCGAAATGAGCCTTTGAGGCTTCACTAGCAGATTCCGTAAAAGCTATAACCATTTCAAAAGATTCACGATCCATTTGAGTTAAAGGCTTCGGCCGATGGTCTGACATATCAATCTTTTTTTCTTTCATGACCATAACCATATATTCGTCCAAATCTCCTGGCGACAACCCGCATGATTCAACCCTTAATTCTTCTCCAAAATACTTCTTCATCATCCCCTCAGCCATTGGGGAGCGAATTGCGTTGAGATGACACACAAATAGTATGGATTGCGGACGGGGTAATTTTGATACCATTAGGTCCGCCGATGAAGAGAACATATGAGCGTAAAAAGCCGTCGAGACGTATTAAACTCTATCTCAATTGTATTGCGCAAGCTATCGACTAGCAATCTAGACCCTTCATTATGTAATCCACGACGGCCCATATCTATTGCCTCAATTTGAGCCGACGTCGCTGTTCTGATAGCGTTGTGGTAACTCTCACAAATCATGAAATAGTCTTTTATGATCCGCCTGAAAGGTGCCAAAGATAATTTATATCGTGTTTTTTGGCTTTCATCTCGCCTGCTTATCTCCAAGACAAGACGGCTTCCATCTTCTAGAGAAACCGCCAGAATGTAAGGTCCATTTTCGCTATCTAAAGGACGGAAAAAATTATCTTCCAATAGGTCAAAAACCGCGACGCGTCTCTCATGCAACATTTCCTGACTGTTAACGGGTAAGCTATCTTCATCGATATTAAGCTCGACGATATAGTGGTCGTTATCATCAATTTCGTTGGACATTATTCATCAATTGGATGCAAAGGAGATTTATCTGTAGCACGAGGCTCTGCAACATCCGTAAGAATAAGATCGAGAACTTCGACCTGAGCTCTTATTTCACCATTACCCGCAAAAACCATATTTAAATTTCCGCCGGGGGGCGCGTCTCCCTCAACATATGTCAAAGACAGTAACACAGCCATAGCCTCGGGATCTTGCCTATCAAGCCCCTTACTTTTTAGGCTCAGAACACCATCAATTCTCAACCCACATAAAATGCGCTCTGAAACATTTCCTTCATGTCGAAATCGAGTCATTCGTAATGTTAAAGATCGCGTTTTAGCAGAATATCTAATCTCTCCGACTTTCAGGATCGCGTCCTGTAGAGCCGCCGACATGATCTTTAAATCATCCGTACTTTCACCTCTCAGCCTAAGCTTCGTCATCTTTCATCCGTTTTATCTTGGCTCCGCATTGGCCGAGCTTTATTTCAATATGTTCAAAGCCACGGTCAAGGTGATAAACACGACCGACCGTCGTTTTTCCTTTAGCAGCAAGCCCGGCACTAATCAAAGAGGCAGACGCTCGCAAATCTGTCGCCATCACCGGAGCTCCATGTAGTCGTTTCACGCCTTTGACAATAGCCTCACGCCCTCTGACTGTTATATCAGCTCCCATACGGGACAGCTCCGGACAATGCATGAAACGGTTTTCAAAAATATTTTCACGAATAATGGACACGCCTTCGGCCATGGTCATCATGGCCATAAACTGAGCTTGTAGATCAGTTGGAAATCCGGGATAGGCTTGCGTATCCATATCGACGGCCTTGAGACGTTTTCCGTTACGTTCAATCAGCACGGAATTTTCGTCCAAACTGACCTTGGCGCCTGCTTGTGCAATCAGAGGCCAAAGCGACCCTAAATGGTCATGGCGTAAATTTACAAGACGAACGGAGCCCCCGGCGGTGGCCGCCGCAAGCGCATAAGTACCCGCCTCAATCCGGTCAGGGACAACGGCATAGCTCACCCCAGAAAGCGATTTCACACCTTCAATTTGAACTTGTGAACGCCCTGCCCCGAATATTTTTGCCCCCATCGCGTTCAAACAATTGGCCAAGTCGATAATTTCGGGTTCACGGGCCGCATTATTGAGCGTTGTCTTCCCTTTGGCCAGAACGGCCGCCAGCATTGTGTGCTCTGTCGCCCCCACACTTATAAAGGGGAATGTAATATCTGCGCCTTTAAGCCCATCTTTAGCCAACGCTAGAACATAGCCTTCATCAAGCTCAATTTTTGCGCCTAATGCTTCAAGGGCTTTAAGGTGTAAATCGACAGGCCGTGCCCCAATTGCGCATCCCCCCGGAAGAGAGACCTTAGCTTTACCTGTACGCGCAAGTGTCGGCCCCAATACATTAAATGTTGCGCGCATTTTTCGAACAAGATCATAGCTTGCTGTCGTTGATGTGAGCTCTTTTGCATGCAATGTCATGCGTGGTCCCGGTCCTTCTTCGACCTCAACTCCCATATGGGCCAATAAATGTCCCATAAATCGGGTATCTCTCAATCGCGGCATATTAGTTAACTCAACGGGTTGATCGGTGAGCAAAGCGACCGCCATTAATTTTATTGCAGAGTTTTTAGCCCCACTGATAGAAATTTCTCCCTTAAGTGGGTGCCCGCCTTCAATGACGATCTTATCCATGATTATTCCTCGCTGAGTGACATTCAGCGTTAAAGCCTATGATTTGGGCGTAACTAGGGCGATTCAGGGGCATCTGTCACGGTTGAATTGTTTTGTTTGCGAGAGGCCATTTTGCGCCGTTTCAAATTATCACGAAGGTTTTTGGCTAACCTTTCTTCACGGGATTTATCGGGTGTATTATTTGATTTTGTTGTACTCATATTTACGACCTATCCAAATAGCTAAACAAGTTATAATACTTCTCTTCAAAAACAGAAACCAAAATAACCAACTAGGTTTCCCATTAATTCAGACAATCAAAAGTTAAAGGCCATGGACTTAATTATTGATTTAAGAAATTGTCGACAGCCCGACTAGCTACATGGAAAATGCTGGAAAGGTCGCCATTTACGTCTATTGAAATGATATCAGATTCATTAGTCGTATCGTCTAAATCATCGTACTGACTTTTCAAAAGCGTAGCTGGGAAGAAATGTCCAACACGATTATTCATACGTTGATGAATAACGTCAAAATCACCCTGTAAATGCAAAAAGATAACTGGCGGTCCTAAACATCTGAATCGTTCACGATGGGGGTGTTTCAAACCACTATAGGCAAGAGATAAAGGTCCATCCGATACCCTTATATGATCGCACATTGATTTTAACCAAGGTTCACGCATTGCATCTGTTAAACCTTGTCCCAATGCCATATGTGCGATATTTCAGGTGGATGAAAATCGTCCGCTTCCATCAATTCAACAGAGAATTTCTCGGCTATAAAGCCGGCCAATGTGGTTTTCACCGTACCACTTACTCCCATAGATTACATTATCCCGGATAAAGCCGGTACCTTGCCGCCGTTAAGCCGCGCTAGTTATGCATGGTCAATCTGGAGCGTTCGACCTCTTGAGCCTGAATTTAAAGCCATAGCCCTTAAACACTCTAAAGAGTTTTCGCCCGGATAATCCTCAATATAAATCCGCTCTATGAACAATATTGGTGTGTTCAATAAAGCTATGTGCGGTATTAGGTAATATACAAAGCTGAAGAATCCCCGTTAATTTATATATTTGAGATATCCGGAGAACAATTGATATGACTAAAAATCCGACACTCAAAGACTGGTACGCACTCGCCGAGAAAGAACTTCGTGGACGCAGCACAGAAGAGCTCACCACGCCAACCCCGGAAGGCATCGACATTAAGCCCGTCTATGGTCCGTGGGATGTACCCGAGGAGGTATTGGGAGAAATGCCGGGCTTTGCGCCATTTACCCGAGGTGTGCGAGCCTCCATGTATACCAACAGGCCCTGGACGGTTCGCCAATATGCCGGTTTTTCCACGGCTGAAGAAAGTAATGCTTTTTACCGTAAAAATCTGGCGGCCGGACAAAAAGGTTTGTCCGTAGCTTTTGATCTCGCGACCCATCGTGGATATGACAGTGATCACCCCCGTGTTTTTGGTGATGTCGGTAAAGCTGGCGTCGCGATAGACACAGTTGAGGATATGAAAATCCTCTTTGACGGAATTCCACTGGATAAAATGTCTGTCTCTATGACGATGAACGGCGCCGTCATTCCGATCCTCGCTATGTTTGTGGTGGCTGGCGAAGAGCAAGGCGTCGAAAAAGCCGCGCTATCTGGCACCATCCAAAATGATATTCTCAAAGAATTTATGGTGCGCAACACCTATATTTATCCGCCCGAGCCAAGCATGCGCATCATTGGCGATATCATAGAATATACCTCGACCGATATGCCCAAGTTTAACTCTATTTCTATCTCCGGCTATCACATGCAGGAAGCGGGCGCGACGCTCGCCCAAGAGCTCGCATTCACACTGGCCGATGGTATGGATTATGTCAGAGCCGCCCTTGCCAAAGGTCTTGACGTTGATGCCTTTGCCGGACGCCTATCCTTCTTCTTTTGTATAGGCATGAATATCTTCATGGAAGCTGCCAAGCTTCGTGCCGCCCGTCAGCTTTGGTCAAAAATCATGACAGATTTTGGCGCTAAAACCGACCGCTCCAAAATGCTTAGAACACACTGCCAGACATCGGGCGTCTCTCTTACAGAACAAGACCCTTACAACAACGTGGTGCGCACCGCCTATGAGGCCTTGGCCGCCGCCCTTGGCGGGACACAGTCCTTACACACAAATAGCTTTGATGAAGCTATCGCCCTGCCCACAGAAACGTCAGCTCGTATCGCGCGTAACACGCAGCTTATCTTGCAGCATGAAACAGGCGTGACGGATGTGGTAGATCCACTTGGCGGGTCTTACTATGTGGAAAGACTCACCCAGGATCTTGTCGACACGGCTTGGGCCATGATTGAAGAAATCGAAGCGGAAGGCGGCATGTCTAAGGCGATTGCAACAGGTCGTCCCAAGCTTGAAATTGAACGCGCCGCCGCCCTGCGCCAAACACGCGTTGATAAGGGTGATGACGTCATTGTTGGGGTAAATAAATTCCGCCTCGATGATGAGCCGCCGATTGATATCCTCGAGATTGACAACGCCAAAGTCCGTGCCGGACAGGTCAAGCGCATCAAACAGGTGAAAGCCTCGCGTAATGAAGAGGGGTGCCAAGCCGCGCTCACAGACCTCAAACTCGCCGCCGGGTCAGGCGACGGTAACCTCTTGCGCCTGTCTGTTGAAGCAGCACGTGCTCGCGCCACACTCGGCGAAATATCGGACGCCATGGAAGCCGCCTTTGGGCGTCATAAACCTGTGACCAAAGTCATTAAAGGCGTCTATGCCGATGCCTATAAAAACGACCCAGTCTATAACAATGTCGCTGAAAAAATCGCGGAATATAAAGAGCAGAGCAACAAAGTCCCACATGTGTTGATCGCTAAAATGGGCCAAGACGGTCATGACCGAGGCGCGAAAGTCATCGCGACGGCCTTTGCTGATCTCGGCTTTGATGTCGATATGACGGATTTATTTGCCACACCCGAAGAAACCGCCGAGCTCGCGATTAAAAACGGTGTTGATGCAATTGGTGTATCATCCCTCGCGGCGGGTCATAAAACCCTCATTCCAGAGCTTGTGAAAATCCTTAAAGAACGCGGTCACGCAGATATCAAAATCTTTGCCGGCGGTGTTATCCCGGAGCAAGATTATCCTTTTTTACGCGCAGAAGGCGTCTCGGAAATTTTCGGCCCCGGCACCAACGTCCTAGAGGCGGCCTATGCCGTTCTGGCGGATATCGCAGGACTTAAACGCAACCGTTAGAAACGCCCCGCTGGTCCCGGAAAGACTACGGGTGTCTCGGACCCATCTTTAGCCACAGACGAAACCCCGAAAAAATAATTATCAATCACGAGATTGGTGAACTCCCATTCATTGACCTTGCCGACAAAACGCGAATGTGTCCATTCCGGTTCCGTCGTAAGGCGCCAATGCACCCGGTAACCCGACAGATTACCCGCATTACCCACGGTCTCCCATGTGAGCGTGGTTGAAGGCTGAACCGCCCCGCTGGCTTCAACATTGGCCGGAAAAGGCGGGGCGCCCGCTACCCCAGCCAGGCTGATCGCATTCAGCGCGGTTAACTTGGCGGCGTAATCTGCGTCCACACCCTCCATATTGTCGCCATAGGCGATACCGTTCTCTGTGCGCAAATCCTGATGCTGGCGATCATAATGTTCGTGCGTTTCCATAATACGCACACCGGGCATACCGACCTCGTTAAATGGGCGGTGATGCCCTCCCCGTCTATAACGGTCTAAACGATACACCATCATCACATCCAGATTGGTCATATATTGATCCGCTTGGGCTTTCACATAGCGCGCCAGATTACGCGAGGGACTATCGACCTCACCCCCGGTAAAACGTCTGAGCCGCGCTTCCTCGGGTGTTTCTGTGGCCCGTGTCCCTTCCGAGAAAACCCGCACCGTTGTATTGTCAATCACGCCGTCAATCCCGCTTATGTTTGAGATCATATCATTATTGAGAACGCCTTTTATATCCCAGCCCTCATTAAGTGCATGTTGGGCAACGATCTTTCCGCCAAACAGCCCCTGCTCTTCCCCCGAAAGTCCCGCATAAATAATGGAGCCGGCGAACTTGCGCTTTGATAGAATCCGCGCAGCTTCAATCGTGCCCGCCATGCCCGAGGCGTTATCATTGGCGCCTGGACTATCGCTCGTCCCGTCAAGCGGGTCTGTCACGCGGCTATCAATATCGCCGCTCATCATGACATAGCGGTTGGGATCTATTGTGCCTTTTTGAATAGCCAGCACACTCACCACCTCGGTCGGCTCAGGGATACGTGTTTCCCCCGACACAGTGTCAATCACATAAACGACCTCAAGACAGCCGCCACACGCATCCGAAATGCGGGTAAACTCGTCAAATATCCAGCGACGGGCCGCCCCTATACCGCGAGTTTCGCTCTCCGTTTCCGATAATGTGTGACGCGTCCCGAAATCGACAAGTGTCTGAATATCGGCGCGAATTCGCTCTGCCGACGGTTCCGTGGCAATGTTATAAATATCTAAAACCTCTGATGGCGGCGCAATGTCTTGGCCATGTGCTGCATTGCAGCCAGTGAGAGCCAATAGAATTGAGGCGCTAAATAGAAATTGTTTCATTATAAATCCCGCCCTTGTCGTTTATAGGGGCATAGCCATTTGTCATGACGAGTACAAGTCTAGGGGATTTTATCGGGGGTGACGCGGCGGATGGCTAATCCTGCCCCCTGTTAGATACAGGTGGTGTCTCCAATGGTTATTTATTGTCCGGTTTTGCGGGCTTATGTAGCATAAGCCCGCGTAAATGAATTACATTGGTTCCTTAAACCCTTCTAATTTGGCGGACCTTGCGTTAAATACCAGTAAGCACGCCATTAAATCCAGAAACCAGTAAAACCAAGGACGCTTTAATTAGTGCAGTTTAAACCCTACAAAGACACCGGCACCTGGTTGAAACGTATTGACCACATCGGTCACGGTTTCATCAAGCAAATTTTCGCCCCGAAGTGTGACTGACAGATTATCAGAGATAGGATATTCAGCCGTTGCTGAAAGAAGGATATAGGAATCAAGCGGAACATCCGGTGATTGGAAAGTAACCGGATCAAATATGCTGAAATCGGTATCTAACTGTTCACCAACAAAGTCAGCCGCAACACCTAAACGAAACCCATCTATGTTTTGAGAGGCCCATTTAAGGCTAGCCCCGCCTGTCCACTCAGGAACACGGATTTCATCAACACCGCTATCATTCGTAGAGTCGATTACTGATACAAAGCCATTTAGTGACACGCTTTCGGTTAGTTCCCAGCCAGCCGATACTTCTATCCCGTCTCGCTCACTGTCTCCCTCGCGATTTCCTGCCGTAAATGGGAAAACTCCGAAATTTGTAAAAATTTCATCTTCGAGTTCTGCGCTAAAATATGTAATAGACGCATTAAAACCATTCCAGACATGATCATATCCAATTTCGAAACTTTGCGAGCGTTCCGGAACAAGATCAGGATTGCCAACAAAATTCGCGGGCGCAAAACCAAATAGCTCCGTGAAGGTTGGGTTTTTAATGCCTTCGCCGATCGAACCTCGAACTTTTCCGCCGAAACCAAAATTGTAGGCCCCGCCTAAACGCCATGTTGTGGCATTCTCAAAACGGCCATCATTATCGTCAAACCGTAATGAAGCATTGAGCGCGAAACCTTGAACGCTCGCCCTGGTTTCTCCACCTAGGCTATAGCTTTGAAAATCCACATTTTGATTAGGATCACCAAAGGCGGTATTTGTATCAATGCGTTCGTAGCTCTCATCTTCTATTTCAGCAAGACCAGAGAGCACAAATCCAAACCCGTCACTACCAAACTCAACGGAAGGGCTGTAAGATAATTTTGTACGGGCGCCGATGGTTTCATTGGCAAAAATATTTCCCGCACTATTTTCCCGAGCTACACGAGAATAATTAGCCCGAAGAATATGATTTACGCGGTCGGTCTGCGCGTCAAGCGTAAGGCCCGTTAAAATTTGCTCTGCATTGGTATTATCGCCACCAAAGAAACTATCAAAATCAATATCTGATTGGCGGTAACTCACAAGCCCGCCAAGTTTCACATTTGGAGAAATTTCCAAAGCTGCATTGGCCAAAATAGCATAGCTCGAAGACCCATCCTCTTCACCATCGTCTACACCGGAGGTGTCAACACCCTCAGTGCTAAACCCTGAGCCACTTAGGCCATATGTAAGACCTTCAACCTGTCCATGATATCCCGCTTGTGCCCGGTAGGTATCAAAAGACCCATATTCAGCGGCGACTTCAAAACCTTGCCCGCCAGTTGACAAGGATATTACGCCGCCAATCGCATCAGATCCGTAGATCGCAGATTGTTCTCCGCGTGCAACTTCGATACGCTCAACGTTTAGACCTGACCAAAGTCCAAAATCTGTTTCTCCATTATTGGCGTCTGACACCTCAATACCATTAAGCAAGACGAGTGTGTGGTTGGCTTCCGCACCACGGATACGGATTTGGGTGAGACCACTTAAACTACCGTTGCGTGAAATGCCCACACTTGGGACAGCGCGCAACTGATCCGCAATAAATGGTGAGTTGCGGATAGCCAAAGTTTCAGCGTCTAAAATGCTGACAGAAGATGTGACATCTGTGAGTGGGACAGCGCGTAATCCGGTTACAATGATTTCATCCTGATTATTAGAATTATTCAGAATTTGAGCGTGCGCTATACTAGAAAAAACAAGGCTCGCAGCCCCAGTCAATAAAATTCGTTTCATCAACGACTCCATATTTACGCAAAAAAGCGCAGATTTAAACATATGTCGTCATTGGAATAATCCATGCCCGCGAGTGCATCCCGCCTCAGGGCGCTGGCGACGTGCTGGCCGGTCTTCTGACTTTCCGGAAATTACACTGCCTCGCCTTCCCATTTTCTGGTGGCATGTGAGGCTAGCTAACCGGTTACAGCTGCGGGAGCAGTCGAGGATTTTCACCTCATTCCCAGTTTCACCCTCAGACGAGGGCACCAACGAGAGGCGCTTTAGGGACCACCATAACTTAACGCAAGCGATTTATGCGCGATGATCATAATTTTAGGAAACTCTAACCTTAAGTCCCGGCCACGTATGGCTTGAGATGACCGCAAAAGGAAAAATGCCTTGGGGGATATGAGCGGTAGGCTGTGTCACAATTGGCTAGTCTATTCAGGTAGGCAAGCCAGCTGCTATTCTATTTCTGGAACAAAATTGCACCATGAAGATTGCACATTCCTACACAATGTACAAAGCTATGATTACTTTGACAAAGCACTGACGTTTAGGTTGTGTTTTTTTTATTTTTTCCATTTAAGTGTTTTCTTAACACATTTTTGCCAAACTTAACAACTTCTAAACTCGCGATTGCGTTTCAATTCTTAACCTTTTGCCCCCATATAACGGCCAGTTTTGCTCTAAATATTAATGTTTTTCAATCAAACCCTCCAAGCTGTTAACCTTTCTAGTTACGAATTTTAAACCATACTTTTTAGGAAAATATCAAAGACAATCTTCCATA
>CAZPLJ010000059.1:0-14735 GCA_964587545.1 uncultured Caulobacterales bacterium | reverse complement strand
AAGCCATATGGAGTCACCCTGTAAATTAATCTGTAAGCTCGATTTGGAAAGCCTGCTCTGTGAGGGCTGCGGGCGTTCGCGCGAGGAAATCGCCATGTGGACGAGCTACACGGACTATGAGCGGGCTTTTATCATGACACAATTAAAACCGCGATTATCAAAGCTTGGTAATAGAGACGGTGAATAGGCTGGCGCTTTTCAATCTTCCCCGCTAAGAGCTTGCCATGTCACACAATATATTCGGACATTTATTTCGTTTTACCACCTGGGGTGAGAGTCACGGCCCGGCCATTGGCTGTGTGGTTGACGGATGTCCTCCGGGGATTGATTTATCGGAAGGAGATATTCAACCCTTTCTGGATAAGCGCAGACCGGGCACATCGAAATTTGTGACACAACGCAAAGAGCCGGATCAGGTGAAAATTCTCTCCGGCGTGTTTGAGGGCCAAACAACGGGAACGCCCATTAGTCTCATGATCGAAAACAAGGACCAACGTTCTAAAGATTACAGCCAGATTAAAGATCAATATAGGCCGGGTCATGCTGATCTGACCTATGATGCCAAATATGGCTTACGTGATTATCGGGGCGGTGGGCGCTCTAGCGCGCGTGAGACCGCCAACCGTGTGGCGGCCGGCGCGATTGCACGAAAAATATTAGGACCAGATATCAGTTTTCGCGGGGCCGTTATCCAAATCGGCGAACATCGCGTCGATGACAATAAACGGGACTGGAGCGAAACAGAGAATAATCCTTTCTGGTGTCCGGATGCCAAAATGGCCAAACAATGGGAAAACTATCTTGATGACATTCGAAAGTCGGGCAATAGTGTCGGAGCTGTCGTTGAGGTCCGCGCGAGCGGCGCCCCGGCCGGATGGGGGGCACCCATATATGGTAAGCTTGATGCCGATATTGCCTCAGCGATGATGTCAATCAATGCCGCCAAAGGCGTAGAGATTGGAGCAGGCTTCGCGGCGGCAGGATTTAAAGGCACAGATAACGCTGATGAGATCCGGATAGATAATGGTAAGCCGAAATTTTTATCCAATCATGCCGGAGGCATTTTAGGTGGCATTTCAAACGGGGATGACGTTGTCATACGATTGGCGATCAAGCCGACCTCATCCATGTTAACGCCTGTACGCTCTATCAATAAGCAGGGCGAAGAAATTGAAGTTGTCACAAAAGGTCGACATGATCCTTGTGTCGGTATTCGCGCGGTGCCCGTCGCCGAAGCTATGCTCGCTTGTGTTTTGGCCGATCATAAGCTTCGTCATTTTGGGCAAATCGGGTAACTTATACGCGAATTACACATGAATTAGGTTTTTAATAATAATTATTGCGTATAAGTAGTATCAATGTTTCAGGCTATTTATACGAGCTTGGCGAAACGTGAGTTGGGGCTTTCGGAGATGTTCGGGCTTGTCGAACAGGCTTCGGCGAATAATCGAAAGGCCAACATCACTGGCCTGCTGCTGTTCCATCAGGGTGATATCCTCCAAATATTGGAGGGGGATGAAAAAGTTATCCGCGATCTTCTTCAAAAGATAAAAATCGACCCACGACATTCTGATTTTACAATTATGTTAGAAAGAACACGTGATCATCGAAGTTATCCTGATTGGAGCATGCAATTTAAGCCGATTGAAACAGCAGATGAGGTGGCATATTTTGAACTGATGTTGCGTGAGTTAAAAAATGCATCGCCACATAAAGATCAAATAAAACTAAGAAGCCTATCCAAAAATATTATTGAACCGTCTTAGGATTTGGTTGGAAACCAATCCTGAGCAAATTTCCCATGATGCATATGCAGATAGAGAATTTGATCAGATCGATTTGGAGCCTTTAGGTAGTCTTTCAGGATTTGCATCATTAAACTGGTGACGCGCGCTGTTTTAAGCTCGGCGATTTCTTCTATTGTGTACCACCCGACATTTACGAGCTCGGCACTGTCGCTGATACCCGGGCGTTGGCCGGACAAATGTTGGATAAAAAACCAGGTATCATATCTCTTATGCCGATAGGGCGGTGTCACAGCCCGACCAAAGACGTCAATTTCGGATAAATCCGGTAAGATATTTTTCTCCCGAAACGCATCCCAACTAGCATTATTAATATTACGCTTAAACTTCGCGGATTTACCTAACATGAGATTTGTCTCTTCATAGGTTTCGCGAATAGCAGCTAACGCAATGGCTCGAGCTTTACGTGCCGTATATTTGGCTTCCAATATGTTGGCGTTACGAGAAGATAAGTCCTTATAAAAAGGTGCGTAGCTATCTGCCCGATCGACGCGTCCTCCGGGAAACACATAGACAGATGGCATAAAATCGCTGCGACCTGCGCGTTGTCCCATAAGTATGTGCGGGTTTTTCGGATCACCATGGGTCAGAACAATGGTTGATGCGAGTTTGGGTTTTGCTGCGCGTTTAAGCGCGCCGCGTTGCGCCTTTTCCTTTTCGGTCAGTATCGGTGGCTTGACGTTTTGTGTCATCTTTTGTTTCGGCGTCCCCGGCTTTTATGACGATAACGCCCTGAGCCGCGCGGATTACGTTTAGGTTTCTCGCCGCGCTCTGGCTTGGTTAATATTTCAAATATGAGTCCGCCTGTCACGGGTGTAGCTTCTTGAAGTCGGGCTTTGACTTTACGACCAAACCGATATGTCCCGCCTGTCTCAGCGTTAATGAGAGATTTTTTCTTTTCGTCAAAGACAAAATAATCATGGCCAAGTGTTCGTGCGGGAATGAAGCCATCGGCTCCCGTTTCATCAAGCGTTATGAATAACCCAGCTTTGGCGATACCGGTGATGCGGGCGTCAAACTCTGCCCCGACCCGTTTTTCCAAGTAACGGGCAATATAACGATCTTTAGCATCGCGCTCCGCCGCCATGGCTCGGCGTTCTGTATCGGAAATATGCTCAGAGGTTTCCTTTAATCTGACTTGTTCCGTTTCGGTCGTCCCGTCGAGGCCTAGCTTGAAGGACCGGATAAGAGCACGGTGTACAACCAAGTCTGCATAACGTCTGATCGGCGAGGTAAAATGTGCATAATGGGTCAGGTTTAATCCGAAATGCCCTTTGGGCTCCGGGCCGTAATAGGCTTGCGATTGGCTACGTAAGACGGCCATGCCGACAGCTTCTGACATGTCGGACTTTTTGGCCGCCTCAAGTAGTCGGTTAAACCGCGCCGTCGATGCGCGTTCACCTAATGACCATTTTAGACCAACAGCCGGAAGGAAGTCAGACAAACCTTGCAGCTTTTCGCGCGCTGGTGGTTCATGCACACGGACAATGGTTGTAGCCCCTTTATGTGATAGCGCCTCGGCGGCGGCGACATTGGCTTGGACCATAAATTCTTCAACAAGCTTGTGAGCATCAAATCGCTCACGGATCGTTATCTTGGTGACGAGGCCTTTATCATTCACATGCACCCGGCGCTCTGGGAGATCAATCGCTAAGGGAGCACGGGCTTTGCGCGCTTTTCGCAAAGCTTTATAGGCCGCGAAGATATCGCCTAAAATATCAACCACAGGCTCTGCGGCGTCTCCCGGTTTGCCATCAAAGGCTTCTTGAGCTTGCGCATAAGTCAGACGCGCATGTGATTTCATGATGCCGCGAACAAATTCATGATCGATTTTTTTACCGTCTTTTGAAAAGCGCATCTTCACAGCTATACAGGCGCGGTCTTCATGGGGCCTCAAAGAACAAAGGTCTGAGGATAATTCATGGGGCAGCATGGGCTCAACCCGATCCGGGAGATAGACGCTATTGCCTTTAATACGCGCCGATTTATCAAGTTCGCTATCAGGCATAACAAAGGCGGCCACATCGGCGATAGCGACCCAGACAATCCAACCAGACTTATTTTTTGGATCCTCATCCTGTGCGGCATAGACCGCATCATCAAAGTCTTTGGCATCAACGGGATCAATCGTGAGCAAGGGTAAGTTTCGTAAATCCTGCCGATATTTATCAAGCTGGGGTAGCTTTAAATTTCTGGCTTCTTTTAAAACCACCTCATCAAAGCCGACAGGGATACCGTGTTGTTCAAGCGAAATGAGTGTGAACGCTTTCGGGTCATTAGCAGACCCAAGTACTTTTAATATTTCAACAGCCCGGTCATATTTTCCGCGTCGACCTGCTGAGCGATACTGTACCAGCGAATTGGTCTCCGTGCCTTCAGGCACATGATTGGGGCGAGCTTCGTCCCGAATTTTCTTATCGACTGGTTTGACCTTCCAGCCACGCCCGTCCTTATAAAGGATGCCCAGATGCCGTTGGGCGCCGCGGCCCAATTTTTTCATGACTTGGGCCGTGTAAAAATCGCCAGATTGCTTTATTCGACATAAAGCTCGTGACCCAATGCCAAGCTGCGCGGATTTATGCCCTTTTGATTTTTTCGAGATAGGCCCCTCTCTTACGATCAAGCTTGGGGGTTCTCCGTCGCCGCTCCATTTATCCGGCCGGCCGACCATATCACCCTGGTCATCAATATGCGTCACCCGGATGACCATTACATTTGGTAATTCCCCCACCTCTCGATAGGTTTTGCGTTTGGAGAGAATAAGTTGACCGTCATCGACCATATCGCGTAATTCAGACCGCAATTCTCGCCTGTTATCGCCCTTAATGCCCAAATTTCTCGCCAAATCCTTTCGGGTTAGCTTATCGGGATTTTCGCGAATGGCGGTTAGGATATTGTCACGTAGTTCGGACACAAAACGCCTCTAGCACAGAGATTGTATTCATCAAGCCCATAAAAGCGGGTTGATTTCCGCTTTGCGACCACCTAGCAGCTTGCGCGTGACAGACTTTCAATCCATTTCCGGTCTTGGCCAAATCGCGCAAGACTATGACGCGCTGCTTTGCGATATCTGGGGCGTTATCCATAACGGCCGTATTCCATTTCACGAGGCCTGCGAGGCCTTAGAACGTTTTCGTGGGGAACGAGGACCCGTTGTCTTGATTTCAAATTCACCGCGACCGTCCGTTGCAATCCCAGAACAATTTGCCGAAATTGGTGTTCCGGGCGAATTATGGGACGCGATTGTTACATCTGGTGACGCGACCATTGATGAATTATCACGGCGGGCACCGGGACCCGCTTTCAAATTAGGCCCCGACCGTGACGACCGAATATATGAAAATATTGAAATGAATTTCTCACAGCTCGGAGACGCCGCCTTTATTTCCTGTACGGGTTTGTTTGATGACGACAATGAAACGCCCGATGACTATGTCGAGCTTTTAACAGAAGCGCGCGATATGGGAATTCCTTTGGTGTGTGCTAATCCCGATGTGCAGGTCAAACGCGACGGTAAATTGATTTATTGCGGCGGAGCGCTCGCCAAGCTTTATGAAAAACTGGGTGGCGAGGTCGTCTATGCAGGCAAACCACATGAACCCATATATCGGCTGTCACGGGCATGGCTTGAGGAAGTCATGGGGTATGCACCCACGCAAGACCGCGTTTTGGCCATAGGTGATAATATCTTCACCGATCTTTTAGGGGCTCAAACGGAAGGCTATGATTGTCTTTTTGTAGCGGATGGTCTTTACGCGGATACGCAAGAAAAACTCACTGGCTTGTTGAAAGAACATGGTATAATCGCTCGCTATATGGCGCCAAAATTAAACTGGTAAAGCTTGGGGAGAGGCTTAAATTGTGACCATGACAAATCAAAAATATTATCTTGAAGATCTTGAAGTCGGAATGTTTTCTGAATCCACCATGGAGATTACTGCCGAGCGCATTGACGCCTTTGCTGATATCGTTGGGGATCATAATCCAATCCATGTCGATGATGAATTTGCGAAAACTACGGCCTTTGGCCAGCGCATCGCTCACGGAGCCTTATCGGCGTCCATTATTTCTGCGATTTTAGGCAATGACCTGCCCGGACCAGGAGCTATTTTCGTTGAGTTAAACTTGCGGTTTCGAAAGCCCGCCTTCGTGGGTGATATGGTCGTGGGGCGCGCGGAAGTTGCCGAAATTAATGAACGCACCGGACGTATCAAAATGAAATGTTCCTGCAAAGTCGACGGCAAGGTCATCTGCCGGGGTAATGCAGGTGTGATGGTCTCAAAACGCCCTAAAGACTAAGTTGAAAACTTACAATAGTTATACCGACCTGCCCAAAATCGCCAAAGGGGCAGTCATCGCCCTTGGGAATTTTGATGGTCTGCATCGCGGTCATCAAGCCGTCATAGGGCAAGCCAAAAAAATTGCCGATAATATGGGCGCGCCGCTAGGCATTGGATTATTTCGTCCGCATCCAAGATTATTTTTCAAACCTGACTCCCCACCCTTTCGCTTAATGAGTGCGGATGTACGCGCCGCCATTATGCCCGCCTTAGGCGTCGATAGGCTCTATGAAATTCCGTTTGATGTGGATTTGCGGGATATGGATGATGTCGAATTTGTCGAAAAAGTTCTGCATCAAGGATTAGGCATCAAACATGTTGTTGTAGGCGATGATTTTGGGTTTGGAAAAAATCGCTGTGGTGATGTCGAGAGCCTAACCCGCCTATGTGCCGAACGAAATATTGAAGCGACGCCTATGAAACCTGTCGGGTTGCATAAGATTTACGGCAAATATGGTTCGACTGAAATTCGTGAGGCTCTCTCGCAAGGCGATGTGTTTCATGCGGCCCATATGCTATCGCGTCCCTGGATTGTCGACGGCATCGTTACCAAAGGAGAACAGCGTGGCCGCACGATTGGGTTCCCCACGGCCAATCTGGATTTCGGGACGCTTATCCGGCCCAAATTCGGCGTATATTCGGTTGAGCTTAAAATTGACGGCGAAGATATCTGGCGGCCGGGCGTGGCCAATACAGGCAATCGTCCGACTGTTGGCGGAGAAGACGCCCGACTTGAAGTTCATATTTTTGACTTTGATCAGGATATTTATGGACAACGCGTGGAAGTCGCGTTTCGCAGTTTTATTCGAGACGAAAAAAAGTTTGAGAGCTTTGAAGCTTTGAAAGAACAGATAAAGAAAGACGCGGACGGCGCGCGGGCCGTGTTCGGCATTCTGGATTAGGCCGTTTTGCGGCTGTCTTTACGCTGGTCGTCCCAATCTTCAAATTCATAGGCAATGCAGCGCTCAATTAGCTTACGCCAGACAGGTTCGGCGATATCGGCGGACAGGCCTTGCTTTTCAGATTCCGCTAAAACTTTGGCCACGACATCTTCAATGCGATCGGCATCATAGACCGCCTCGCGGTCCTGTTTGATGCGGGCGGCAGCGCTCATATAAGCTTGGCGAATAACCAATAGGCGCACCAACTCGGCGTCCAGCGTATCCACGCCAGCGCGGACATCTTTCATGGTTTCGCAATTTTCGGGCTTAGGGTGCACTCACCTGTTCCTTTTGAGGCCATTGTGTTAAAAGCTCAGGATCGAGATTACGATTTCGCCACTTTAAACGCCAGCATAAATGCGGCCCTGTCGAGCGGCCTTTTGACCCAACCGTTGCGATCTGTTCGCCTTGTTTTACAGGCTGGCCGTTTTCAACCGTGATCTCATTGACATGTAGATACATGGAAATGAGCCCCTGTCCGTGATCCAGCAATACCATCGCCCCTTCAAAATAGAGATCATCATCGGCGAGCGAGACTATCCCGTCAGCGGGTGCATAAATGGGCGTGCCAACAGGGGCCGCCATATCGACACCGTAATGGGGCTTTTTCGGCTCGCCGTTTAAGATACGTTGCGCGCCAAAATTTGTGGTTTTACGAAACTCTTTAATCGGTGAGATAAAACCGTCTTTAAACCCCATCTCTTTGACGCGGGATGAAAACCCCACGGCTTTACGAGCACTGGAAGACCGAATGCGTTTAAGCTGTGCTTCGTTAAACGATGAGACTTGTGAGGGTGGAAGGCCGTCAATGCGGGAGATATCCCACTCGCGTTGATCCATGTCGAAATTAATACGCCTACCACCAAACTCGACATAATTATCTTTTTCATCCCGATCAAATCCGACCAATAATCGCCCCTGGTCATCGGCTGATTCAAAATAAAAATCAGATTGACTACGTCCGATTTTAACCTTGGCATTTGGGACTGTATGACAGAGTACGGCCCCGCCTTGTTGGGCGATGCCTTCACAATGGATAGGAGAGACTTGCGGTAAGGGGGCTGGTAGAATTTCTGCCCGCGGTTGAGTCCTTAAATTCGGCTTTAGTGTCGGGACCACCTCTTCCGGTGGTTTAGCTTCTGCCTGTTTCGGTTCGGCTACGCAGGCCGATAGCGCGATTAAAATGGCTATTGCGGTCCCACGTATCATCCACCGGCCTTTTTAAAGGCTTCAAGACTCGCCGCTGCATCCTTATAGGCCTCTTGGCGATCCTCGCTCCAATAGCGGAGTTGGTCGAGCGGAATAGTCTCATTCGTAATCGCGCATTTCACAAAACCGCCCGGTTCCATGATGGTAAAATCGGACGCCCCGTAATGAAGCTTTGCTTCGCCTGCAAATAATGAACTCATAGCTCTTATTTAGGGACGGAAATATTTATGTGAAGTGAATTTCTCACTCAAAATAAATCACCCTGCCCAAACCCTTTGCTGGCCACAGTTTTTTTCGTCGAGTTGGTTTTGGCTTTGCCGTCAATCACGGCTCCGCGCTGACCATCGGCAAACGTAAGTGTCACGGCTTCGCCTGCTTTTAGGTTTGTTTTGTATCTGACCACATCTCCGTCCTCATTTGTGACAAGAGCATAGCCTCGCGCCAGCACACCTTGATAGGAGTAGGCGTCCAGCAGGCTGGAAAAACGTGAAAGCCGATTATCCAAATTTTCAAATTTACGCGACATGGCTTGCCGCGCTTCTTTGGTTAGCGAGCCTAGTTGGTTTTCATAGCGCTTATGACTTTCCTTGATCGCATCCGGGCGCAAGCGGGAACCCGCCAACCCTAAGCGTTGTTTCATGGGGTCAAAGAGCCGCAAAGGCGCGGGCATTTTAGCCGCCGCCATATCCAGCCTTTGCTGGGAGCCAGACAAAATCGTCTGCAGCTTTGGCATGCGAGCCGCATTTAGATGGGTGCGTTTCTCAGAGACACTCCGTGTGAGCGCGCGTTTGAGGCGCACACCATAATCTTCCACAGTGACCAAATAATCCTCGCGCACAGGCACGGCCACCTCGGCAGCACCTGTCGGCGTAGGGGCGCGGTAATCGGCGACAAAATCAACCAATGTCCAATCTGTTTCATGCCCGATAGCGGAGATAATCGGTATGTCAGAGGCCGCCGCCGCACGAACGACATTTTCCTCATTAAAGCACCAGAGATCTTCAAGAGATCCACCCCCGCGCGCGACAATCATGACATCCGGCTTTGGAAAACCCGTCCCATGATTAAACCCAGTAATGGCCGCTGAAATCTGATCAGCCGCCTTATCGCCTTGGACAAGCACCGGCCAGACAATCACATGCACCGGGAAGCGGTCCATAATGCGATGCAGAATATCTCGAATAACAGCACCTGTTGGTGAGGTCACAACACCGATGACTTGCGGCATAAAGGGCAAATTTACCTTGCGTTCCGGCGAGAACAACCCTTCTGCTGCCAGCATTTTTTTGCGTCGCTCAAACAGCGCCATCAGCGCGCCTTCACCCGCAAGTTCCATTTTATCTATTATGAGCTGATAATTGGACCGTCCGGGATAGGTAGAGAGCTTGCCTTCAACAATGACATCCATCCCTTCTTCGGGGCGCATAGAGAGGCGGTTCATATTGCCTTTCCATATGATTGAATTAATCACCGCCTTGTCGTCTTTAATGTCAAGATAGCAATGACCGGACTTGGCAATGGTCACGCGCCCTAGCTCGCCGCGCACCCGCACATGACCAAATGTGTCCTCAATTGTGCGTTTGAGAGAGTGCGCCAGTTCAGTGACTGTAAATTCATGTGCATTTGACGCGTCTATTGGCATGTCATTTCCGTGGATTCGTTCTTGCATATCGCCTAAAAGCCCCGCTGGAACAAGCTGGGAATCAAGTGAGGATGTCATGAAACTATTATTGATTGGCTCAGGTGGGCGCGAACACGCTTTGGCCTGGAAATTAAACCAGAGCGAAAAAGTATCCGAGCTGCATTGCGCGCCGGGTAATGCCGGCATTGCCGAAGAAGCCGCCTGTATCGATATTAAGGCCGATGATGTGTTGGGTTTAATCGCACTTGTGCAACGTGAAGCCTATGACTTTGTCGTTGTTGGCCCCGAAGCGCCTTTGGCGCTCGGTCTTGTTGATCAGCTTTCTATTTTGGGTGTGCCCACCTTTGGGCCTCTGCAAGCCGCCGCTCAGCTTGAAAGCTCTAAGGCCTTCACCAAGGATTTCTGCACACGTCACAATATTCCAACGGCAGCCTACGGCACATTTACCGATGTGAAAGAGGCTAAGAAATTCCTCAAAGAAATGAAAAAGCCTTATGTGCTTAAAGCCGACGGATTGGCAGCCGGAAAAGGCGTGGTGATTTGCGACACTAAAAAAGCAGCTGAAGAAGAATTGGATGAGTTTTTCTCCGGCAAGTTTGGTGAGGCCGGAGAAACGGTCGTCATAGAAGAGTTTATGACGGGCCAAGAAGCGAGCTTCTTTGCGATTTCGGATGGGCGCTACGCTATGCCACTTATCGCGGCCCAAGACCACAAACGCGCCCATGACGGGGACAAAGGCCCTAACACTGGGGGCATGGGAGCCTATTCGCCGACCCCTATTTTTGATGAGGCTATGCAAAAAACCGTGATGGAAAAAATCATCCAGCCCACAGTCGATGGCATGATCAATGAGGGCAATGCTTTTGTTGGAGTTTTGTTTGCGGGATTAATGATTACGGATGAGGGCCCGAAGTTGATCGAATATAATGCCCGGTTCGGAGACCCGGAATGCCAAGTCATCATGCGCCGTATGCAGTCCGATCTCATGGAAATATTCGTGGCAGCGGAAGCCGGAACCTTGGCTGATTTGGATATGCCCATTTGGTTTGACGACCCTGTGGTGAATGTGGTGCTCGCGACCAAAGGTTATCCGGGAAAATATAAAAAAGGGACCGTGATTAAAGGTATTGAGATCGCGAACGGGCTTGACGATGTTAAAGTCTTTCACGCGGGAACCAAACGTGATGACAAGGGCCGGCTTTTGTCAAATGGCGGGCGCGTGCTAAATATCACCTCTCAGGGGAATAATATTGAAGAGGCTGTCGCCAAAGCCTACACGGCAATTGATGAGGCGATTGACTGGAAGCATGGCTTCTGCCGGAGGGATATCGCGCATCATGCTCTAAAATAGCGGGAGGCCTGCATGAAAAAGCTATTAGGACTGGTTTCGGTTTCGGTATTAGCTCTCACTGCGATAGCTCTTACAACCTGTAAAGCTGCGGCCCATGAAGGCGAACATATTTATATTCACGCCGGTGAATTATTAGCTGTGCCAGGAGACAGTGTTCAAACGCAAAAAACCATTGTCGTCGCCGAAGGTGAAATTCAGGAAATTCGAGACGGCTATTTTTCTGATGAAACCGGCATTGTCATTGATCTCTCAGATAAGTTTGTCATGCCGGGCATGATTGATAGCCATGTCCATCTGCGGGGTGAATGGAATCCCAATGGACGGCTTGAGGCGGTCACCAAAGAAGATGCGGATGTAGCTTATGATGCGGCAGTCAATGCACGTAAAACATTGATGGCTGGGTTCACGGCCGTTCAGGATGTGGGCGGACCAACGTCTATTTTTGCGTTAAGGCGTGCGGTTGATGCGGGGAAACTACCGGGACCACATATTAAAGCTTCAGGACCCGCCGTTTCTGTGACAGGCGGGCATGGAGACTTACATGGTTACCGAGCAGATATTTTAGCCATAAGGCATGGAGCCACTATTTGTGACGGCGTGCCTGATTGCAGGCGGGCCACACGGGCCGCCGTCAAATCCGGGGCCGATGTCATTAAAATTACGGCAACTGGCGGCGTATTATCCAATACGAATGCAGGTACGTCACAACAGTTTTTCGATGATGAACTAAAAGCTATTGTCGATACGGCGAAAACTATGGGTCGCAAAGTGACGGCTCATGCCCATGGCAAAGGCGGAGTTGAAGCGGCATTGCGGGCAGGTGTAAGCTCAATTGAGCATGGTACATATCTGGATGAAGGCACGGCGAGATTATTTGTTGAGAATGACGCCACGCTTGTCCCGACAGTATTAGCAGGTATGACAGTTGTTAATTGGGCCAAAAATGAATCTTTCCTACCGCCAAATTCCGTTAAAAAAGCACTCGAAGTCGGACCACAAATGCAAGACATGATCCGCACAGCTTGGGAAAACGGGGTCAATATCGCCTTTGGAACGGATACTGGCGTGTCAAAACATGGCGGCAATGCGGAAGAGTTTATCTATATGATTGAAGCCGGCATGAGCGAAATGCAGGCGATTAAATCCGCGACTGTGATTGCATCTGAACATATCGGAATGAGTGATCAGATCGGCACATTAGAAATTGGAAAGCTAGCCGATATTATCGCGGTGGATGCAAACCCGCTTGAAGATATCAAAGAACTTCTCGACGTCGATTTCGTAATGAAAGGCGGCGTGGTTTATAAGGATTAAAGCTTATAGGCTTAGCTCTCATCCACCACCATTTGGAAGCCGCCAAAAATCATCCGTTTTCCGTCAATCGGCATATCGTTAAGTCCGTCTTTTTCCATTTCATCATATAAAACCTTATGGGCTTCTTCGCGCGTTTCCTTGTCAGGCCATTCGACCCACGAAAACATGACAATTTCGCCGGCTTCTTTTTTCACCGCCAAGGGAAAAGAGGTGAGCTTGCCATCCGGCACGTCGTCGCCCCAACCTTCGACCACCCGCAATGCGCCATGTTTTATAAAATAGCTGGCCGACTTTTTGGCAAATATAATAAACTTGTCTTTGATGTCCTCTTTGACACTATAGGCATAACCTTCAATATAGTTCATTTAGCGCTCCCTTGCTGGCTCGCGCATTTCTCTCATGCGCATAGGCATGGAGTCAATTAGCGCGAAAATGGAGCCGGGCTGAACGGGTCTGGTCCCCCGCAATTTCACGCCCCCGTCTTTTCCAATCAACAGGATCGCAAACGCGCCTGATGGAATGTTATATTTTCGTCGTAAATTATCATCATGGATAATCACCATATCCCGCTCGAGCATATCATCGGTTTCATCTGCGAGCTGTGACATTTGCATATCAAAGGCTTGCGAACCTGCATCCGCAAAAATCAAAAGCGGGCGCTTTGACCAGCGTAGCTCTGATAGGTCGGCGGCGAAAGCCAGCGGCGCGGCCATAAATATACCAGCTAAGCCCCCTAATCCCCCAGAGCTTAACAAAAGCCGTGAGACATATCTCATCCGGGACATTCACCGATAAAGGCGATACTTACGCCATGGCTGGCTGCGGTGCAGGTATTGCTATAGGTTTTATCATTACATCCACAGACGGGATCAAATTGTCGCGTACAAATCTGGGGCCGCACCACACATTTGCCGAGATTGCCAGTGGCCCCGCAATGGCCGGATATCGGGATTTGGCAAAAATCCGCGGGATCGCTGCAAGTGATCCCCAATACGCCCCCGCAATCCTCTCCCGTTCCGACAGCCCTCCCAGACGAAGGGTCAGCCGCCATACATGTCGATAAAAATATGGCCGTGCAAATCAGCCATAAAAAACGCATTAGCCTGTCCGTACATCCGTCTCTATGCGAGCCGCCAGTTCAGGATCCATTTTCATGGCCATGGCGAGGTTGTCGAGATAATCCCTCTCTCGGGGGTTTAGGCCGTCTGCTACCCGACATGAGGCCGCGTAAATTTCACGCGCCAATTGCGGGCTATCGGCAAGGCTGGCTATGTCTTTGGCATTGGGTTCTTGGTCGAGCGCCTTTTTTAAAGCTGGCAAGGCGGAGCTATCCAAAGCTTTCATAATGACCATTTCATCATCTGAAATTTCACCATCAGCTTTAGCCGCCGCCACCATGGCGCGCAAAATCGCTTCGCTGCGGGCTTCGGCTTTGGGACCTTTCAATAGGCCCGTAATTTCGTCTTTCCAATTGGCGGGCATTTTCCCGCCATTTTTCTGATAGGATTTATAGGCCACTGTCCCGAGCGCGGCGAGACCGCCCATGGTTGCCAATTTACGCCCAGAACGTGACGATAATAACAAGGCGAGCGCTCCGGCCGCAGCCCCCGTACCGACGCCTTTTCTTAAGGCTGCGCGCGCGACCTCTGTGTCTTCAATGCCGAGCTTGTCGATCAGAATGTCTTCGCCTTTGGCCGCGATATCTTTGCCTTTGGCTGTTAGCTCCCCGGACTGGGCTTTGGTTTGCGCGATAACGTCTTTGCCCGAGGCAAGAATACGTTCAAGTAATTGTTGTGCAGTAATTTCGGCTTGGCTCATCTATTCCTCCATCAGCGGTCACGTAGTTTCGGTTGTGTAGCATATATCCGGCGTAAATAAACGGGTGATAGCAGTGGGCGAAAAGGCGCGCGAAGCGACGTGAGCCGTATGAGCGCCTCGCCGTGCTTTGCTAGGCGAGGAATGGACATAGATAATTGTACTATGGTTCATCGTGTAACCACCGAGTTGAGGGTTGAAGATCATACCCAACGCGGGTTGGGTTGGGCAGATTGCCAACTTGGGGCAACCCGCAAAGATTAAAGTGGGACTAGCCCGCACAGCCCGCCCGGAAGACGGAATGTAAATAAAATAACC
>CAZPLJ010000058.1:7864-14761 GCA_964587545.1 uncultured Caulobacterales bacterium | reverse complement strand
GGTTTGGGGTGTTCAGGATTATTTTTCTTACGCTTTTTTATAAGGGCTTGTTTTAGCGGGGAATTTGGGTTTGGGGGAGGGCGCTTGAGTTAGGATTAAAGCTATCTCCTCCCGCTCATCCCCGTGAAAACGGGGATCTAGGTCTGTAATTTTAACGCAATGCCTAAAAGAGCAAATACTGGATTGATTAAGTTGTTTGGAATTTTTTACCGATAGTTTTTCTATCAATTTTTAACTATTTTTGACCAGTTAAGATGTTTTGAATGAGCCATTTTTGGAAAACATAACCATTTTTCCTAGAGTACCATGCATGGGAATCGAGGATGTCCTTATCTACTTTTATTACGAGATAAGGTGATATATTAACTAATTCGGAATCTGAATTTCTATCCCCTGACACTTTTTCTAAAAATATGTTGGAGTTACAAAATTCATAATTGGCTTTACTAATTTTACTAAGGAGATCATTACAATTCGACTTGACCAACCTGTGGGTTTGGAATTCCGGCCTAAAACCGACGGTTTGACTTACAAAAGAAAAATCGTTTTGTAAGAAATTGAGGTTCAAATCTAAAGTTTGTCCAAATTTATACCAAATTCCATTTCCTATATCATTTTCGGCTTGAAAAATTTTGATAAGAGGCTTTTGGTTGTCCGCAAATTGGGCATCATTATATCTAAATTCGTCGATGCCTTGGTAATCCGATGCATTTATAGCCGGATTTATTAAAATAGTTAGATCGGCGATGCCATTGATGATATCGTACTGTCTCTTTTCAGCATAAGGGGAATGGCTGGTTTGAGTGTTTATAATATAATCGTCCACTATAGATTTATATAAAATTCTTGCTCCGAAACTGTGTCCCATGAAAACAACATAGTTTTCATTTTCACAGTTTTTATTGGTTTGCGGATTAGTACATTGCTTGTCTGCGATATTGCTAATGCCTGCTAGCATTCTTGGTAGTGATGCCGCGTTTCCAATGCGTTCTGCCGTATCCCTCCGAGAAATATATGATATTGGATATTTCAACGCAGATAAGCCGGGTATATCATTCAGATAATCAACCCCACCTTTCCAACTAACAAATACACCAACGACATCCCTTTCGGACTCGTGTCTTACTTCATTTATCAGGTCAGTAAATCTCTCCAGACTTTCTCCCATGCTTTCGTCATCTTGCGGATAACTTTCGTCATATAGATTATATAATTGGTTTTTTTTCGGCCCAGAATCATTATGCCAACCGTGAATAAAAACCATTATTGTTTTTGGATTTGTATTTTTTCCAATCGCGTGAAACACGCGTGAATAATCACACCTATTCGTAAGGCGTCCTGAATCCGAATATCTAAGAATTATAGGTCTAATGTGTTCTGATGAACTCGATTGAAATACGGTTGTAAAATCAGTTTTGTTTTTGATATCCAGTGGAAATTCTTGATTAGATTCAAGTTGAGTTGTGAATTCCGTGTATTCTAAATTATTTGACGTCCTAAGCCCTTCTTCAAATTGTTCGCAATTGTAGTGGAGTCTATCGGGTGCATTATATGCAGTAATGCATCCTCCAGAGAAGACGATGACGCACAACATAAAAAAAGAATAATAGGTTCTCATTTTTTCCTTCTTAGAAAGATTAATTCCACGTCAGAGATATTAAACTTGTACAGTATAATATTTGTCCGTTGCGTGACCCAAGTCACAGCATTTACCGGCAATTTGTCCAAAAGTTCTTACAAATTCAAATAGAGGGACGAAAAATGATTAAAAAACTATCTATAATTTCAGCAATTTTACTTTCGGCTTGTTCCACAACTATGAGTGATAAAGCTCATCAAAATTGTTCGGTGCAGCTTAAACCAATTCATGCAGAAGATGTAAAAGAGATGAAAGAACGTAACAAGTATATAGACTATGAACTTGCTAGGAATGAAGCAGATTTCTGTAAGCATATCTTTGGGGTTTATAATAGACGAAACACACTTGGTGTAGGGGGCGATACAGTAAAATCATTATTAGGCACGTGGGGTACAATTGTTACGGGCGGGGATGTTAGTCGAGTAACAAATGGAGTCATAACTGCTTTTGATGCTAGTAAGTCTTCGGTTAATAGTAATATTTATTGGGGGCAGACCTTACCTTCTTTGATAACGCTTATGGAAGCTAAACGTAACAACCTTAGAGCCGATATAAATAAAAAGCGTAATATGTCGATTGACGATTACACGCTTCAAGCAGCTCAAAACGATATCAATATATTCAAACGCTCGGGAACCGTTTTGTTCGCGTCACTTCAGCTTTCAGAAATAGCACAGGAAAAGAAAGAGGAGAGTGAAAAAAAACTTTCTGACGAAAAGGACGAATAGTAACGGACAAAAAAACAAACTAAGAAATGTTTGTGTTTTATAAAACCCGCCAAGGCGGGTTTCTTAATTTATCGCCAATCGTCATGGCGGTTGCTGCCAACATCACATCCAAATTCCTCACCCTGAGCCTCCTCACCCTGAGCTTGACGAAGGGCGAAGGATTAAGAGGAATTTGATAGCCGCTTTAATTCATCAATATCGCCTTTAATTAGGGCCTCTTTTTTGGCGCGTGACCATCCTTTGATTTGGCGTTCCCAGCGGATAGCTTCTTTCACAGATTGAAACTCCTCACACCAGATTAATGTCACGGGGCGGCGCTTGCTGGTATAGCCGCCATAGGTTCCATTATCCTCGTCCTTCGTCAAGCTCAAGGATGAGGAAAGGCAGGAGCAAGGGTCATTGCGGCCCAGCTCATTTTTGCACATGTCAAATAAGAAAAAAGGCCGCGCGGGGCGACCTGACTGTCTATCTATGTATCCTGTCCGCTATTTTCATGGGATCGTTTCACGCGCTCATAGGGTGTTACGCCCGGCGTCCTATCCGCGTCTGGGCCGCTGTTTTTACCTAACCTCTTATGATCTGCTATGTTGTGATCTGTTACGGCGTTACAGTCCCCGTCTTGCACCGCAGGCGAACCCATAAGTTTACGATCTATAGATGAGGTGTCGCGTGCCATAAATGTTCCCCTTTGAAATAGAACGCCCCTCAATAGGATAGAAAATTATGTGGGTAAATCGCCTTCACTCTTAGCGGTGAAAATAAACGCCGACTGTGGCTCTTATGCAACGATATATGGCTCGCTCACTACTCTTAGTAGAGAGATGGCATTTTTAAACGTGACGTCTAAACCTGCCACCTTGTTGATAACCCTCTGTTAACCCTGAAACGTAAAAATATTTTATAAAATTTTTAGTATATATGTAGGACTTACCGGGGTCTGTGTGGAGAAAGCGGTTGTATAAAAATTTAAAAAACTATCTTCAGGATAGATCAGGCAATTATGCTCTAATGTTCGCACTCGGGTCCTTGGCGATACTGACAGGTGTTGGTGCAGCTATTGATATAAATAGGCTGCATAGTGAAAAATCGCGCGCTCAGTTCGTAGCGGATGCCGCCGTTTTACAGGCTGTAACTGATTTTAAGCAAAACCTCAGAACTGAACGAGCTAAAACTCAAGGCCGGAATTTCGGGACTGAAAATCTGACATCCGAGCAGCGAAGGGATGGAGATTATACAGTCGGAGTCTCGTCCGAACGCCTCGACGACGGGGCCTTTCGTTTCACATCATATGTTGAGGGCGTAACCCAACACAGCTTTATGGGAATCTTTGGACGTAACGAAACCAAATGGACGGCCACGTCTGAGTCCGAATATGCGGTTGAGAATGCGGAAATTACCCTTGTTATTGATGTGTCTCATTCGATGAAATGGAATGGAAAGCTCGAAGCGATGAAAACCGCGGTCAGTGATTTTGTCACGAATATTGAACCCTATAGGACCAATGCATCCTATTTGGCGGTATCTATTCTGCCGTTTGCCGAAAATGTAAACTTTGGCGCGTCGGCTGCGAGAGATTGGTTGCTGACGGCTGAAAAGACCAATCCGCAATTTTCATCAGATTTTCATGGCTGTTTTCGCCATAGTATGCCTGCAGGCATAGGTAGTTTAAGGGCGATGGAGAAATATACTCATGTCGATAGTAAACCCTACCCGATTGCCCCCGGTGTTAATCAATCACTAGTCCCAACTTGCCCGCCTGAATCCGCCAGAGCCACATTGTTTGATACGCGGGAGAGAAATCTCAGTAACAACATAAGAGGCATGGAAATGGGTTGGGGAACTGGGACGGGGGTCGCAATGCGTTGGGCGGAAAGATTATATGATCCAGCTTGGCGCAATAAGATGGAGATTAACGGCGAATTTCCGCCGGTTCTGACATCAAACACGCGCAAATATATTGTGCTGTTTACGGATGGACGGATTATCCACACAGACCAAGATCAAAATGGCGTTAACGATAAACAGCCGGGCGGTATTACAGGTCCTTTGCCAGTTGAAACGGCTTTGGCGAAATTCAATGCGGCTTGTGAGGATATTAAAGATAATAGGGGAGGTATCAATGTCTACACGATTGGCTATGATGTAACGGGGAAAATTCCCGGGGATTTAGAAACGGCTTTGACGAATTGCGCGACCGGAACGGGACGATTTTACGAATCCGGTACAGAAGATTTAAGTGATATTTTCTCTGAAATTCAAGCCGATGTTCAATCGGTGGCTTTGACCCGCTAAATCGATTTCGACACCGAGCCCCTCCGGGCGTATATAACACCAATGAAAAAAGGCCTCCCGAGGGAGACCTTGAACTTTTTTAGAAGGAATTCTTGGACGGCATGATAGTGCCGCCCAAGCGGCACTACATCATTCCGCCCATTCCGCCCATTCCGCCCATGCCGCCCATATCAGGCATAGCAGGCGCGTCCTTTTTAGGCGCTTCGACGATGGCCGCTTCTGTGGTCAGGATAAGACCGGCAACAGAGGCAGCATCAAGCAAGGCTGTACGCACGACTTTCACAGGGTCGATAATGCCTTTTTTGACCATATCGCCATATTTACCGTTTTGAGCGTCATAGCCGTAATTGGCTTTGTTCTCGGCGATGATATTACCGACAACGACCGCGCCTTCAACGCCCGCATTATCCGCGATCTGACGAACAGGATATTGTAGGGCGGCTTTGACGATTTCGATACCGGCTTGCTCATCATCATTGGCGCCTTTGGCGTCGATGAAACGAGAGGCGCGTAGAAGTGCTGTACCGCCACCAGGGACGATACCTTCTTCAACGGCAGCGCGTGTGGCGTTAAGCGCGTCATCAACGCGGTCTTTACGCTCTTTCACTTCGATCTCTGTTGATCCGCCAACTTTGATCACGGCAACACCGCCAGCCAGTTTGGCCAGACGCTCTTGCAGTTTTTCACGATCATAATCGGATGATGTCGCTTCAGCCTGTGCGCGGATTTGCTCAACGCGGGCTTTGATGTCTTTCTTCTTGCCTTGGCCGTCAACGACCACAGTGTCATCCTTAGAGATGTGGACATGCTTGGCAGTCCCCAAATCTTTCAGGCTTACATTCTCAAGCTTGATGCCGAGATCTTCTGAAATCACAGTACCATTGGTCAAGATAGCAATGTCTTGGAGCATAGCTTTACGACGATCACCGAAACCAGGCGCTTTCACAGCCGCAATCTTAAGACCACCGCGTAGCTTGTTAACCACGAGAGTAGCTAAGGCTTCGCCTTCAATGTCTTCAGCAATGATCAAAAGCGGCTTACCCGTTTGAACAACGGCTTCAAGGATTGGCAGCATAGGCTGGAGCGATGTCAGCTTGCCTTCGTTTAAGAGAATATAAGGGTCATCAAGGGCGACCTTCATTTTCTCAGCATCTGTGATGAAGTAAGGGGACAGGTAACCACGGTCAAACTGCATACCTTCAACAACTTCAAGCTCGGTTTCAGCCGTCTTGCCTTCTTCCACAGTGATCACGCCTTCATTACCAACTTTGCCCATAGCTTCGGCAATCATTTTACCGATAGAGGCCTCGCCGTTAGCTGAAATAGTGCCGACTTGGGCGATCTCAGATGACTTGGTGATTTTGTTGGCTTTCTTTAAAAGATCTTCGGCAATCTCTTTGGCGGATTTTTCAATACCGCGCTTAAGGTCCATGGGGTTCATACCCGCAGAGACGCGCTTTAGGCCTTCACGCACAATAGCTTGAGCCAGCACAGTCGCGGTTGTTGTCCCGTCACCGGCCTTGTCATTGGTTTTGCTTGCCACTTCGCGAAGCATCATCGCGCCGAGATTTTGATACTTGTCTTCAAGCTCGATCTCTTTGGCCACAGATACACCGTCTTTGGTGGTGCGGGGTGCGCCGAAAGATTTCTCGATGACAACATTACGGCCTTTAGGACCGAGGGTTACTTTCACTGCATTGGCGAGGATATCCACACCTTCCAGCATTTTAGCTCGGGCGTCTGACCCGAATTTGACGTCTTTAGCCGCCATAATAAAACTCCGTTATTTTTTAAATAAGGTAATAAAAAAGAGCAGCTCGGCTTAACCGATGATGCCCATAATGTCGCTTTCTTTCATGATTAGCAGCTCTTTGCCGTCAATCTTGACTTCAGTGCCACCCCATTTGCCAAACAGCACGCGGTCGCCTTTTTTGACGTCCAGCTTGTTATAGCTGCCATCGTCATTGCGTGTGCCGGGGCCCACGGCAACAACTTTGCCTTCAGAGGGTTTTTCAGTCGCCGTATCCGGGATGATGATCCCGCCTGCGGACTTTGTATCTTCTTTGACGCGCTCAACAACAACGCGGTCATGTAGAGGACGAAATTTCATAGTCGTTTCTCTCGTTTACAGGTTAAATGCAATTTAGCACTCAGGAAACCCAAGTGCTAACGGAAGGCATATAGAGATGGGGGGAAGCGTCTGCAAGGGGCAGATAAGGATTTTTTAAGAAACTTCAA
>CAZPLJ010000058.1:2805-7764 GCA_964587545.1 uncultured Caulobacterales bacterium | reverse complement strand
GATGGCGCTGGGCCTGTCCACATCTCTGCCGGCAAACGCGCAAACCGGGTTTTTCAACCGCCCTGGTGATGACGCAAATGTCCGTATTGTCCCGCAATCCAATACGCAAGTGCAGCTTTCTTACGCGCCTATCGTCAAAGAGACCGCGCCCGCCGTGGTCAATGTCTATACGTCGCGCACGGTGAGAACACGCTCTAGGAGTGATTTCTTTGATCGCATGTTTGGCATGCAACGCGCCCCGCGTGACCGCACGCAAAGCTCGCTCGGCTCCGGTGTGATTGTACGCGAAAATGGCATCATCGTGACCAACGCCCATGTCGTCAAAGGCGCAGATGAGTTACGTGTGGTCCTTAATGACCGCCGTGAATTTGAAGCTACTGTGGTGGCCGAGGATGAAGAGATTGATCTGGCCGTCTTGCGTATTGAGGCGTCGGGTGAACGCCTGCCGACACTGCCGCTTAAGGCGGATGATGATATTGAAATTGGCGATATAGTGCTGGCCATCGGCAACCCCTTTGGTGTGGGTCAAACTGTGACGAGCGGGATTATCTCCGCCCTCGGGCGAACTAATGTGACCGATATTTCTTCCTTCATTCAAACCGACGCGGCGGTAAACCCCGGCAATTCCGGCGGCGCGCTGGTTAATCTTGACGGCGAGCTGATCGGGGTCAACACAGCGATCTTTTCGCGCTCGGGCGGGTCTAACGGTATCGGCTTTGCCATCCCCTCAGAACTTGTCGCTCGCGCGGTCGATAGCGCCTTATCAGAAGGCCGCATCGTACGTCCTTGGCTTGGCGCGCGTAGTAATGCGGTCGATAGTGCTTTGGCCGCAACGGTAGGCCTTGATCGGGCGCGCGGCACAATCGTGTCTGAGATTTATCCGGACGGTCCCGCCGATAAAGCGGGTGTGCAGGAACGCGATGTGATCCTCTCGCTGGACGGGACAGATATTAATGATGAAAGCGGCTTACGGTTTAAACTGGCCACGCTTAAAAAAGGCGAAAGCGCGGATTTGAAAATCTGGCGCGATGAACGTGAACGCACAATACGGATTAACGCCGACACGCCGCAAGAAAGCCCGCTGCGCGATGAGCGTTTCCTTGATGGCAACCACCCGCTTGACGGCGCAACCCTTGTCAACATGTCACCCGCGCTTGGCGAAGAACTCGGCGTTGATCCTTATATGCAAGGCGTGATGGTCTTGTCTGTCGCACGCGGTAGTGCGGCCAGCTATAATCGCTTTCGTCCCGGTGATCTTGTTTTGGATGTAAACGACAAAGATATCTTTTCCGCGCGTCAGGCCGAAACAACATTGAGCGATCAAGAAGAGGCCGAGGAGTGGAGCGTCAGCATTGATCGCGGTGGCCGGATTTATGATGTCCCGATCCGCTATTTGCCCCGCACGAATTAGGTGGCAAACCTTGAAAACACGGATGAATTAGCGAAATTTATTTCCACAGAGTTTTTGACGGCTTCCGAGGCAAAGTTATTTGCGCAATCTAAGGGCTGGATTGATGTCGATGACCAAGAGGATTGGGAAACTTTCTCGCCGAAAGGCAAACTAGCTTTTAACGACTATCTTCCTTGGTATACATCGGAAGAAACCTTCTTTGCAGCTATATGGGCCGGCTTTGTTATTCCGGGTAAAAATAGTCCCATGGGAACAGTGAATTTAAACGAAGCATGGATTGAGGGCGGAGAAATCAAAGATTGGTTTGAATTCACGTGCCAGTTGATGGACAAAGAGCCTATGGGAAAACGTGACGTAAATGGATTGGATGAGTGGTTTTGGGCCATTCACCCTGAAGATGAAGGCTGGTCGAATACCAATATATTGCGATTGATACCTTTTGAAGACAAGGTGTTTAAGTTTAGCCGTATCATGACACACTTGCTCAAAGACCGAAAAAATCGTTAGAAATGTCCTATGTCTGACCTGACTCATTCTGCTGGTAACGAAGAAATTGATCTTCTTAGGAAATTTTTAAACTCCGAATTTGCACAAAAACAGACAGCAGAGAACTTCGCTGTTGAACATAATTGGATGGATATCCAAGACCCAGACCAGTTTGAGTTTTTTGCGCCAAAAGGAAAGTTACCCTTTAATGAATACTTGCCTTGGTTGACAGAAAGCGACTTATTTTTCGCGGCATTATGGGCAAATTTCACAATTCCAGGAGAGGTTTTTCCCGTGGGCACCATGACCCTGCACGAGGCTTGGGTTGACGATTATGACGTAAAACTTCTGTTTGAGATATGCTGTGAAATTTACGACGCCCAACCTTTAAATACGAATAAAGCTATGCAGCAAACTATATATATGTGGGGCAAGGAATTAAATGATCATGGCGATTTGGATTCTTTGAGACTGATACACTTTGATGATGGCGGATTTAAATTCACGGTGACGAATACGCGCTTGGTAAAAGCTACATAAACCAAACCTGTTTCAATCCGCCAAGGTCGTATCAGCCACCGCAGGATTGCGGTGAATAATCGACAAATTTCCAACCAGCACCATGATCATGCCTATTAAGAGAGGCGCCGTCATATCAAGCCCTTCAAACAAAACTGACAGCAATATAGCAATGACCGGGAAGGCGATTGTCGCATACCCCGCCTTATTGGCGCCGATCCGTCCCAACAGGGTTAGATAGGCCCAAAAGGCAATCACCGATCCAAATATCGCCAGATAGAGCAGGGAGGTGATATATTCAAATGAAAGGTCGATCGTAAATTCCTGTCCGCGACCCAGCGATATTAGACCTGTGAGAATGGCGCCGTAAAACATGCTCCATGCATTGGTCTCCATGACAGGAAGATTGCGCTTTTGCGTGGCCTGCGAGATCATATTGCCGATCGAGGCAAAATAAGCCCCCAATAGGCCGATCAGACCCCCAATCACGGTAGCATCTGTGAGGGAGATATTTTCAATGGATGGCCAGAACATCAGACATAATCCGGCCATGCCTAATATGGCACCGAGGATAACGCGCCATCCTGATCGCGTGCCAAAAAAGATCCGCGCGTTTAAAATATTCATCCAGCTGAGCGTTGAAAATATAATCGCCATCAAGGCCGAGGCGATATAGCCTTGGCCAACATAAACGCAGATATAATTTAAACAAAATAGAAACAGGCCGAGCGCCAGAAACACCAAATGTGTCCGTAAATTAAATTTCAGATTTAGCTTTAAAATCTTGCACCAGATAAAGATGACCAGTGTGGCGATGACATAGCGGTAAAAGATAGATATCTCAGCGGCAACATTGGCGCCAGACTCCGGGATTTGATATTCCACCGCAATCCAGGTCGATCCCCAAATCAAAACGGTCAGCAGATAGAGCGACAAATTATTCATGCGGACGGCTTATAGGGTTTTTTGAGGGACGCCACACAATTATAGTTTCATATTTGTTTTACTCCGACGACAGACCTATTTAGTTGCCGAACTACACCGGAGCCAAAACAGTCTTGCAAGTGTGAATATCGAAAGCCCGACCAGCATCAACACAAGAGATAGGCACCAATAGGCATGTAGGAAAATGACGCCGCCCGCGTGAAATGTAGACAGTAATCCAAAGATTGCTAGGGGTATGGATAGCAGCAAGCCGGTCAAGACACGTCCCCAAGACAGATTATAACTTTGTGGCCGCAATATGAGAAACAGCGCGACAATTTCTGCTATCATCATACTAATCATCAGGCGGAAAATTCCGGGACGATTTAACCCATATTGATGCTGCTCAGTGATGGGCCGAGCTGCCGGATTGTCGAGCACAAAAAAGTCACGGGCCATGAGCGCGCAAAATATCAGCCAAACAGTTCCGAAAGTCGCATATAGGATTGCGCTCGTTCGCATATAGGGGAACCTCATTACGATCTAAATGTGGGGTTAGATCGTAATGAGGAGATTGACAAATCTTATAAAGACCTGTCACGGGACTATAGAGTCTTCGACGCCTATTTACTGGTGGGGGGAATAGCGCAGAAGTCTCTAACAAGCCTGTATATAATACTGGAAATTCCTCTTCCATATAGAAGCAATCGGGTGTTTTTTATAACTATTTCACCATCAGCGCATAAAGCACTATTTAGAGGCGGCCCCAGCGACGCCGATATTGTAAGGGCGTCTCGCCAAAATATTGTTTGAATTGTTTGGTAAAATAACTCTGATCAGAAAAGCCATTTTCGAGAGCAAGACTGGCGATCGGGGTTGTGCTTTCCCGAAGCGCATGCCCACAGGCCAAAAGACGGGTGCGTAAAATGAATTGTTGCGGGGTGACGCCAAACTCTTGTTTGAATTTACGTCGGAATTGATTTTCCGAAAGTTTCAAAAAACTGGCTAGCTCATCTACTTTGATTACTTTATTCAGATTTGACCGGATAAAGGAAATGGTTTCGCGAAATAGCGAAAATTCTTGCGGTAAATCCTGCATATCTGAAATCGGACGGGTGATACCGATTATGCCAATGATTTTTCCGCTTTTATCACTAATGGGTAATTTATGCGTTTGAACCCAAATCAGCTCGCCAAACGCATTGGGTATAACTTCGATACGGTTTAAAACACTCTCACCCTTTTCGAGAATATTTTGATCATCGCGTTGAATATCCTGTGCAATTTGGCGTGGGAAAAAGTCTTTCTCTTTCTTGCCGACCACATCGGAAATTTTGGTAAAATTTAACAAAGCCAAAGAGGCGGTGTTACAACTAACCCATTCGCCATGAACATCTTTAACGTAAAAATACATATCCAATACATGTTGAAACAATATCTCAAACATTCGGACGTCATCGCCTGTTAATTTTCCGTCCGGATAGGCCGGTTGGATGACGATTTTATCAGTAGGGATAAAGGAGGTTTTCGACATTACCCTATTCTATCAATAAAATAGCGGACGGGCAATTTCGAACTTTGGCTAAGTCTTATACCGGTTATTGAAGAAAGCGCCCCGC
>CAZPLJ010000058.1:0-2705 GCA_964587545.1 uncultured Caulobacterales bacterium | reverse complement strand
TCGTCTTTTGAAAATCTGTCTTCAAGCCGACGGGCCAATATGAAAGTTTGCGCATGTCTATCGAGATGTCGTCGTGGGTTCAAACTGTCCCTGACAAGTAACTCAGCAGGTTGTTTGTTTCCTTTATGACCCCGGTCAAATAAAACGATGTTGATGATTTTCTCGGCGGGATAGATGTCTCGTTCAGTGACCGTCTCATAAACTAATTTGTTATATTCATCGTTCGTTGATGACCACTGAACTCCGATATGATAAACGAAACAGATCAATATCAGCGCGGTAGCGATAACGATAAGCTTAAATAGCAAAATGGCATATTTGATTATGTTGGATCGCATAGCTTAATCGTAACATTATATGTGGCAGGAATAAGGTAATACTTCTAAACTCACCCCAATGACCAATCTATTTCAATCTGCGGGCCTTGAAGATAGCGCGCCGCGCCCGCTCGCAGACCAGTTGCGCCCCAAAACGATTAATGAGGTTGTCGGCCAAGATCATCTCATCGGTAAAGACGGCCCCATCGGGCGGATGCTGGCAGGCGGGCGTCTGGCGTCCATGATATTATGGGGACCACCGGGGGTTGGCAAAACCACGATTGCGCGGCTTATTGCGGATCATGCTGATATGGAGTTTGTGCAGCTCTCCGCTGTGTTCTCCGGTGTCAAAGATTTGCGCGACGCCTTCACCGCCGCCAAAGCGCGGCGCGATGTCGGGCGCGGGACATTATTATTTGTGGACGAAATTCACCGCTTTAACCGCGCTCAGCAAGACGGCTTTCTGCCCTATGTCGAGGAGGGGGTTGTGACCCTGATCGGGGCGACCACAGAAAATCCGTCCTTTGAGCTTAACGGCGCGCTGCTCTCCCGTTCGCAAGTCTTTGTCTTAAAACGCTTGGACGCGGCGGCGCTGGAGCTTTTGCTCACCCGGGCAGAAGATGAAACCGGGCAAAGCCTGCCGCTGACCGATGACGGGAAAGCCGCGCTCATTGCTTATGCCGACGGGGACGGGCGCTATTTTTTGAACTTAACCGAGGAGATTTTATCTCTAAACCCCGATAGCCCTCTGGACGCCAAGGCGGTGGCGAGCGTGTTGCAAAAACGCGCTCCCGCCTATGACAAAAATAAAGAAGAGCATTATAATCTGATCTCGGCCTTGCATAAGAGCATTCGCGGTTCCGACCCTGACGCCGCGCTTTATTGGCTGGCACGAATGCTCACGGGCGGCGAAGACCCGCTCTATATCGCAAGACGCGTCATTCGTATGGCCAGCGAAGATATTGGCCTCGCCG
Organism: uncultured Caulobacterales bacterium; assembly: GCA_964587545.1. GTDB lineage: Bacteria > Pseudomonadota > Alphaproteobacteria > Caulobacterales > Maricaulaceae > JACOMS01. The sequence continues at coordinate 1,414 of CAZPLJ010000058.1, read as the reverse complement.
ATCCGCTCGCGCTAATGCTCGCCAATGAAGCCATGAATACCTATCGGTTCCTCGGCTCTCCCGAAGGAGAGCTCGCGATTGCGCAGGCCGTCGTTCATATGGCGACAGCGCCCAAATCCAACGCGGTTTATGTCGGGTTTAAAGCCGCCATGCGCGCCGCCAAAGAGACGGGCTCTCTCGCGCCGCCCGCCCATATCCTAAACGCGCCAACCACATTGATGAAAGAAATCGGGTACGGCCAAGGTTATGAATATGATCATGACACGGAGCATGGTTTTTCCGGCCAGAATTATTTCCCGGACGAGATGACCCGCGCGCAATATTACGCCCCTAAAGGCGAGGGTCGCGAAAAGGCGATTAAAGAGCGGTTGGAAAAGTGGGCCGGGTTGCGAAACCAGACAAATGAATGAAGCTAAAAAAGATGTCATTTCCTCAAACCCAATTCGCTTGAAGATTACCGATATTAAAAAAATCCAAATAGCCTTCAGATCATCAATCGCTTTATAAAAATGTTAAGCTGTCTATTCTAATCACCCTCAATAATTTCTTATAGTTGTAGGGGTGCGACAATGAATAATCTTTCAGACTTTTTGAGCTCAGAATCTGGTAAAAAAGAACTTACTGATGCGTTTGATATGCTGCTGCGTAAGAGGAAGTTCTCCAGGCTGCATGATTTTTTGACAATGTTACTTGGGCTCCATCAGTCTAATTTGACGCGCGTGGCCAAAGAGGCGCTTAGCGCAAGCGTCTATATTGCTCCCAAAGATTGGAAGCGCATTCATTGGGGTATCAATACCCATAGTGGAAATAGCAACAGCGTGGCTGCCATAGGCTTTGACCTTACGGGGCATTGGAATTGGCATTATGGTACGCCGGGACCCGGTTTGGAACTCAGTTATTATAAAGACGAAGTTGATCTCGGGTTTCGCTTCTCAGAAAACTCCCAAGAACAAATATTAGACGCCGCCCAATATCCCTGCCCTTGGCAAGGTTGTTTTACTGAATGTGAACCCTTTGCGCCGGTTTATGGGTTGGATGATTTAAACAAGGCTTTGTGGGCCGAAAAAAAACGTTCATCCACGCATAAGACATTAGCTGAGGAGGAACAAGTAGAGCATGATCATGTTGGGTTTTTTCTTGGCGTTTTTACCCTTCATCTCAGATTTCAAGAGACGTTATTTCGGGAACTAAACGAATATGGCTTGCCGCGAAAAATGCCGGTCGTGGTCGGGACGCATGACTTTGTGGGTCGCTATAATGGCTATAATGTTTTCTTTTGTGAAACTGTATCTGATCTCGGAGAGACATATGGCAATATACAAAAAAGCGCTTAGCTAATCACGTCCCCAAAATTGGCGTTTACTCCAACGCTCGTTTCACGCGGTCCAAACCCATGCGTGCATCTTCATAATTC
>CAZPLJ010000057.1:0-14782 GCA_964587545.1 uncultured Caulobacterales bacterium | reverse complement strand
CTGACGGCATACAAACGGTCACGCTTGAGTCCACCTCTGACGGTTTAGGCTTTGCGTCCGTGACTTCAAATGTTGGTTCAGTTCAATCAACAGGTGTTGAGGGAGATTTAACATATGTTGTAAGTGACAATTTTGAAGTCGGGGGTACCTTTGCGGTCGTTGATGCCGAGCTACAAGATACTGAGATTGTGCTTGCACGTGATTTGGCTGGCGTTCCGACAAACGTAGTAGACCTGGACGGTGAACGCCCCGAGGTTGCGCCTCGCTGGACAGGCACGTTCTATGCTGAATATAGTCATGAGCTTGACAATGGAAATGTGATTTCACTCCGCGGTGACTTTACGGGTCGGGATACCATCTTTGATGGCAATGAAGACCGTGAAACAACACTACGTATTCGCCCGACGACAACCAATTTTGGTGCAAGAATTGGGTATGAGTTCGGTGAAGACAATCAACATCGTCTCTTACTTTGGGGTAAAAACCTCAATGAAGATGCTGACATCACGAATATTGGACCAAATCAGCCTAATACGCTACAACCTGCTGTTGGGTTTGGACTCAAACGCGAAATGGGTGCAACTTTGAGCACAAAGTTTTACTAAGCCTCTATTTATAAAGTGAGTTAAAAAATATAAGGTGCCCTTAGTGGGCATCTTTTTTAAATTGAAACACAGGTAAAAACTGGAATTATGACGCCATTATTAAAAAGATGTATTTTAACCGCCGGTATCGCTGCTTTGGCTGCGGCCTGTTCGCCAAGTGGTGATACAATCGAAAAGGTAGCTAGTAACGATAAAACCAAAGTCGCAGCTTCGCAGAACGGTGCTCCTGCACCAGCAAAACAAGACGTAGCGACCCAAGAGAAAGACAATACGCCTTGTACAGAAGTTTTTCTGACGGGAACGGGCGGCGGTCCTGCACCTCAATTTGGTAATGCCCAGTCCAGTGTATTTGTAAGATCAGGAACTCGAGCAAACGGATGTAATTCGGCCCGACTGCAATTTGATGCCGGGCGTGGAACTTTGATGAATTTGTCACGCATCAAGGCACCGGCTCGCCCGGGATTTGTTACGCCACCCAGCCTGTCCGCAGTTTTCTTAACACACGGGCATTCAGACCACACATCTTCGGTACCCGATATTATCGAAACACATTGGATTTTAATGAAGAATGATGGTCAATTCGGCGCTCTTAAACCGCCTAGGCCAAAGTATAAAAAACTACCGATTATTTGTTTTGACGTCACATGTGATGTTGTGAAAAATGCGCTAGCGCCTTGGCAAACGCATGAAATTCCGTCTCGTGCAGGGAAAGATCAGAGATTATCTCTTCCCGAAGCCGATATGCGCCAGTTCTCAACATCATCTACTCCGCAGACTGTTTTTACCCAAGGTGACGTGAGCGTCAAAGCCGTTGCTGTTAAGCACATCGAGGGATCAGTTGGATACCTTATTGATACTCCCGCCGGGGACGTATGCGTCAGTGGTGATACGGCCTATGCAAAAGACTTTATGGAGATGTGTCAGACTGCCGACGTTATAGTCCATGAGGTTATTCACTCCGTCATGAAAAATATTTCTCAGAACGTGCCACAACCGGACCCGACATTTACCACCGTCATTGATAACATTTTTAAAAGCCATACCAGCACTGATGATTTTGATAAAATGGATGATACGGATGCCGTTATGGTGCTGACCCATATCATACCACCGATTGGGGCCGGTGGTTTTCAAGGCATGCCTTTGGGCCCGCAATTTGGGAAATTTCAGGAAGGTCGGGCCAAAGGTCCAACGCGGCCTGAAGATTTTTGTAAAGCTATTCGTGACGTTGGTTTTGAAGGACCGCTACATGTTGGTCGTGATTTAACGCAAATCAATCTTAGCAATGGCAATGTCGATGTTATCCCTCCGGAAGATAAAACGACCAAATGCAACTAAATTAAATCGCCCGCGTCGACCCTCTGATAACAAGATTTGGCTTTAGTATAACGGACTCAAGCTCACTGTCTTTACCATCCAGCATATTCAGTAATAATTTCGCACTATCAACGCCCATCTGACGCAAGTCAATTTTGACCGTTGTTAGCGCTGGGTGAAACATATTCGCAAACGGCATATCATTATATCCCACAATTGATACGTCTTTGGGACAATCAATCTGATATTCTCGCATTTTCTTATAACACCCAAGGGCAATGAAATCATTTGCTGCAAATATTGCTGAGAATTTCCCTGAACCTTCATGAAGCGCTTGAAAGCCATTTTGGCCATCTTGGAACCCAAAATTATCGCCTGAAATTATCAAATTTTCATCAATTGAAATCCCATGGTCTTTTAGCGCTGCTAAATATCCATTTTTACGTTGATATCCAGTACTCAGATGTTGAGGCCCCGCTAAATGCGCTATCCTTGTGTGCCCCAAATTAATCAGATGCTCTACCGCTAACTTCGCCCCGATAAAATCATCATTTGATACGGAATAATGATTCTGATCATTGGTTATCCTATTCACGAGAACAGTGGGAACGCTAGGTATATTATCTAAAAATTTTTCAGTTTCCTCAACACTGTCTCGATAGGCCGTTGCTAAAATGAGACCGTCCAAATGTCGAGACAGGATACGTTCCACGATAAGGTTTTCGTTGGCTGAACTTTCATTCGTATCGGCAAACATGACCGAATAACCCGCAGCCTGAGCGACTTGCTCAACGCCCCTTACGATGGGTGTAAAGATTGGGTTGGCCAAATCGGGGATAACCACCGCCAGCATATTTGACTTGCTAGTTCGTAATCCATAGCCGAATGGATTAGCTCTATACCCCATTTCCTTGGCTATTTTTTGAACCCGTTCCACGACCTCATCCGAGACCATTTTACGCTGAGACGGATTTAAAACCCGTGAAACAGTTGATATGTGAACATCAGCTTTTTTAGCTACGTCTCTAATTGTTACGCGCTTGGCCTTCTTTACGCTTGGCTGCTTTTTAGTCTTCGTGTCTCGACTCATCTTATTGTTTGTTTAGGTACTGCGGTAATGAAGTCAATGTCAGCATCCGCTTTTGATGCGGCTTGCTATTATACCGTCTCCCAGTTCCCACTTTCTACAGATCGCGAAATCGCCTCCAAGATAGAAACATTTTCGACAAGCTGTTCATTTGTAAATCGATAGCTAGCTTTACCAGCGACCGCATCGGCCCATTCATGTAGGTTCGCTTTGACGGCATTTTTCGGTGGAAATATTTGTGACTTTTGTTTGCCGTCTGGACCACACGTCACAACCTGCGTTTCACCGCCTTCTTGGGGGTGAGCTGTATCGCGGGCTTCCACCCATAGCTTGTTACCAAAAACACTAAAGCGGCCATAATAAGGTGTGGCCGAAATGGCGGCTAAGAATGCTGTAGCCCCACTTTTAAACTTGAACTGAACATTGACTATGTCGCCTGTGGGTAACGGTAAGACTCGTTGCGCGGTATGAGCACACAAAGACTCAACAGGACCAAACATCGAAATAAACAAATCAGTTAGATGGACGCCCATACCTGTCATACCAGCAGCCGGGGCCTCCTTGAGAGACCCTCGCCAGCTATCAGCATCGACACCCACAAGAATACTGTGGGAAAAATTGGCTTCCGCGTGCATAGATGTTCCAAAGTTTTCGGATTTCACAAAGTTTGTGATGGCTTCCATAGACGCTTCGAAACGACGTTCATGTCCGATGCCCAAGATGATCCCGGCTTTCTCTGCAGCTGTAACCATTTTCACAACGCTAGCTTTCGTAAGGCCCAAAGGCTTTTCACAAAAAATCTGCTTACCAGCAGACAGCGCTTCCATCACTTGGTCTTCATGCTGGGAATGAGGCGTACATAAAATCACAGCTTCCACCTCTGGGTCCGCCAAGACTTCAGAATAGTTTTGCATTAGTTTGACGCCCGTTTCATCGGCAAAATCCTGATGTTTCGACGGTGTTCTCGCGGCGATGCGGACGACTTCAATCCGGTCGCTTCCATTCAGTGTGTTGACGATCAAGCGTCCCCACCAACCTAAACCGATAACTGCTGCTTTAATCATTTTATCTTCCTAAAATTTATAAATTGAAAATTAGAATGTTTTCTCGGGCAACCACGTAGCCAGAGACGGGAACATGAGAACTATGACGGCGACCAATAATATTAGCAGCCAATATGGAACTGAGCCCTTGAAAATCTCACCCAAAGTCACGCTAGGATCGGGAACAGCTGATTTAACTGTATAAACCAGCAATCCAACTGGTGGCGTTAATAGGCCGGCCTCGATTATAAGAATTCCGTATATTGCAAAGGCAATTTCATTGATCCCTGCAGCCACCGCTAATGGAACAAATATCGGAACCGTCAGAAGGATGATTGAAATAGAATCGACCAGCATTCCTAACAACAACCAGATGACGGTCATAATCAGTATGACCACTATGATAGAAAATCCGGAGGTGAGGAAAAACTCATTGATCATATTTACCCCGCCACTCACAGCAAGAAGGCGGGCATACATAGAACCGGCAATTAATAGAAACATAATCGGCGCAGCCGTTTTTCCCGCATCAATAATAGCCTCGATAAAACCCTTAAAACTCAAGCCTTTGAACCAGGCAATTATAATGCCGCCTATGACACCAAAACCGGCCGCTTCCGTTGGAGTGAAGAAACCTTTCCAAATACCGCCAAGAACCAGTAAAATCAGGAAGATAATCCCAAATCCACCTATAGCGGTTTGTCTAAAGGGTTGAGCATCGGGATCACTGCCGGAAATATCGGCGACTTTTGATGGAGCTATGTCGGGGTTCCGTAATGCTTTTACGACGTTATACCCGATGAAAGCTGACGCCAGTAATATTCCCGGCCCCACGCCAGCGATGAAAAGCGCGCCAACAGATCCTTCGGTCAAAATAGCCCAGATAATCAAAAGCACGCTTGGCGGGATCAACATTCCAAGACAAGCACTTCCGGAAACTACACCCAAAGCATAGGCTTTATCATAACCCGCTTTGCGCATTTCCGGATAAGCAATCCGGCTAAAGGTAGCGGCAGAGGCAATTGAGACACCTGATACGGCTGCAAAAGCGGCATTGCCGACAACAGTAGCGGCTGCCAATCGCCCGGGTAATCGTTTTAATCCCGCATCACACAGGCGATATAAATCTGAGGCCGCGCCAGCGCGGCTAACAACTTCTCCCATTAAAACAAAGAGAGGAATAACCATCAAAGAATCTGCGCGTATAGCTTCATAGGCGGTCGAACTTAAAACAGATAAGGCGATCTCAACATCACCATAGGCAAGCCACACCCCGATGAAGCTTGTTGCACAGAGGGCTATCCCAATATGTACTCTTAAGAGCACCAAGATCATGAGGAGCAAAAACGTATAAAATATGACTTCCGGGCCCATAAGTTACTCCGATCTCTCTAAATCTGAATCTGATACGACAGCGTCTGCTGCTATGGCGTCATCCGTCAGTCGCCCGGTCCAATCGAGGTAAATAAGGTATAGATAAACGAAGGCTGCAAATACGGAAGTTAGGACGATTAAGAACCGTACGGGATATGTTGGTACGCGCAATGCGCCTTCTCCCTCATATTCACCAATTGAAAATGCCTCTAAGAATGGTTCCCAGGAGCTGTAAACAAGTAGGGCAAAAAACAAGAAGCCAAGCACGCTCGATAATGTTCTCATGAATTTGCGCAAACGTTTGCGCACCATGTCATAAAAAATAGTCGTTTGAAGCATTGTCTCACTATAGATGGCGAGCGGAAGCTGCAGAAATGTGATGGCGACGATAGAGTTTTTCAGTATCTCTACGGTCCCTAAAAGAGGCTTGTCGAAAAAGGCCCGCCCTATCACGTCGACGAAAATAATAAGGGCGATAATTAATACCCAAAAAGCGGAGATAACATGTATAAACTCGGCCAGCTTTTTTATGATTGGGCTTCTGTGTTGTGTATTCGTTTCCATCCGCAAACCATAGTGCAAATCAGCGCTGGTGTTAAGCGAAATAGTCAAATTTTAAAAGTTTGATCTCAGATAAAAGCCTTAGAATAGGCAACAAAAAGCATGGCTATGGAAATGAAAATGAAAAGACAAACAATGAAAATACGGAGCCGCTCTCTGGAGATTTTAGACTGAATTCTAGGTCCTATTTGTGAGCCAATAAGGACGCCCGGCACCGTATAACAAATGACATTCCAAGGTATTTGAATATTCTCTAATTTCGACACGCGCCAACCTAAAACAAGAGACGCTGCGACAACCGTGCAAAACACCACAAAGACTGATGTGCCGACAAGTTGCCGTTTTTCAAAATCGCTGGCTAAAAGCTGCTGCATTATCACCTCACCAATGCCGACGGCGGATGTCCCCGTGGTAAAGGCACCGAAGCCTGTCAGCAATATATTAGGACGAGGAAGCTTTGACGGTTCTTGTGTTCTTGATGTCACCAAAGATAATGCTACCCAGCCCACCAAAAGCGCGTAAATTGCGATAAGCAACCACTCCCATATTGCCGGAGCGATCCAAGATGCGCCGACCGCGATAGGCAAAGCGATGATTAAAAATGAGCGCGCCATTTTATAATCTATGAGACGTTTGTAAGCGTAGACGCTTGTACCGGAAGAAAAGCTAAACCCCATTGTGATCAGGGCGACCAACACAGCCGCTATAGTCGCCTCAAAGGGATATTCCGGACCAAGAAGTGGGAAGATTATTACATATATCGGCATAAAAAGCGCCGATCCACCAATGCCGGACACCATGGCCGATAAAGATACCATGATCGAGACTGGAAACATAAACCAGTATATTGTCCAATCCATAAAAGATCTCTCATACATTGTATTTTAACTCAGAAGATTTCTTATAACGTAGTTTTATCGCGTGTCGAAGAAATGATATGAGACATCAAAACGGCTTTGGTTCACCTAAATTAATGATATGCGTCACCACATTGAACATCTAAACTCGAATGACATGGAGTGGGATCAGGGTCCCAATTTATCCAGTCTTGAGAATTATAAACTGACACAAACACCAGCGCTCCATATAGAATAACGATGTCGGCTTCTCGGGAAGACATTGTTTTAATTCTCGTATATAATGCCGTTTAATAAGCGCGGAGAATGACATGTGTGATGACATAACTGAAATTGAAAATGCCAAATATTTTAAAGATCAACAAAGTGGGGTCTCGCGTCGAACCTTTGGGGCTATTGCAGGCGTAGGCGGATTATCAACTCTATTTGCCGGATGTAAGGCGGGCGAAACCACACAAGGCATTGTTGAAAATGACGTCAATGTCGAGACACCTGACGGTATTGTTGATAGCTATTATGTTCATCCTGCCAGCGGCACTCACCCGGCGGTTATTTTATGGCCGGATATTATGGGTCTTCGGCCTTCCTTTAAGACCATGGGTAAAAGATTGGCGATGGCAGGCTATTCTGTGCTGGTTGTGAACCCCTTTTACCGCGAAGCCAAACATCCGGTGATTTCAGACGGTGAAAACTTCTCAATGCCTGAGGTGCGTGAACGCCTACGCCCGATGGCACGGGCACTTACCCCCCAAGCACAAGTCAGCGACGCTAACGCCTTTTTAGCCTGGCTCGATGCGCAGCCTAATGTGGATACAAGCCGCAAAGTCGGGATTATGGGATATTGTATGAGCGGCTCTTTTACGATGCGCGCTGCGGCAGCCCGTCCCGGCCGGATTGGCGCGGGGGCATCCTTCCATGGGGGACGGTTGGCGACTGACCGCGAAGACAGTCCGCATCTATTAGTGCCGCAAATGAAATCCGGGTTTTTATTTGCCATTGCGGAGAATGATGATGAACGGGATCCAGAGGCTAAAAATATACTCAGAGAGGCCTATGATAATGCGGGACTCTTCGCGGAGATTGAAGTCTATGCAGGCGCGCGTCATGGCTGGTGCCCGCCGGATAGTTTGGTTTATAATGAAGCGCAGGCGGAAAAAGCCTGGGCACGTTTACTGTCATTATTCGAGACTTACCTGGTTTAGATGACATCGATAGCAAACTGATGGACCTTACGGGGTCGGTTTAATTTTATGACAACACATGAACGACCCAGCTCAGCGGAGAACGTCGAATGGCGCGTGTCGACAGAGCAAGTGGCCTATCCTTATGCCCATGAGTTTATGAAAGCGCGCGCCAAAGCCATTGCCGAAGATGAGGCCAAAGAAATGGTCTGGCTTCTTGAACATCCGCCTTTATTCACCGCTGGCACAAGCGCCAATGAAAGCGATCTGGTTGAGCCGGATCGGTTTGAGGTTTTTAAAGTCGGGCGGGGCGGACAATATACTTATCATGGTCCGGGGCAGCGCGTGGCTTATGTGATGCTCGATTTACGCAAACGCGGACGAGATGTGTCCGCCTTTGTGCGTAGACTTGAACAATGGATTATAGATACGCTTGCGGAATTTGAGGTGACAGCCGAGCGACGAGAGGGACGCGTAGGCGTTTGGGTTGCACGTGAGGATGGACGGGAAGAAAAAATTGCGGCCATCGGGATCAGGCTCAAAAAATGGATCAGCTTTCACGGTATATCGATTAATCTAAACCCCGACCTCTCCCATTTTGGCGGCATTGTCCCTTGCGGAATATCTGAGCATGGTGTCACGAGCTTAGCTGCGCTTGGAAAAGATGTGTCTATGGCAGAGTTAGACGCCGCTCTTAAACGCAATTTTGATACCCTATTTTTGCATTAAGTTTCTAAGGTGTATTAGCCGGTAAATTGCGGTTGGCACCAAAAGCGCAAGCTGTCCCTGCCAGAAAAAAACCAACCGAGTAAGGTATGGCCATATCTTTCATTAACTCAGTCAAGCTCTCTGTCATAGCACTAAGATCGGGATTAGGGTCGGCTCGCATTTCTTGCAGAGCTGCCACCTTTTCCACAATATCGGGAGGTAAAATAAAGGCTGATACAATATTTGTGACTATGAACATGAGAAATATAAAGACAAAGAAAACGGGGATGAAAAATCCTGGTGACCTACCGACGCTTCTAAAGCGCTTGGCGAATAAGCAAAACCAACAAAAGATCAATGTAAATGATAAAAAGCCAACCAAGGCGCCAATTTCAAAGCTGAGGAACCAAGCCAGCCACGCAAAAAAATTGATGGCTAAAAGAACAACTGCGCCTTTTGTAAATTCGTCTGGGCGAATACGTCCATTGGGTGAAAATAATAAGTTTAACATCATTGCCTTTCCAGATCGAACAATCAAAGTGGCATAGTTTCGGAAATTATCAAGGCGTGAGCCGAGACTGGATTGTTTTTATATGTCGTTATTTCACTCATAAAAAAAAGCCCGCCGAGGCGGGCCAATTTCAATTGAATGTATTCACTAAGATGCGGGTCCAAATTGGTTGTCATCAGGATCGCGTTTGATCATGCTGTTAAACAAAAATGCAATCGCGAAACTAGCTAGTGCAAAGATTACACTTGACGGTAGTGCAATTTTCTTAGCGAGAGGCGCACCAAATTCTTGACTTACGGCCATCAAATCAGCAAGTCCACCACCCTCTAACAAAATTTCATTTAGGGCTGTTTCCATATTGGTAAATATCTCACCGCCGAACATTCTAGGAATCATCGAGCTCAGAATGAAATACAAAACGATAAAAATAAGAATTGGGATAAACGTCATCCATCCGGATTTTCCTCCGTCATGATAACGTTTTATAAATAATGCCACCCAGCAATAAGCGACTAGGATAAGAAATAATTTGAATAGCCCCCCTAAGGCAGGGCTAACCATAGGCAATAAATTAATTAGAAAAGTTATGGCAATTAAAACATACGCGCCGGACATAAACTGAGATGAATTAATACGCCCGCTTGGTGAAAATAATAAATTTAACATAAGTCTCTCCCTCTTTATTATACATGTGAGAGTGACATAATTTTCAAATTTATCAAGTTAGTTGCTTGGGGGCGTCCCATACCTGTTCTCAGCTGCATCGCCTTTGGAAAGTCCAACCCAGCCTGTGAAGAGTAATGGCACGGCCAAAAATAGCGGGCCGATTAAATGCATGCTCTCTTTTATACCGTCTTGGTATTTTTGCGTGAGCGCGCTTGCAATCTCGGGGTCAATATTGTCTTTGCGAGAGTATTGGGAAAACTCTGAAAAATATTCAGCCCCGCCAAAGCTCAGCATCACAATGATCATGACTAATATTTCGACCACAATCATAGCAAAATAAGGACCTTTAGAACGGCCCATATCATGGAGACGCTTGCCGTAAACACAATAAAGCATGTAAAAAAACAAGCTCCAAAAAAACGGGGCTAAGAGAAAAAACCCCATATTATTACCCATATGCTGCAAACTCAACCTGCCCAGTAATGAGACTAAAATAACGAGAGCGAAGCCTGCCCAAAATTTGGGTCGCGAAATACGACCCTGGCCAGACAAGAGAAGTTTTATCATGTCGCGGCTTCTTTAGTGATGACGTCACTTCCCGCTTCGAGGGTGCGATGTACCGGGCATTTATTCGCGATCTCAATCATGCGCGCGCGTTGTGCCTCATCAAGCTCTCCAGTGAGAGTGACCTCTCTTGTGAACACATCGCGCTTAATCCCGTCACCGTGAATGGCTTTGGCATGAGTGACATTGACGGCGATATTTTCTACGCTCCAGCCTTTACGGTCAGCATACATGCGTAAGGTGATGGATGTGCAGGCACCAAGCGCGGCACATAAATATTCATAAGGTGTGGGCCCAAGATCGGCGCTGCCAAAGCTTTCGGGTTCGTCGGCCAAATAGAGATGACGGCCATTAGATACGCTATTTGTATAAATGCCGCCGGGGCGTTCTTTGACGATAACTGGGTCTGACATTATGAGCTCCTGATGATTTGGCTTAAGGCGTCGACTTCAAGGCTTAGGGTTTTTGTTGCGTGGGTGGCCTCTTCATCCTCGCCCCATTTTTCAATCTGGTAGATATTATCAAGGCGGGAAATGTCAAAGGCCTCAAGGGCAGTTATATGTTGCGACAGAACGGCTATGCCGAGAACCGCCGATCCAAACACAGCGATGAAATGCACAAGCAACGTTAAATCCACATCACCCAAGTCTCGGGCAAACTGTGCGACATTATCAAGTGACGCCCCGGATTGTTTTATGGCTGATATGCTTTGCGTCACGTCCAGCTCAATGCCTTGTTTTTTCGCCCAGCTTAATAGCGGGTCCCATTGCTCGCTTTGTCGCTCGACAAGATCTTGAGGCTCAGACGCCCGGTAGCAAAGCAAATCCGTTTCCGCATATTTACGGGCTTCCTTGATAAGTCTTTCGCGGTTTGAGGGTGTCTGCTCAATGGCGACATTAATCAGGCGCGTTACGGGCATGGTTTCCGGTTTGATCTCGGTATCTTGCGCGCGCCACTCTTTGGCAATCAATTCAGCGATATAATGTGTCTTAGTTTGTAAGACTTGTTTACCCGGTGTTTTAAGCGTCCGTCCATCCAAAAGTATGTGATAGCCGTCCGGCTGCTCGACAACCTTGACTGTTTCATAAAAGCGTTTGGTGCTCATGTCGGCAATGCATCAAAGGGTAAGGTTAAGCGTGAGGCGTCTGGATCAATGGCGATTGTCCCATGCCACATATAGGATGGAAACAAAACGAGCTGACCCGCTTTAGGCCCAATAAAGTGTTCAGCATCCATTCCAGGCACTTTGACCGGGGGTTCACCAAATTTAATCCAGCCTTTTTTGTCAGGATTATTATGGGTATCATTTGGCACATCCACATAAAAACTCGAACTAATCCAGCCTTCAGGATGAACATGATTAACGTGAAACCCTTCACCTCTTAACCACACGGACCAAGCCCCAGCAAGACGATAATTGCCGACATTGCGGCGCGTTAACGGATGGTCTTTTTCGTGTCCAATCTGGTTTAGATAATCATGTATTGGATCGGAAAGCGCTTGAAAGAAATCTTGAATAACATGGCTTTCAGAAAATCTTAGATCAGGGGATGTTTGGGTGCCGCCTATTAGAGACTGTCCAATCGGATGATGTCTGAATTCATGCATATTAATCAAAGTGGTTTTTAGCTCTGATAGAAAAGCGGTCTGATCATCATATTCGGGCGGCGCTTCAATGATGTAAGATTTTACAAATTTCTTATAGTCATAGAGCGTATGATAGTTTTTATTTAAGCCGCGTTGAGCTGTAGCCAAAACGGCAAGCCAAAACTGATGATCCGGCTGAAATTTTAAAACCTGACTGGCGGCTTCCAAAACCGTGTCATATCTTTCAGTCATTAAGGCAGATTTCGCATATAGAGACATCAACTCTGGATTTCCGGGATTCAACTTTAAACCCGCTTCAGCGTGCTCAAAAGCTGATTGACCATCGTCATGTTCCACAGCAAATTGTGCGTGTAAGGCATGTGTGTGAAAATGAGGGCCGAATTTTTTTTCATATTGATCCAATAAGTTCTTAGCGGACTCCGTGTCTCCCATTCCATGAAAGAGAGCCGCCCCGGTTGTTTGTAAAAATTCTGTCTCGGGATTTTGAGAAATTAAACCAGCAATCACTTTACCTGCATTCTCAAGGCCTTCTTGCATCCATGTGAATTGGACCAGGTTTTTATACGCCATAATAGCGGTTTGCGGATGCGCCATACCCTGCAGAAATGCCGATTTGGCTTCGACAATATACCCGGCTTCCGACATCAATTGACCCGCTGTGAATTGGAGGTCTGGACTAGGCGGCATCGTGTCTAACAATTGCATGGCTGCATCTGTTTGATGACTGTCTTTTAAGGCATAGAGCAGTCCGCGCTGTAAAATAGGGTGATCAGGATTGTGAACCAAACCCTGTGAAAATATGTCCGCGGCTTTTAGGGGGTTTTTCTCCTTCAAATAAAGCTCGCCTAAATTTTGAGTGGCCGCCAAATATCCCGGAGCAATTTTGAGACTTTCGTTATATTTTTCTTTCGCCTTTTGTAATTGCCTCATCTTTTTGAAAATATTGCCATAGCTATTGAGGCATTCTGCGTCATCCGGGGCTAAAGAAAGGGCTTGTTTAATATATTTCTCTGCCGTTAAAATTTCTCCTTTGCGATTATAAATCTGCGAGAGAAGCTGAAAAGCTTTTGAATATTTTGGATTGTTGTCTGCTACGTCTTTGCAGATTGTCTCCGCTTCCTTCAATTTATTATCTTTATAAAGCTTATATGCTTTTTCGAGGTCTTGTCGTGCCGTCATATATAACTCTCCCACGGCTCAAGAGATAAGTTTCTATCAAATCCCAATATATCGAAAGCGGATGTCATATGATTTGGCAATGGGGCTTCGATATAAAGATCATCGATGCGGATCGAGCGCGCGTGCAGATGGAGCTTGTTTTCAAGGCCACCCGGACGCTGCCTGTCTGTCAGATATTTCGGGTCACCCGCCAAAGGCGCGCCTAATAGCTGGGCATGAAGCCTAAGTTGATGAGTACGTCCCGTCAGAGGCTGCATGGCGATCCAGGCGGCGCGTTTTCCGGCGGATTGTACGGTTTGGTAAAGCGTCTTGGCATGTTTGGCATTAGGTGTGCCGTGACGCACGGCCATCATAATTTCGCGCCCCGCATTTTTCTTTCCAAAGGCATCATCCGTTTGGCCCTTGGCCATATAGCCTTTAATCTCCCCCGCCAAAGGTTTTGGGACGCCGTTGGTTATCCCCCAATAAATCTTCTCGGCTGATCGTGTTTGAAACACGCGTCCTGTTGCGGCGGCCGCCTTGGCGTTTTTCGCTACCAACAACACGCCGGAGGTATCCCTGTCCAGCCGGTGAACAAGACGGCATCCTTCTCCCAATGCAGGCAACAGCCCGTCAATATGGCGCGTGGTTTTGCTTCCGCCTTGCACGGCGAGCCCGCTGGGCTTGTTCAGCGCGATGAGTTCATCATTTTCAAAAATAACGAGGCTTTTCATAAAAGCGACATCGGCTGGATTGATAGACCGTTTTGGCTTCCAGTCTGTTTTTTCAGGCAGAGGCGGAATACGCACTATTTCTCCGGCCTCTAACCGGTGGCTACCTTTGACACGTTTGCCATTGACGCGGAGTTGACCCGTGCGCAGCAGTTTTTCCACTCGGCCATGTGGGATATGCGGAAAGCGGCGCTTAAACCACCGATCAAGGCGCGCGCCTGCATCCGTCTCATCGACGTCTAGACTTTGAACGCCGCTCATGTGCCAAACATCTTTCGGGCCAGCATTAAACCCACGGCTAATGCCGCGATGGAGATGATAACGGACATGCTGATGTAACCCGCAAATGTCCCGTAAGCTTTGCGCTCAAGCATAGAAAAGGCTTCCAGCGAAAAAGAGCTAAAGGTCGTAAAGCCGCCCAGCAGACCAACCCCTAAAAACAGACGGATATTCTCGGACCCCGATATTTTATAGGCCAACCACCCCGCGAGCAGGCCCATGAAAAACCCGCCGAGGATATTGGCGCAAAGTGTCCCGTAGGGATAGTCAGGCCCAAAGGCCCGTTTGGCGCCTTCACCCAGCAGATGCCGGGCGCTCGCGCCTAAGGCGCCGCCAAGCGCGACATATAAAAGTCCATTCATAGGGCGGGGTTTACGCGGAGCGTGACATAGCTGCAAGCGGATTTGGTTAGGTTTTAATATCCGCTTTTGGGCAGAAGTGGAGAGTTGCTCAGTGTCTTACTTGAGGCGATTTTAAGCCGCTCGATTCTAGCCTACTTCGGCAGCAAAAGCGGATAATAGAAAAGTAAGTA
>CAZPLJ010000056.1:0-14867 GCA_964587545.1 uncultured Caulobacterales bacterium | reverse complement strand
ATGCTTTGGGGGTCGGTAGTCTGCTTTTACATTATGTTAAATAAATAGCTCATTAGAGAGTCTCCGCATCTGTTTGCGTTACAGTGTAGGTGCCCGTGAATGTGATAGTGTCGCCCGGTGCCAGAGTATTCCCAAGACCCGTCAGTCGCCGCGTCCGTTGAATCGCCAGTTGGAGCGACATCTGTTAGAAGCGTTTCATTGGTTGGTGTTGGTGCCGGATCAGACCCATTATGGGTGTCATTAACCGCGACATCTTGAATAACCTGATCGTTCCCCATGTAGCCGCACACTCACACCTCAGGCTATCTTAACTTCACTAAGTCGCTCAAAACTACCTTAGCTCTAAAATTGTAATACTATTTCGATATTTAATAGAAATTTCTTGCTATAACTTCCACTTAATGTATTAACACGCTAACACAATAACACAGGCAGTCAAAATGGCCACAGATTTAGCGCAGGCTTTAGCGAGCATACAGACAGAGAGCGATATGGGTCGTTTTCTGATCGATTTATGCACGCCCGCAGAATTACGCGCCCTTAAAGAGCGCTGGGCTGTCGCGCAGCTACTTGATGCGGGTAAGATGTCCTATCGCGATATTAACGCCCAGACGGGTGTGAGCACCACGACAATTGGCCGCGTCGCGCGATTCTTGAAAGATGAGCCTCATCAGGGCTATCGCGTCGTTCTTGATAAACTCTCCACAGCGGAACATTAATCATGTCAGAAAGATTACGGATTGCCCTTCAAAAGAAGGGGCGGCTAGCTGATGACAGCTATGCGCTTTTAAAAAAATGCGGACTGCGCTTTTCTATACGGGGCGGTAGCTTGCTCGCGCGTGTCAAAAATATGCCTGTTGACCTCCTGTTAGTACGTGATGATGATATCCCGTCATTTGTGGCTAACAATGCCGCCGACATCGGCATCGTCGGAGAAAATGTCTTAGTCGAGGAACAATATAGTGCTGACAGGCTCGACGCGGAGATTGCAATGCGGCTTGGTTATTCACGCTGTAAGCTATGCTTAGCCGCTGATGATAACGGCACTGTGCAGTCTGCCAAAGACCTTGAAGGCAAGCGTATAGCCACGACCTATCCCGGCGTTACAGCTAAATATCTCGATAAAAACAACATCCAAGCCAAACTTGTTGAGATGAAAGGGGCCGTAGAGCTCGCCCCGTCTATCGGGATAGCCGAAGCAATTTGCGATCTGGTGTCGTCAGGCGCCACATTAGAGGCTAACGGTCTTGCGCCCTTTGAGACAATTTTGGAAAGCGAAGCGGTTCTTATTCAATCAGGGCGGAAATTAGACCCTGAGAAACAAGATATATTAGACCGCCTTAAACGACGCATTAATGGCGTCATAAAATCATCCGAGACAAAATATATCATGATGAATGCGCCTAAGGATAAACTCGAAGCGATCACGACTCTTTTACCAGGAGCTGACTCGCCAACGGTCATGCCCCTCGCTAGTAATGAGGACTTGGTAGCCATACAGGCTGTTTGTACCGAAAATATATTCTGGGAAACCTTGGAAGATCTCAAAGCGCTAGGCGCACGGGCAATCTTGGTACTCCCGATTGAGAAGATGATGAGCTAATGAAAGTCTTTAACTGGACAGAGTTAAACGAAAAACAAAGGGTCTCCGCCCTCGCCCGCCCCGCTGCGATTACGAATGGGGCACTGGTAACCTCTGTCAAAGACATTATGGCGAATGTCAAAACACGTGGTAACGCGGCGCTACGTAGTTATACGTCAAAATTTGACGGCGTAAAAGTCGCCAGTCTCACTGTTAAACCGGATTTAATGAAGGCCGCTTGGGACACTTTGCCCGCCGATCAAAAACGGGCCCTTAAGACAGCTAAGGCCAACATTGAAGCTTTTCATGAGGCGCAAACACCCAGCACCATCGAAGTCGAAACCATGCCGGGTGTGGTGTGCCGACGTATACCCCGTTCAATTGAAACGGTTGGGCTTTATGTCCCCGGCGGCACGGCACCACTGGTATCAACCTTGTTGATGCTGGCTATTCCAGCCAAGATTGCTGGTTGCCAACGCCGTGTAGTGATCACGCCCCCGGGGAAAGATGGGCAGGTTAACCAAGCCGTGCTCGCTGCCGCGTTTCTCTGTGATGTTACTGACCTATTTATTAGTGGCGGCGCGCAGGCCATCGCCGCTTTAGCATACGGCACGGAAACTATTCCCAAATGCGATAAGATATTTGGGCCCGGTAATGCCTATGTGGCTATGGCCAAGTCGCTTGTCTCCCAAGAGCCCGGTGGTCCGGCGATTGATCTTCCTGCGGGGCCTTCCGAAGCCATGGTCGTGGCCGATAAAAGCTCTAATCCAGTCTTTGTCGCAGCTGACCTCTTATCTCAGGCTGAACATGACACGATGGCGCAGGTCATCTGTGTGGTTGATAATGCGGATACAGCCACCAGCATATCATCAGAAATCGACAAACAAATTACGACACTACCTCGCAAAGAAATTGCTGAAAAATCAATTACTTCCAGCCGTATCTTTATCGCTGACACTCAAGCCAGCATGACTGATGTGATAAATAGCTACGCGCCCGAACATCTCATTATTCAGGCCGCAAACGCGGATAGCTGGGTAAATGGCGTTAAGAGTGCAGGGTCGATTTTTTTAGGCCCATGGACCCCAGAAAGTGTCGGCGACTATGCAAGTGGGACCAATCATACCCTCCCGACCTCAGGGGCCGCCAAGGCTTATAGTGGCGTGACACTTGAGAGCTATTTCACTTTTATTTCGGTGCAGAAACTCACGCAGCAAGGCTTGCGGGATTTGGGTCCTACAGTTGAAACCTTGGCAAACATGGAAGGCCTTGAAGCCCACAGACGCGCCGTGAGCTTGCGACTTGAAAGCAATCAAGATGCCTGACTGGCCACTCAATATTGCTCGTAAGGCCGTGGTGAATATGAAACCCTATAGTGCACGGGGTGGCGTGACCAATGCGTTGCACTTGGACGCGAATGAAAACCCTTACGCGCCCCCGCCTGTCAAAGGCGCTACGGATTATAACCGCTATCCCGAACAACAACCCGCAGCTCTTAGGCAACGCTTGGCCGATCTTTACGGCATCAAAGCTGAACAACTTATGGTCGGGCGCGGCGCCGATGAAGGGATTGAGGTATTGCTGCGCGCATTTATTGAGGACGGGCAAGACAAAATCCTAATCTGTTCGCCGACATTTGGATATTATAAAACTGTCGCGCAAATACAGGGCGCCGAGATTGTCGATGTACCGATGCTGCGCGATAAAGCCGGTGATTATAGCTGGGATACAAAAGCTATTTTAAAAACAGCCAAGGCAGAAAAAAATCTCAAAGCAGTCTTTCTGTGTACGCCTAATAATCCAACCGGAAACATCATCGAGGATGATCTCGTTGAGACGCTTTGCGCCGCCCTACCCAATTCAGTTATTGTCGTCGATGAAGCCTATCAGGAATTCTCTAGCGCAAAGAGCTACATCCCTCTGATTGACAAGACACCCAATCTGATGGTGTTACGCACCTTATCAAAAGCCTATGCGCTTGCAGGTGTTCGCGGAGGTGTCGCCATAGCTGATCCTCGAGTCATCGATGTAATGCTCGCAGTTCTACCACCCTACCCGATCGCGCGTCCGGTTGAAAACGCCATTCTCACTGCGCTTTCACCCGCTGCCATGTCAACACATACGGCACGCCTTCGAGAGACATTATCAGAACGCGAGCGGATGTTTAACGCGCTGCCTAAGTCGCCATTTGTGAAAAGAGTCTACCCGTCGGAAGCCAATTTTATTTTACTTGATATTGTCGATGATGATACCTTGATGCGCGAATTAGCTATGCGCCAAGTTAAGATAAGAGATTACCGTGCAACAACGGGGCATATGCGCATATCCATCGGATCCCCGCCTGAAAATGACGTTGCTCTCTCGGCCTTTGGTGTGACTGTTGCCGACAAACAACCGGACCGTATCGGTGAAATGCACAGAAAAACCAAAGAAACCGACATATCTGTTCGAGTCAATCTTGATGACGCAAGCCTCATTAAAATCGATACGGGTATAGGCTTTTATGATCACATGCTTGAAGCACTCGCTAAACATGGAAATTTTGGTTTGTCCCTGACCTGTAAAGGCGATCTCGAAATTGATGGGCATCACACGATTGAAGATACCGCCCTAGCCTTAGGAACGGCGCTTAAAGAAGCTCTTGGGGATAAGGCTGGCGTGGGACGATTTGGCTTCGTTATGCCGATGGATGAAACTCAAGCGCGCGTTGCTATCGATCTCTCAGGTCGGCCTGCTATGACCTTTAAAGGTGATTTTCCGACTGATCACGTCGGTGAATTTGCCGCCGAGATGTGCCCGCACGTATTTGAAAGCTTGTCGCAAACATTAGGGGCCGCGATACAGATCGAAGTGGACGGTAAAAACACCCACCACATGATTGAAGCCTGCTTTAAGGGTGTTGCTCGCGCATTAAGACCTGCATTTGCAAGGTCAGGCACAGATATCGCGTCAACAAAAGGCGTCTTATAGTGTCGCTGGTCATCGTTGATACAGAGTGTGCAAATCTCTCTTCGGTCGTTTTTGCCTGTGAACGATTAGGCGTTTCCCCAGTGACCTCCGACGACCCCGAGGTTATCAACTCAGCTGATCGGGTAATACTGCCTGGTGTCGGTGCGGCCCCCTACGCTCTGGCTAAGATTCATGAGAAAAACCTCTTCACTCTTATTCAAAACCTTCAGCAGCCTTTAATGGGAATTTGTCTGGGCATGCAGCTCCTCTTTGAAAACCTATTTGAAGGCGGAGAAAAACAAAGAGGTCTTGGCTTAATTTCCGGCTCCGTCAAACAGCTGGATACAAAGGGTTTAACGTCTCCGCACATGGGCTGGAATCAACTCAAAATCGAAAAGGACTCTTTGCTCTTGGACGGACTAAATTCGGGAGATTATGCCTATTTTGTACATTCATTTGCAGCGGAAACATCCGCGGATACTGTGGCATCATCGCAACATGGTGAAGTTTTTTCAGCTGTGGTCGCGAAAAACAGAGTTTTTGGGTGTCAATTTCATCCTGAACGTAGTAGCAAGGTTGGTTCAACAATATTGGGCAATTTTCTAAAGATAACATAATGATAATTCCAGCGATTGACCTAATAGACGGCAAATGCGTCCGTCTATATAAAGGGGACTTCAACCAGAAAACGGACTACGATATAAGCCCTCTCGAGGTCGCTAAAACCTATGAAAAGGAAGGCGCAACAAGAGTTCACATCGTGGATTTGGACGGCGCAAAACGCGGAGCCAGTGAACAGGCTCAGCTCATTATCGAAATTGCACAACAGACAAATTTGAAAGTTCAGACAGGTGGGGGCCTCCGAGAACTATCGCATATACAACGCCTGATAGAAGGCGGCGTACACCGTGTCGTTCTTGGATCTTTGGCTGTAAAAAACCCTCAAATGGTCAAGTTTTGGCTATCCGAGATGAATCCGGAAAACTTTGTTTTAGCGCTCGACGTCAATTTCGATGAAACAGGCACACCCTACCCCATGACAAAAGGGTGGACAGAAAAAGGCCGTAACTCTCTATGGGAAATCCTTGAAGGTTACGCCGATTCAGGGATTAAAACCGTGCTAGTAACAGATATTTCAAAAGACGGTGTGCAAGAAGGTTCGAACCTAGATCTCTATAAAGATATCATGACGCGTTATCCCGATTTAGATGTAATTACATCCGGAGGCGTTGGTAGCCTTGATGACGTCAAAGCGCTCAAACCCTTAAACCCGCATGGTATAATTATTGGGAAAGCACTTTTCGAAAATAAATTCACGGTAGCCCAAGCCATCAAATGCTAGCCAGACGTATTATCCCGTGCCTTGACGTGCGTGACGGACGTGTCGTCAAAGGTGTTCAATTTCGCAACCATGAGGATGTCGGCGATATTCTAGAGCTTGCGCTAAGATATCGTGATGAAGGCGCAGATGAATTGGTCTTTTATGATATTACAGCAAGCACAGATGATCGAAAAATCAGTACGGATTGGGTTTCTGCGGTGTCGAAAGCCATAGATATCCCCTTTTGTGTGGCGGGTGGCATCGACAGCGTAAAAGTCGCTGGCGATAGGTTGACCGCAGGCGCCGATAAAATATCTATTAACTCACCAGCCCTTGCCAAACCTGACCTTATTGATGAACTGGTGGATGCCTTTGGACAGCAATGTATTGTCATCGGGATAGATACATTCGAAGAAGACGGAACTTATCGCGTTCGTTCTCATACCGGAGATCCTGATAAAATGCGTGAAACGGGTCGCGAGACATTATCATGGGTAAAAGAAGTATCTGAGCGAGGTGCTGGGGAGATTGTGCTCAATTGTATGAACCAAGACGGCGTTAGAAAAGGATATGACATCGAACAATTAAAAGCCGTTCGCGAAACAATCTCTATCCCACTTATAGCATCAGGCGGCGCCGGTGAAGTTTCGCATTTCAAAGATGTTTTTGAGCAGGCAGATGTTGACGGCGCGCTTGCAGCCAGTGTGTTTCATAAATCAATTATTGCTATTCCTGATTTAAAACAAAGTTTGATTGAATCTGGGATCGAAATCCGACCATGAATGTAGACTTTAAAAAAGGGGACGGACTAGTTCCTGCAATTGTGCAACATGATGTCACAGAACAGGTCTTAATGCTGGGCTATATGAACCAGGACGCGCTCGATAAAAGTTTGAAGAGCAAAAAGGTTACATTTTACAGCCGATCAAAACAACGCCTTTGGACAAAGGGTGAGACAAGTGAAAACTATCTCAACTTAATTTCGATCGATATTGACTGCGATAAAGATACATTACTTGTTCGTGCCATACCGAATGGTCCTACCTGCCACTTAGGAACGACATCTTGCTTTGGTGATAAGGGACCCGAAGGCCTAGGTTTTTTGGGATATCTACAATCTCTTATCTCTAAACGAAAGACAGCCGATCAAGACACATCTTACACGGCTAAGCTTTTAAATGGCCCATTGGAAAAAATCGCACAAAAAGTCGGTGAAGAAGGTGTTGAAACAGCCCTCGCAGCCGTGGTCCAATCCGACGAGCGTATTAAGTCTGAAGTGGCGGATCTGCTCTACCATCTCCTTGTATTACTGACAGCAAAAGATATAACCCTCACTGATGTCATCAGAGAATTAGTCGATCGGCACGGAGATAAGTAATTGGGTTATTATTCGCTAAAA
The DNA here is from genome assembly GCA_964587545.1 of uncultured Caulobacterales bacterium. GTDB lineage: Bacteria > Pseudomonadota > Alphaproteobacteria > Caulobacterales > Maricaulaceae > JACOMS01. The sequence continues at coordinate 7,616 of CAZPLJ010000056.1, read as the reverse complement.
AGCCGCTGGCATAAAACCAGATTTGGCGATGCGCTTTTGGCAAGCCTCGCCCCTGATGGTGGCTTATGGATGCCTGACTCTATCCCCCGGTTCACGCCAGAACAAACAGCCGAAATGGGTGCCATGAGTTTTGCCGAATGTTCTGCAAAACTCGCACGATTTTTTGTTATTGACCGACGTTTTTCAGATGAAGCCCTTCATGAAATTTGCGAAGATGCTTATAATTTTCCTGTAACAATAAGAACGTTCGAAGGCATACATCTAGACGCAGCTACACCGGAGATAGCTAACGAATATATTCTAGAATTATTCCATGGCCCGACACTAGCTTTTAAAGATTTTGCCGCACGTTTCATGGGACGAGCTAGCTCACATTTGCTCACTCAAAAGGGAACGAAACGTACAATACTTGTCGCCACCTCCGGAGACACAGGGGGCGCAATTGGAGAAGCCTTCCTCAATCAAGAGGGCATACAGGTATTTATACTTTTTCCAAAAGGCGGAGTTAGTAAGGTTCAAGAACAACAACTCACAACGATTGGCGAAGGCCATGCAAATGTGAGAGCCATTGCTGTTGATGGTAGTTTTGATGATTGTCAGCAATTGGTCAAAGATGCATTTGCTGACAGGAAATTATCTAAAAAACATAATCTTATGTCGGCTAATTCCATTAATGTCGGGCGCGTTATCCCGCAAAGCTTTTATTACTTTTGGACAAGCTTACAAATTAAAGCGGCTCATCCCGGTCTACCTATTGTCTACTCAATCCCATCAGGAAATCTTGGCAACTTAACAGGCGGCCTAATCGCACGCAAAATGGGTGCGCCGATTGATCGGTTCATTGTCGCGAATAATGCCAACTGCCCTTTTGTCGATTATTTAGCAAAGGGCGAATATGAACCCCGTGACTCTGTCCCTACGCTTTCCAATGCAATGGATATCGGACGACCAAATAATTTCCCACGCATACTAAATTTGTTTAAATCAAGTCATTCCGCCATGCAGGATGTGTGCTGGGGGGCGTCTTTCTCGGATGAACAAACAGAGCGTCATATGCGCCGAATTCACGCGGAAACCGGCTATGTTATGTGCCCACATACGGCTGTTGGCCATCTGGGAATGCGTGAGTTTTCCAAAGATATTGATACAGAGTTCATCAAGGTCACCGTTGCTACTGCGCACCCTGCCAAATTTGCTGATAGTGTGGAACGCATCCTTCGAGAGGATATAAAGCTTCCGGATGCGTTACAAACCGCCATGAACAGAGAAAAAGTCATGGATATTCTTGGTCCAACACTTGACGAACTAAGGGAATATTTGGGAGAACATGCGCAATGAAACTATCAGCGAAAAACTTTAGATTAGCCCTAGAAAACAAAGAACTGAAATTAGCCTTTGTTGGAATGTCCAATATAGGCAAGTCTTTTACGGCTAAGCGTATAGCTAAATCTCATAAATTCAAGCTTGTTGAGGTCGACAAGCTTATATGGGAATCCCTCGGCTTTGATAGCATGGAAGATTTAGCAGACTGGCAGGGGCAACCTTATGAAGAAGATTATGCCGAGCGAGAAGCAGAGTTAATACGATTAGAGGCAATCGCAACACAAAAAGCGATGAAGCCCACTAAAGGCAATTCTTTACTCGATACAACCGGCAGCGTTATTTACGTTGACCCGGCTATCCGGCGCGCTCTCAAAGAAAAATATTACGTGGTCCACATCAAGGCCGAACCAAGTGACCTTGAGCGGCTAAAATGGGAATATTATGATAACCCCAAACCTTTGATTTGGGGACGCCAGTTTAAAGCTAAGCCTGACCTTTCCGATAGCGAAAACATATTGGAATGCTTTCCAAAACTTCTCATGTCTCGCGCTAAAGAATATGCGGCTATGGCGGACGCAACCCTTACCTCTAAGTTTGTACTCGATCCTGACGTGACAGAAGAAGAAATTATGCTAGCTATCAAGCCAGCCCGCTAATAGCTGTTCTTTCGCAAGATTTGCAAACATTGAAATATGATCAGCACGGTCATTTAGGCAAGGTATATAAGAAAAATGCGTACCTCCTGCGTCTATAAAGCTTCCCCGTCCTTCCATCGAAATTTCTTCCAATGTCTCAAGACAGTCTGCGGCAAAACCCGGTGTGACAACAGCTACTTTCCGAAACCCCTCTAAAGGCAAGGCTTCAAGCATTTTATCTGTGTAGGGTTGCAACCAAATCATGGGACCAAAACGGGATTGAAACGTTGTTCTAAGTTTAAATTCATCAAAACCCAGTTTTTCTCTCAACAAGTCCGTCGTCTCAATACATTCAGACTGATAAGGGTCGCCCAAGTCGACATATTTCTGTGGGAGACCGTGATAGGATGCCAAGATTATATCGGGCTCAAAGTCCAGATTAGAGAGATGTTCGTCTATACTGCTAGCGAGAGCTGAAATATATGCTGGGTTTGTGTGATAATTACGCAGCAATCTAATCTCGGGGACATCCCGGCGGGTCTTTATCGCTTTCGCTACTCCGTCAAATACGGATGCGGTTGTTGCCCCTGCATATTGCGGGTAAAGCGGCAAAATAGAAATTTTCCGACATCCCTGTGCCATTAAATTGTCAATGGCTGCGGCAATGGACGGATTACCATACCGCATAGCTATGTCGACGACGACATTATTTGGCAACTGAGCTTGAACACCGCTGGCTATATCCCGAGTAATTCGTATGAGCGGAGCTTCTTCATTCAAGTCCCCCCAAATCTTGGCATATAGTTTTGCCGAGCGGGCTGGACGGGTTCGCAGAATAATTCCATGAAGGATCGGGCACCAAATCCAACGAGATGTATCAATCACGCGTTGGTCATGAAGAAACTCGCCTAAATACTTCCTCACCGCTCCAGGGTTAGGCGCATCTGGTGATCCCAAATTTACCAATAAAAGACCGCATTTATTTTGCACACTCATCTCCCGCTATTCGCCCTAAGTCTAGCTCCATCTATGAATACATGTCTTGACGAAAAAACATTCATGCTTAGGAATAACACTTAGGTTTTATCCAAATAAGATAGGGACATAAAAATGCGCAAACTCTTTCTTGTCGCAGCTAGTACATTTGTATTGTCACTTACTAGCTGCAAAGATACTCAAACAGCGACAAGCTCACCCGCACCTACTCAACCCAATGCCGTCGAAGTTGAAGTCGATAATGAGCCAACTTTACAAGATGCTAAAGAGTTTCTCGAAGCAGCCGAAAAAGAAGTCACTGAACTCTCCGAATATGCCGGCCATGTTTATTGGATTAACGCTAATTTTATAACGCACGACACTAAAGCCCTCGCGGCCAAAGTCGGCGCCGATTTTGCGAAACTATCAACACGCTTAGCTAATGAAGCCAAAAAATTTAATGATTTAAGCTTGCCTGTTGATATGACCAGAAAGATGGACGGCCTGAAAAGAGGAAGTAATTTCCCTGCCCCGGAAAGGGAAGGCGCGGCCGAAGAACTCTCGAAAATTATGACAGATTTAGACTCTGCTTATGGAACAGGTAAATTTGAATATAAGTCCGAAGACCCGCAATTTTCAGGCCTCTATGAAAGTTACCCTGATGCGGTCTTACCCTTAGGAGCTTTATCGGACATCATCGCAAAATCCCGTGATCCCGAAGAGCTAAATAAGGTTTGGTCGGGCTGGCGAGAAGTTTCCCCACCGATGAAGGATGATTATGCACGCATGGTCAACATAATCAATGAAGGGTCTGGCGAATTGGGGTATGCTGACACTGGCGCTCTATGGCGGGCCGGCTACGATATGCCGGCAGACGATTTTGTGAAAGAAGCCAATAGGTTATGGGGCCAAGTTAAGCCGTTATATGACCAGCTTCATTGTCATGTACGCGCTAAGTTAAACGACGAATATGGTGATGAGATAGTGCCTCTCGATCAGCCCATACGTGCTGATTTATTAGGGAATATGTGGGCGCAAAGCTGGGGCAATATTTATGATATGGTTCAGCCTGAAGGCGTAGAAAAAGGCGTAGATCTAACACCACTCATCTTGGAAGCGGGTTATAGCGAAAAGGAATTGGTAGAAATTGGGGAAGCCTTCTTTTCTTCGCTTGGATTTGAAGAGCTACCAGAAACTTTTTGGGAGCGATCTTTATTCCTAAAACCAAAAGACCGTGAAGTTGTCTGTCACGCCTCAGCTTGGGACATAGATAACGAGGACGATATTCGTATTAAAATGTGCATTAAGAAGAATGCCGAGGACTTCTCAACCATTCATCATGAATTAGGACATAATTATTACCAGCGCGCCTATAAGCATCAATCTATCTTTTACCGCGACGGCGCCAATGATGGCTTCCACGAAGCTATTGGCGACATGATAGCCTTATCCATTACGCCGGATTACCTTGTTAAGATCGGGCTACTTGATGAAGCGGACAAGCCCAGTGAGGCTGCAGACCTTGACCTATTAATGCGCACAGCGATGGATAAAATTGCCTTTTTGCCATTTGGCATCATGATGGATCAATGGCGCTGGCGTGTCTTTTCAGGAGAATACTCACCGGCTGAATATAATTCAGGTTGGTGGGACCTTCGCAAGGAATATCAAGGATTACGCCCACCCAATAATCGCCCGGCCGACGCATTCGACCCGGGAGCAAAATATCATATCCCTGGAAATACGCCATATATGCGTTATTTCCTCTCCTATATTCTCCAGTTTCAATTCCACAAAGCCGCCTGTGATATAGCGGGCTTTCAGGGACCGATCCATCAATGTTCTATATACGGGAATAAAGAAGTTGGACGGCGATTTAATGCTATGATGGAGATGGGCTCATCTAAACCATGGCAAGATGCTCTAGAAGCATTTACGGGAACACGTGACATGGATGGTTCGGCAATAATCGAATACTTCCGTCCCGTTATGGATTATCTTGAGGAAGAGAATAAAGACCGTAGCTGCGGTTGGTAGAGTATGAATTAAAAAATGCTTTACCAATGAGTTGGTGATGCGAAAGAAATTATATATGGCGAAAAGTCATTTGTCGTAGTGTTACGGATGACGGACGAGTGGATTGACTAATGATGGCAGACCCTGCAGGACTCGAACCTGCAACCTGCCGCTTAGAAGGCGGCTGCTCTATCCAGTTGAGCTAAGGGTCCTTTTCAATATATCTCGGATTAATGTGTCCAAGGATGCTTACGGTCAAATGCGAAGTTCTCCGCGTAGGAACGACTTACCCGTTTTATTGACCTGGGTTTCATGACACGATGCGGAATTTTGTTAGCCTTCGCATAGGCGACGGCATCCTCTAGCGTCGGAAACTTCAAATCAAGTTGCGCGCGCATATCCGAAGACCGCATAGTTCCTGTCAAAGGGTCTATTTGCCCTTTTACTGAAGGACTAAACTCTAAAACCCAATAACGCTTAGAACGTCCGGACTGCATGGCACTTGGTGTCGGTTGATAAATTTTTGCAAACATACTGCCGCATAACCTCGTTATAGGCCGCTGTAAATATGTTAACTAAATATTTTGGTTAAACGAACCGTTCAATACCCTTTTCACATCCTCCAAACTTTGGATTGAATGCAGAGATGTTTGCGGAGGCGGTGTCAAACTTGTGGTAGGCGCCTGACCCAGCGTATTTGCGGGACGCCTCAGAGGTCTTCCTTGCGTTGGGGCCTTCATTACCCTTGGAGCAGCTTGCTGTGTGGCAGCTGGGGATGCTGGGGACGCTGGGGATGCTTTAATTCTATGTTTCAATGACCGTGTCCGCCAATTTTCAAATACGGCTGCCATCATTGCGGGCGAAGACACATCATGAGCCCATAAATCTGTAAAGCTAGCACTTGAGCTATGAGGTCTATATTCTTCAGCTAATGTATTCAGAATAACCCGCATTGGCATATTCACACTCTCGCCAAAGACCATAGCTTCTGCTGTTCCCAAGGACGGCAAAAAGTTGAGTAGTTCTGAAGCTCCATCAGGCGCAGCCGCTTTAACATAGTCTTGGTCGACCTCATTACTCAGGCGCATGGAAAATATCGTACTACACTGTGACAAAGTATTAGCCTCCAGCTCAGACGGTCGCTGAGATATAATACCGAGCGAGACACCATACTTACGTCCCTCTTTAGCTATTCGTGAAATGATTTTTCGTGTGGAATTGAATCCAAGACTACGATTGGCCGGAATATATCGGTGAGCCTCTTCACAAACCAGTAATATAGGAATTTGCCGTTCGCTCCAAACGGCCAAATCAAACGCTAGTCGACTTATAACGGACACGACAATATTCAAAGATTCTGACGGAATTCCGGAAAAATCCAAAATAGATATGGGTTTACCCTGCACAGGCAAACGGAAAATCAGTCCCATAATATCTTCGATATTGCTAGGCGCTGCTTGGTTCCGAAACATAAACTTGTAACGTGGATCATTCAGCAGCATCTCAATACGGCGCTTCAGACGTTTATAAGCGAGTATATTATTGGAGTTTTCGAGCTTGCCCATATAATGATTCAGGAGCTTCAAAACGTCTCTGATACGATAAGGTACGGGTGAATCGAGCGAAATGTGAGCGCCAATACGAGCCAGATCTTTTTCGATATCCTCAATCTTGGCCTGAGTTGAAACATCATTAGATGTTTTTGACCTTTCAAACATCTGCTTAGCCTTGAGAATCAGATCGTGAAGAATTTCTCTTTCTTCACGGGCTTGATCCTCAATCTCGCTAGCTAATATTTCGACAGTTTCTTCAAAGTTAAACATCCAAATTGGAATATCCAAATTCTCATTTTTGATAACCATGGCGCGGTCACCAAAACTTTTCGAATATTCATTATGGGGATCAAACAATACTATATGAGCATTTGGATTGGCATCAAGTGTTGCCTGTAGCAGCAAAGCCACCGTACAAGACTTACCCGAGCCCGTAGACCCTAAAATTGCAAAATGTTTTGACAAGAGATCATCTGTTCTAATCTTGGCAATGATATTATTATCCTGCTGTAAACGCCCAACCTCGATACAGGCTTCAGACTCCCTATTAAAGATCAGCTCTAATTCTGCCTGAAACATAGTAAAGACAGGCTCACCAATAACCGGGAATGTTCGAACACCGCGGAAAAATTTGGTCTGAAGCGTTGTCTTATTCGTCGTAATCTCGCCAAGTATATCTAACTGAGCGACACAACCGTCATGCATTCCTTCGTCATCGATTCCACCGACTTCAAGTGACGATACCATTGTCACCACTATTGAGTCGTGCGTTACAATCTTAAGGACGGAGCCAAGCTGGGCTAAATGGAGTTTATTATCACTAATTATTTTCTTGTTAATCGTCACCATGGCTTTGGCGGATCCAACCGACAAAACACGTCCAATATCTACGCTTTGCTGAGGCTTAGCTAATGGGTTGTGAATAGCTGCCATATTTGGTGCTGCATTTACCATAAATAGCCTTTAAGTTGATAGGAAATTGTACCATCCAAGAGGTTATCAAATACTTACGATAAATGTTAGAAAAGGCAGGTGAGTTGCCCGATTGCTCCAAAAACCGATAACGGTCTTAAAACCGCCTATAGACAGCTCTCAAAATCTTAAAACAGGGAAA
>CAZPLJ010000055.1:5157-15016 GCA_964587545.1 uncultured Caulobacterales bacterium | reverse complement strand
ATGTCCAAGTCCAAGAAAAATGTCGTGGACCCCAATGACATTATAGAAGGTTACGGGGCCGATGTCGCGCGCTGGTTTGTCTTGTCGGATAGCCCACCCGACCGAGACGTGGAATGGACAGAAGCCGGTGTCATCGGGGCGTGGCGTTTTGCCAACAAGGTTTGGGCCATTATTGAAGGAACAGAAGGAAGCAATCCTTTAACGGTTGCGGAAAATGTCAGCGGCGATGCGTTGGCTTTGAAGCGTAAAGCTCATCAAGCCTTGGATAAAATCACGGCTGGAATTGAGGCCTTTCGGTTTAATACATCTGTGGCGCAGATTTATGAGCTCACCAATGCCTTACAAAAATATAAAGGCAATGAAGATGCTAAATTAGAAGCGCTCGGTATTTTGATCCGTGTGATTGCGCCCTTTATGCCGCATCTGGCTGAGGAATGCTGGGCAAAGCTTGGCGGTGACGGCCTAGCCTATCACGCGGCCTGGCCTGAGGTGGATGCCGTTATGTTGGTTGAGGATATGGTCACCTTACCGATACAGGTCAACGGAAAGCGCAGATCAGAGATTCAGGTAGCCAAAGATATGCCAAAAGATAAAGTTGAAGCTTTAGCGCTGGCGGATGAGGCCGTGAAACGTAGCATTGAGGGGCAAACTGTCCGAAAAGTCATTGTTGTTCCGGGCCGAATTGTGAATATAGTGGCCTCATGAAGAAATTTATCCTTATTGCCTTATCACTTACTCTCGTGGGGTGTGGTTTCACGCCTATGCATGCGCCCTTGGCCTCCGATGGGAGCTTAGCCTTTAGTGATATTCAGGTTAAACTGAATGATCCTAAAGGCGTTGAATATGACGAAGGCGCGTTTTGGCTTCAACAATCACTTTTTGATAGGCTGGGTACGCAAGGTGCCAAGCATATTCTTGAGGTATCCCCTCGCTTTTCTAGACCCGGGATAGGGGTGACATCCGACGATGTGGCAACCCGTTTCGATCTCCGCGTGTCGGTACGCTATAAATTATTGGAAGCATCGGACGGTAAAGTGTTGGATAATGGTGTTGTCAATGCAGTCACGACTTTTGGAGCGCCGCGCGATCCATTTGGACGTGATGCGGCGGAAAAAAACGCGACCCAAAATGTTGCGCGGGAAGCAGCAGATAATCTTTTGGTTCGTCTAGCCGCTTATTATAGCAAACAATGAAACTGACAGGTGGCCGAGCCGAAAAATTTATTCAAGCGCCGCCGTCGGATATAATAGGCGTTTTATTATTTGGTCCAGATCGAGGTTTAGTCAAAGAGCGCTCTGAAAGCCTGATCAAATTATGGGGAGGCACAGAAGACGCCTTTTCCGCCACGATATTAACAGCTGACGATTTATCCAGTGACCCTGCCCGACTTGCAGATGAAATGTCAGCGCTATCTTTGCTGGGAGATGATCGATTGGTGCGCTTGCGTCTTGATCATGAGCGCAATGGAGCCGCGATATCTAAAATCATAAAAGCATTGGACATCGACCCGGGGAAAGCCGCCGCAAAATTGATTATTGAAGCAGGTGATATGACACCGCGTTCTGCCGTGCGCAAAGCGTTTGAAGCGGCCGGTCAGTTTGTAGCAATAGGGTGTTACGCCGATAATGCGTCTGACATTGCCAACTTAGTTCGGTCAACGCTAAATGCAAAAAATATTGCTATTACACCCGAGGCTTTGGATCTCTGGATCCCGTTATTAATGGGTGATCGGGCCTTATCTCGAAGAGAGATAGATAAAATGCTTTTATATAAGGGCGATGGGCATGATGTGGGGGCCGTGGTCGGTATTGAGGACATTAAAGCGGTCGCTTCTGGCGGGCGGGCCGCATCTATTGATGAGATTATTATGTCGACGATGAGCGGACAAACCCATAAAGTTGATGATGCTTATCGTCGTGCGATAGCCGGAAAAATAAATAGCGCAGTTATATTGCGCAGTCTGCAACGCCATATTGGGCGCCTAATAGAAGCACAAACACATATGATGTCGGGTGAGCGCGCCGAGAGTGCTATGAAGTTTTTGCGACCCCCGGTGTTTCGTATGCAAGAACGGTTGTTTTTGAAACAATTGAAAATATGGCCAAGTAAAGCCCTTCAACGCGCTCTGTCCCAAACTTTAGTCGCCGAACAAGATGTGAAATCGGCGGGTGCACCGGGAGAGGCGATTGTAGGCAGGCTTTTACTGGCTTTGGCTAGTTACGCGGCAAGACGAGCTTAAAAGCGTAAACAAAACTTATCCACATTTTGCGGTGTGGATAAAGTCCAGAGTCATCCCGAGTTCATCAGAAACGGCGACTTGTCGGCGAAGGACGTCTGAGCTTTATTCGATCTAGCATCATAATCAGTGGGGTTAGATCATGACAGATCATAAAATAGACATCGAACAAATAGACGAGACGTCGCAGCTTAGAATTTACCGTTTGTGTGAAAGTGATCAGCTCCTCGTAAAACTCTGTCTGAATAACAATCAATGGCTGTCACCAGTTGGATGGACGGATACTGAAAAAGTAACCTTATTGGAGTGTCGGAATATGGGTGATCACGGTGTGATTGATATTCCGTCCCAATTTTCGGGGGCAATCAAGTCCGGGGATAGTCTTGAGTTAAGTTGTACCGATCTAGATTTTACCGGACATTTAGTCTGGGGAGAGAGGCAAACCGAAGACGATTATGAATTGAAACAGATTGACGAAACCAGCGCGGATGACGCTGGAATTTCATTAGAAGAGACAGAAAAACGCGCCCGCGATGCAGAAAAAGCCGCCGCCGCATATAGAACTAAAATGGAGGCGGCGGCTAAGGCCCGTGAAGACGCACAGATTGCGGCGTTAGAGGCCGCTCGTAAGGCTGATCAAGCGCTTAAAGCCGAAGCCGCGCGGATAGAGGAAATGGAACGGGCTGCGCGGGCCTTTGAAGAGGCGGAACGTTTACGATTAGATGAGCAAAGGCGATTAGAGCGTGAACAACGTCTTGAAGAAGAGCGTTTGGCAGAAGAGGTGCGCCTTGCAGAAGAAGCCAAAATAAAAGCGCAGGCGGAGTTACTGCAAAAAGAACGGTCAAATGCTGCCAAAGCTATCCTAGGGGAAATAGAGGCAAATCGGGATACACATTTATCTCAAAGCCGAGAATTAACCCGTCTAAAAGAAAACGCTGAGGATGCTCAGATTGACCTAAGTGCCAAACAATCCTATTTTTTGTCGATAGAGCAGTCTGTTCAGGCCACAAAATCAGAAATTGACAAAAGTGAAACGTCACTCAATTTCGCCCAATCAGAACTCGGACAGCTCAATCAAAAAAAGACAGACTTGGAGTCTTCTGCTCAAGACATTAAAGATGCGCATGACCAAGTCGTGAAACGCCTTTCAAAGGCGCAATCCGTGCACGCGAAAATGAAGGCAGAGGTTGAGGCCGCAAGGGCTCGTGAAGTTGAGGCCCTAAAGGCGCTCGAAGACCTGCAAGAAGAAACCAAGTCGCTCTCATTACGGCAAGCCCGTATTGTGACCGAGTCTGATATCGCGTTAAAGTCCATTAGATCCAACGAAACAGCCGTTAGCGGTCTAAAAAACCACATCCAAAAAGTTCAAGCTAAATTTGTGGACCAAAGCAAACAGCTTGAGACTGCTAAAAGCGAATTTTCGCAAAAAGAAACCAAAATAGCGGATTATAAGACAGATATGGCCAATATCGGCCGCGACCTTCAAAAGCTGGACGCGCAACTTATTCATCAAGAAGAGAGTTTGGCGCGTTTGGATAGCATAGAGGATGTCGAACAAATACGGTCACTGTTGTCGACGTGTTCAACTGAGCAAATCGCTTCAGGAAAAGAGATGAAAGATACACACGAATCCGGTTTGAAGGACATTGAAATAAATAAACCTAGGTTTTTTGGGCGTTTTTTAGGGCGGAATAATGATCTAAAATTAGACGTAGAGAAAGCGACAGATATAGTGTCGGTTAAAACGGCTCCGACCCAGGCTAAGGCTTCTGTTGTAAAAACGAGAGTTGCCAAATCTTTAGAGCCTACCCAAACAGCTGAAATTATTGATATTTCTCCGTCGGTCATACCCACTGAAAAGCTAGTAAAAAAACACCGCCGCAAATCATCTGGCATGCGTTTAAATAGTTGGTTATTTCTAGGTATCGCTTGCGGGTCAATATTAGCGATAGGCGCCATGCAAACGACGCTTAACCAAGGAAATAAAGCCGCGCTTGCGTATAAGACAAAGACAAAGTCTCAGCCTGTCAAAATTGCCTCTCTAGTTGAACATAAGCCTACGGTTTTACCTGTAAAGGTGAGCTTGCCTGTCCAAGACATTAAAGCGTCTTCACTGGTTTCGAAAGACGTCGTGGAAGAGGTTAAAGTCACGGATAAGATTGAAGTTGAACAAGAAAATTCAAAACTGACCATTCGAGGAGAACAGGAAAAAGATCCGATTGTCGAAGCTAGCCCGTCTGAGTCGGTGCCAAAAGCGAAATCAACAAAACGGTCGCTCCCAGCAATAAAGTCAAAAGCCTTGCCTAAGGCCCGTTCAAAGAAAAATGTTGGTCGGTATAATCCTGAAACTAATCGGGCTGTTCAAACTGACTTGGCTCATCTCGGATATTATTTTGGTGAGATAGACGGCATGCAAAATGCAGCGACGCTATCAGCCGTTCGTGTGTATAAGGAGTTAAACGGCCTGCCTATTAATAATGATTTTTCAGACAGTTTCATTAAAACTCTGAAAAATGCTGTGGCAGAGCAAGAGAAAGCCAGATTAATAATAGAATCCCAGCCTGCCCCTCGGCCCGAAGTCAAAGTTGCCGATTTATCCGGTAGTGTAGCCAATTTGCTAGATTTTAACGGGTTATATGCGCCAAGGAATGAAACCCCGTCATCACGCGATATATCAAGTGATATAAGTTTAGCGCCTGCATATAATTTAGGAGCAAATTCTTCGGGTAGCACGCTAGGATCGCGGACCGAGTCGGATGAGCTTTCTCATTCGGCTGGGCCATCTGACATCAATGCCGATCAAAAGGAAGTTGCGCTAATCCTGCCAAGCGATAAAGTTATTGGACCGAATGTTAAAGATGAAATTGTGGAGGTAAAATTGACACGACCGGCCAGGGTGTCTTATCCGCGTACAGCGCTTAAAGGCAAAGTTGAGAGTGATGCTTCGGTTTCAGTAATCTATGATATTTCCGAGAAAGGCCGGGCTCAGAATTTACGTCTCGGGTCAATAGAGTTTGGCGGGGACGAAATTTATAAATCCGATTTTGAAAAGGCTGCAATGAAAGCCATATCGAGTCAGCGATTTACACCCAAAACCGTAAACGGCGATGCGGTCATCGATAGAGGTAGGGTGACCCTCATAAGATTTAATGTGCAATAATATAACCCTTTTGTGGATCAAAGTTGAAATTATTGCGGCTTTAAAACTCGGATTAACTCATCCAATTGTTCAACTGTTTTATATTTGAGGCGTAATTCGCCATGTGGGCCCTTATGTCTTATATCGACGGCGAGACCTAAAGCGTCCACGAGGTCGTTTTCTAAGTTACGAATATCGGCGTCTTTTTCACGGACAGACGGGCCTTCCTTCGTATTTTGTTGAGACTTAAGTTTCCGAACCCAATTCTCAGCATCGCGCACCGAAAACTGTTTATCGATAATGATATTTGCCAAGGCTTCGGGATCTGGAGCCGCGATAATTGCGCGAGCGTGACCAATTGAAAGCTTGTTTTCCGCCAAATAATCTTGGACAGTTTCCGGCAAAGATAACAACCTCATCATATTGGTGATATAGGTACGGCTCTTACCAACAGCTGTTGCAACCTCTTGTTGCGTACGACTGAATTGCGTGGTTAGAGCTTTATAGGCCATGGCCTCTTCCATGGGGTTTAGGTCGGCCCTATGTACATTTTCGATGACGCCGATTTCCAATGCCTCTTCATCGGTGATGTCGCGTATAAAGACAGGTAATTCTTGAAGACCGGCCATACCGGCTGCGGTCCATCGACGTTCCCCGGCAATAATCTGGTAGACAGGTTTATTATGAAGGCTCTTATCGGGAATAGGCCGTACTAATATAGGCTGTAGGATACCTTTTTTACGGATACTTTCGGCAAGTTCGTTCAATTGACCCGGATCAAAGTGGCGACGTGGTTGTTCCGGATTGCGGAACAAGGAGCCTAAATCAACAAATGTAACCCCTTTTCCTGTTTTGGGCTCGGAGAGTTTGACTGGCGCATCAGCGAGTGCGGTAATATTGGTTGGGGTTTCTTGGGATTCCAACCCATTCTTATTTTTGCTTGGCGTTGGTGTTTTTTGAGAGTCGGACGGACTTTTAGGGGTGTCCTTGGTCGGTTTTTCTATAACATCATCTATTCGGACGTCTTCCATGAGAGCGGATAGACCACGTCCTAAGCCGCGTTTTCTTTTATTTTTATTTTTGGGCATTGCCTAACCTATTGAAAACATTATGATTTGTGTCGATTTAATAGCTCGTCCGCTAAGGCCATATAGGCCACCGCGCCGGCCGAGCGAGAGTCATACATCATCACAGGTTTTCCGAAAGATGGCGCTTCCGCGACCCGTACGTTGCGAGGGATTAGAGTCTTAAAAACGGCGCGCCCTAAGTGATGGCGAACATCTTCCGCAACTTGTGCAGATAAGCGGTTGCGAATGTCATACATTGTCAGCATCACGCCTTCGACAGACAGGTTGGGGTTGATAGAGCTCTTAGCCATTTCGATCGTTTTTAAAAGTTGCGAAAGACCTTCAAGCGCGAAAAATTCGCACTGCAGTGGGACTAAGACGGAGTTGGCCGCTGCAAGAGCGTTAACGGTTAACAGACCCAGTGCGGGCGGGCAGTCTATCAATATATAATCATAATCAGATCGCACCGTGTCGAGAGCTTTCTTAAGGCGGCCTGTACGTCCTGTCTCTTCTCCAATTTCTAATTCTGCAGCAGATAAGTCTATATGCGAAGCAATAAGAGAGAGCCCTGGAACGCCCGTATTTAGGATGGCTTCATTGACTTCAACGCCATCAACTAAAATGTCATAAAGGGTAATATCGCGAGCACTCTTGCCAATGCCCAATCCGGTAGACGCGTTACCTTGGGGATCGAGATCGATGAGCAATACCGTTTTTCCACGTAAGGTAAGAGCGGCTGCGAGATTGATGGTTGTTGTGGTTTTGCCAACCCCGCCTTTTTGATTAACAATCGCGATGCTGCGTGCGGATGTTGCCATATGTTAGTCCTAATAAATCATGTCTTTAAACGGAGATGCTCTACCTTTAAAATAAAGGAGTTTTCCGCTGCGAGACTTGGAATCTCTTCTTTATCAAAATGCCACGTTTTTTGTGCCGAGGTCAATTCCTGTTCAATAGTTTCTCCCTTGTGGAAAAGTCCTATCGTGTCGTCTTTCCAAAATGGCTCAGCATATTTAAGCAATTTGTCTAAGGGTGCGAAGGCTCGCGCAGTTATGAGGTCGGTGGGAGTGGCTGTGATCTGTTCTATGCGGTCTGCCGTCACATTTGCGGGCAAATCCAACTCTCGAATGACGGTTCGTAAGAAATTGGCCTTTTTGCCCACGGATTCAAATAGTGTGACGTCCCCTGCCCCGCGGTTTTTAAATTCGATTGCGATGGCTAATGCCGGAAATCCGGCACCAGAGCCAAAATCTACGACCGTTTTAATGTCCTGAGGAATGTATTTCGTAATCTGCCAGCTATCCAAAGCGTGCCGTTGCCAAAAGTCGTCTATGCTTTTGGGAGCCACAAGGTTTATTTTGGCGTTCCATTTGAAAAGGTATTCAAGCCAGGCTTGATAAAGATCCAATGTTTCACGTGAAACATCTGTGTCTTTCGCAAAGTCTTCTAAGCTGTAAAACATAATTTCAATGCCAATGTTTCACGTGAAACATTATCCGGCTTTTTTGATATAGGCTAAAAGCGCCGTCAAAGCGCCCGGTGTAACGCCCTCAATACGGGAGGCTTGCCCCAAAGTAGCCGGTTTGGCAGCCTTAAGCTTTTCCTTTACCTCATTGGAAATGCCACCAATTATAGCATAGTTTAGGGCGTCTGGCAGTCTGAGCCCCTCATCGCGCCGGAAGGCGTCTACATCGCGCGCTTGTCGCTCTATATAGCCTTTATAGAGCGCTTCGGTCTCTAAATGCTCTCTGGCATATGTTGGTAGCCCATCTAATTCTGGCCAAATGGGTATAAGCTGCTCAAATTTTATATTGGGATAAGCCAGAAGATCTTGCACATTACGTCTCACACCGTCTCCGCTAACTTTAAGGCCGTGTTTGGCGAGCTCATTTGGCGTTGCAGACAGGGCTTGGGCGCGCTCTCCCGCGGCCTTTAATATCTGTAATTTTCTTTCAAAGCTCTCAGCGCGCTCAGATTTTACAGCTCCGATATCCATACCCAGAGGCGTTAAGCGCAAATCTGCATTGTCGGCCCGTAACATGAGGCGATATTCCGCGCGTGAGGTAAACATGCGATAAGGTTCTGTGACACCGCGTGTGATGAGGTCGTCGATCATTACGCCAATATAGGCTTGCGAGCGGTCCAGCACGAAGGGGGGTGATCCGCCTGCGGCTAAGGCCGCGTTTAAGCCCGCCATCAAGCCTTGTGCGGCGGCTTCTTCATATCCCGTTGTGCCGTTAATTTGTCCGGCAAGATAAAGCCCGGGGAGGCGTTTGGTTTCCAATGTGGCACGCAATTCGCGCGGATCGACATAGTCATATTCGATCGCATATCCGTGCCGCCGAATTTCTACATTTTCCAAGCCCGGAATAGAGCGCAAGAAAGCATCTTGCACGTCTGCGGGCAGGGAGGTTGAAATACCGTTGGGGTAAATCACTTGTCCATCTGGACTGCCCGGTAGGCCTTCCGGTTCAAGGAATATCTGATGGCGGTTCCGATCCTCAAAACGAACAACCTTATCTTCAATGGATGGACAATATCGCGGACCCTTCCCGGATATACCACCGCCGTAAACCGCTGATTTATTTATGTTTTTTGCGATTATATCGTGGGTTTCCTGCGTTGTGTGGGTAATCCCGCAAGCAATTTGAGGCACTTTAATCCGCTCAGTCATAAATGAAAAAGGTACGGGTTCGTCATCGGCGGGCTGCATCTCTAATCCATCCCAGTCGATACTGTCATAGGCGAGTCTTGCCGGTGTTCCTGTCTTGAGCCGCCCCATATCAAAACCTAGCTCGTAAAGTCGATCTGACAAGCCAATAGAGGGGGCTTCGCCATGTCGTCCGGCTGGTGTGGTTTCAAACCCGATATGGATAACGCCCTTAAGGAAGGTTCCTGTTGTGAGGACAACCCGCTCTGTATGCCACTCGCGACCATCGGCTGTGATGACGCCAGCGACAGAGCCGCCTTTTACAATCAGGTCTTCGACGGGCTGTGCGACGACGGTTAAGTTCGGGTACTCCAACAATGTTTCCTGCATAGCAATTTTGTAAAGTCCGCGATCAGATTGGGTGCGAGGCCCGCGCACGGCTGGCCCTTTAGAGCGGTTAAGCAATCGAAACTGTATCCCGGAGGCGTCCGTGACCTTGCCCATCACGCCGTCCATGGCGTCAATCTCGCGCACGAGCTGGCCTTTGCCCAATCCACCAATGGCCGGATTGCAGGACATTTCCCCTAAAGTTTCAATTTTATGGGTCAACAATAGTGTTTTGGCCCCCATGCGAGCGCTGGCGGCTGCGGCCTCACAGCCGGCATGCCCGCCGCCAATAATAATCACATCCCAGATATTTTGTGATAAATCTGTCATGGGGCGCCTATAGCGGCGGACGCGCTCAGAGTCGACTAAGATGATTAGAG
>CAZPLJ010000055.1:1739-5057 GCA_964587545.1 uncultured Caulobacterales bacterium | reverse complement strand
TGTTGTAAGTGTTTAATCACTTGCAAACATAAATGCTTAAAAAGTCAGCGGCTACTTTGTCAATTTTGCCCAGATACCCGATAAAAAGGGATTTGTTAAACACGCCAAAAGTAAAAATTGTAGATATACGTTCAATTTTTGACTTTTAGCGGTGCGTCACCTATATACAATATAGTGAAGAAACTTATTCTCATAACCGCTCTGGCGAGTTTTAGCTTTACTGCACCCGCTTTGGCTTGCGATTTTCACGGAGCCGGCTTTGGTAGCCCGTTTGGAACGTGGGATCCCTATAAAGTCGACCAGGCATCGAGCTATGATGACAGCGAAAAGACGTTTAGTTTTACACCCATCGCGTCAAAACGTGATACCGTGAAAAAAAAGCCCGTTTTCTCTAAAATCGCGTCCCGTGCGTCTGATATTGCTAAAATGCGTATAGAGAAGAAAAAAACGGATGCGGAAAAATTAGCAAAAAGCGAAACGTCTCTCGAGAAAACCGAAACCCCTTAAAATCAAAACTTTACACTTAAACCGTCTGACAGTGATCGCTTAAGTGCAAGCAGGGCAGGGACCAAACCTAATATGGCGGCGATAATAGTTACACCTCCTATAACGCCAATATCAAACCAGCTTGGCGTAAGGCTAAGAGCGCTCATATTGTATCGGGCTTCCAGAAATCCTTTTAGGACCCAACTTGCCCCGTAAAGTATACAGACGCCAAGCATCGCCCCGATAAAAGCAAGGGCGGCGGCCTCACTGACAAGTAGCGTAACGATATGGCGGGGTCGGGCTCCGACTGACCGTAATATCGCCATCTCTCGACGTCTTTCATTTAAACTTGTCAGGATTGAGGTGAGTATTCCAATTAGCCCCACCGCTATCACAAAGGCGGAGACTATCGCGAGTGCGCGCTCCACCGTGGACATCATATTCCAGAGCTGACTTAGAGCCACACCGGGGATCACGGCTTGTAAGGGCTCTGACTTATAACTGTTAAGATCCCGCTGTATTTTCAGTGTACGAACCCGGGAGGTTGCGCCAAGATAGGCGGCCGTAATGCCTTTTGGGTCCAGTCTCATTTTCCTGAGCCGTTCCGGTGTGGCTAGTCGGGCTAAGGGCGTCGCGGTTCCATTTTGCCACCCCTCATGGATAGCTTCTATGGCCTGCAAGCTCACTAATACGGACCGATCTACCGGGGTCCCCGTTGGCATGAGGACGCCGCTAACAATAAAAGGTTTGTCTTTATGTTGGGAAAAACTCGCTGCGCCTGTCCCGTGGGAGAGTGTTAGAGATGTTCCCACCTCATAGCCAAGCTCACGTGCGACTTGTGCGCCAAGTACGATATCAAAAAGATCATTAAAAACCTGCCCGTCAAAAAACTCCAAATGCCGGCTATCGGCATATTTATAATGCGTAAAATAATCCGGTGTCGTGCCTATGACACGGTAACCGCGATGAGAGTCCCCCAAACTTATCGGGACACTCCAAGCGATATCGGATCGGTTTTTTATATCCTGATAGGTTTCCCAGCTTATGTTATTGGTCGCATCTCCAATCTGAAAAACAGAATATAGGACAAGATTGATTGAGCTTGAGCGTGCCCCGACAATAAGATCCGTTTCCGTGATGGTGCGCTCAAAACTCTGCCGGGCACCTTGACGAAGATTTTCCACGGCGACGAATAAAAATACGGCCGTGGCAATGGAAATAATCGTCAAAAAGGCTGTCACCCGACGCGCCAGAAGTGACTTTAATGCCAATGAAAATATCGGGAGGCCTCTCATGCGGATTGTGGTTCTGTTTGAGTTAACCGCTCTATGTTTTCAATGCGATCGAAGTGTTTGGCAAGGCTAGCATCGTGACTAACGAATAGGAGGCTTGTGTTAAAGCGTTCGCGTTGGGCATTTAACAGCTCAATGAACTTATCCCGGTTGTCACTATCAAGAGCAGAGGTCGGTTCATCGGCTATGATAAGGTCGGGTCCGCCAATTAACGCACGCGCAACAGCCACCCTTTGTTGTTGCCCGACGCTTAATTCCCGCACGGGCGTGGCGAACACATTATTAGGCAAGCCAAGTTTATGGATCATATCATTGGCTTCATTTTCTGGCGAGGAGAAATTTTTGTTACTTTTATTTCGACGTATTTTTGAAAATCGACAGGGCATGGTGATGTTTGCCATCACGCTCAAATAAGGAAGTAGATTGAATTGTTGAAAAATTATCCCGAGATGGTCCGCCCGAATTTGATCCCGGCGAACCGATGACTTGGAAACAATATCTTCTCCTTGAATATAAATATTGCCTGATTGCGGCTTAAGAACCCCGCCTATCAAACCTAAAAGTGTGCTTTTACCTGATCCACTGGGCCCTCTAAGAAACAGGCTTTCACCTTGGGCAATTTCAAGTCTGTCTATATTTATGAGCGTGGTGTCTACTTGCCACCCAAATTTTACCTGGTTTAGCCCTAAGACGGGTTTAGTATTCATAGGGTTTGATCAGCGTCAAATCGACTTCATAAGCAGAGTCACCCAAGTTCGAATTAAACTCTCCCGTTTTCATGACACCTTCGATCCAAAAGGGATCATATATATTTGTGATTTCGACGGCCGGGTTGGCCTTAACAAAGATAATCTGGTTTGGCGGTGGGGGAGGGGTATGTAAACAAGCCCCGAAATAGGGTACGAGCAAAAACTCCGTATGTTTAGACGCGGCGCTAAAATCCAGTGGTACCACATAGCCCGGAATGCGGACTTTCACATCATTTAGGCTATCAACAACGTTAAAGGTGCCGATTTGTTCCATCGTGTCGTTAGCGCTTCCTTCGGCGATAGACGAAAGGCCAAATCCGGAACCGTCACCAGCCGCGTCCAGTAAACGCTGTTGGCCTTCCAGCATCCGACCTTCCAGCTCTTCATAATAATTGGTATACATTTCAGCCAGACGCGCTTCTTCTCCGACCGGCATTAGGTCTTCCCAAGCAATGACCATTGCTTCCGCTTGCGAGGCCGCCGAGTTAGTTCCATCTGTTTCTGAACTTTGACAGGCTGTCAGAAGGCTCGTGGCTACAGCCACGCTGATTAAAATACGTCGCATTATATCCTCAACGCCTAAGTTTTAATGTGTGGTTTGCAGGGCTTAACTCCCCCTGAATTTGTAAAGTCGGTCCTAGATAAATCACCTCTAAGTCTTCCATATTTGGAAACAAGGCAAAAAGCTCAGTAGACATAAACTCAAGCTTATCCGGGGATTTACAATTAAAGCTGTAGTTAAGAATGGCATCGCTATGGCTATCTTCCGCGTGATCGTCATCATGGTCATC
>CAZPLJ010000055.1:0-1639 GCA_964587545.1 uncultured Caulobacterales bacterium | reverse complement strand
GTCATCATGGTCATCGTGATCGTCGTCATGATCATCTTGCAGTGAAATTTCGTAGCGTTCTTGCGCTGGATGACACATGGCTTCCATATTAAACATTAAGACGTTGCCAGGAGATGATAATGTTTCTTCCGCCTCATGAAGGATCGTTTTGTCCGCCTCTGTTACGGCTTCATATTCAAAACCGGTGAGATTAAAGAGCGGACTATCTAATTCAACCGAAAGCATCTCTCCGTCTAGCGCTAAAGCCAAAGACGCTCCCCCATGCACATGGCTTTCCAGCTGACGTATCCCGTCACCTTCATGATCTTCATCATGTTCACTGTCATCTTCAGAATGATTGTCGTGACGTTCACTATCTTTATGATCATCATCATGGTGATCGTGATCTTGGGCTGCGGCTGCCTCCTTTTCAGACCCCACAACTTCACCCACATTTTTGCTTTGGTCTGCAGCCTCAACCGGCTTTGAGCTCTCTGAACACCCCGAAAGGATTGCTAAGCCACACAGAATAGTTGTTGTTAAATACTTCATATCACACCTAGGTTATTCCGTAACATATTAAAGCAAATCCTGTGGCAATCCAGTAAATTTCTTTTGATCCGTCATCCAGTCATTGTGCGGAGACTGACAAGAGCCCTTGTTTAATAGCGTTTATTTCCGTTAGCATTGAAAAAAAAGGAGACCCGTTATGACCTATGATCGCCGTTTTGTAATTTTTGGACTTCCCGCACTATCCCTTTCGGCCTGTGAAACCATCGACCCTGTTGTTTTGGAAGGAATTTTAGGCGGCTTGGGGCCCTTGACACAAGCCGAAGCTGCACAAGGCATTCGAGCCGCTCTTAATAATGGTGTCGGCCACGCCATCAGTGTTGTTGGCATTCTCAACGGATTTTGGGGCAATGATCAAATTCGCGTTCCGCTTCCTCGTGTGCTCCAAGATGTGCAATCCTTCCTCCAGCCGCTCGGCTTTGGTGGCGTGTTAAATAATTTACATCAACAACTTAACCGCGGCGCTGAGAAAGCGGCCCCAATTGCTAAGGATATTTTTGTCAACGCCATTACCTCGCTCTCGATTACGGATGCAATTAATATCGTACAGGGAGCCGATAATGCCGCGACCCTATATTTACAGGACAAGACTAGCACCCATCTGGCGTCTTTATTTTCTCCGATCATGGAAAATGCATTAAATGATACCGGCGCATTACGATTATTAGATGATGTGACGGGTCAGTTAGGCGCTATTCCTTTCGGCCCTAATTTAGGCGCCAATGCCAAAGCAGACCTAATTCAACACGGAGTTAATTACGGGATGGGCGGACTTTTCAAATATATGGCTGTTGAGGAAAAGGCTATCCGGGATAATCCAGCTAAGCGGACGAGCCAAATTTTACAGCGAGTGTTTGGTACGATTTAATTTTCTCTAAGACATGGGTTTGTTTCCTTGTTCAATCTCCCATATTTTCACCATGGTAAAAAATATTCCAAAAATTGTAGGTGAACAAAAAAGAATACTTGATAGACAGCCTACTATCCGCCATATAGCGGCTCTTCTACTACGGTCTGGCTACAGACTGTTACGCAAATATGAGCGGGCGTAGCTCAGTGGTAGAGCATCACCTTGCCAAGGTGAGGGTCG
>CAZPLJ010000054.1:0-16059 GCA_964587545.1 uncultured Caulobacterales bacterium | reverse complement strand
AATTATATTTTCCGGCCTTCTGCCTTTAATAGCCCAAGCACTCAAGGATTATTTGTGTTATTAATAGCTAGACATGTGTGACTTTTTAAAACAAAGGGGCCAGTAATCCATTTGGCTCAACTTTCAACCGTAATGAATATAAAATATAAATATACGCTGTTAGTCGTAATAAGCATGCTTATTTCTGTCTCTTCAAAGGGTCATACTCAATCCCGGCAAGGTCAGGTTTTTGAGCAAACATATTTTGATCAATACGCCCCACAAACTGCGCTGGAAATGGTGCAGCGCGTTCCAGGTTTCACACTTGAAGGGGGAAATGACGCCCGTGGTCTCGGTCAAGGCGGTGCCAATGTTTTAGTCAATGGCCAGCAAATCACGGGCAAAGGTGACGATGTGAGAGATCAAGTTGACCGTATCCCCGCATCAAATGTCACCCAAATCAACTTGGTCGACGGGACGAGTCTTGATATTCCAGGACTGTCGGGTCTCGTCGTCGACATCATTACCTCATCTGAGCAATCCATATCAGGCTCTTGGGAATGGGAACCGGAATGGCGCCCGCGACTTGAAGCCGATCTATTCGACTTTGAGTTTAAAATATCCGGCCAAGAAGGCAATCTATCCTGGGCGGCTGAGCTTCAAAATGGATCGAGACGGCTGGGTCAGTTTGGTCCTGAGACCCGTCGAAATACAGACGGAACGGCTTTTGAAGTCCGTGATCATTTTCGCCGGTTTAACATTGATGCCCCTGGCGCAGCCGTGAATTTGAACTGGAAGCCCGAAAACAATCACATAGCCAACCTCAATCTGGAATATAATAAAGTCAATATTGTACGTCGCACGCGTGATATTATTGACCCGATTACGGATCGCAGCGGCGGCGGAGTCGAACGTCTTAATAACGGGGAAGATGAATGGAATGCGCAAATTGATGGAGATTATCTCTTCCCTTTAGGCCCCGGCAAACTTAAATTCATTGGCTATTATCGAGGTGAACACTCTCCGACAACATCACGGTTTTTCGATTTTGAAAATGATATATTGGTCGAGCAATCCGAGTTTAATCAAGTCGCAGACGAAGGCGAAGCTATAACCAAGGCGGAGTATAGCTGGTCACCCAAAAAGGGGCGGGATTGGCAAGTCTCACTGGAAGGCGCTTATAATTTCCTTGATATTGAAAATCAGTTTTTTGATATCCTTGATCCCGCCAATGATGGTGATCTTACTGAGTTGAAAATCGAGGAAAACCGGGCCGAAGCATTCATTACCCATACGCGACAACTCAGTGATAAGTTTACGCTTCAGACAGCGCTGGGCGTCGAATATTCCGAGCTCATAGCGGATAGTAACAGCCGTGAGTTTTGGCGTCCGAAAGGCCGCCTAACCGGGACTTACCAATATGATAATAGTTTAAAAATAACGGCGAATTTGGAAAGAGAAGTCGGTCAGCTAAACTTTTTTGATTTTACAAATTCGATAGCCTTGGAAGATGAAGTCGATAGCCGAGAGACTAATCTTAATCTGATACCTGATCAAAACTGGTCAGCATCACTTCAGCTCAATAAGGCTTTTTCAGGCGGACACACCATAGAAGCCATCGTAACCGGGCAGCTCTTCTCCGATCTTATCGACGAAGTCTTGATAGACACGTTAGATGGCGACATTGACACGGCCATCGGTAATATTGGCTCAGGGCAATTGGGACGTGTTGAACTGAACAGTTTAATTAAAGGTGATCCATTCGGGCTTAAAGGAATGGAGCTCAGGTCAAATCTGTCATTTCAAACATCAAATGTCACAGATCCCATCACATTTATAGACCGCCAGTTTAGCAACTCGGAGTCGTTTGAATGGGAAGTTGATCTCCGACATGACATCCCTGATACGGATTGGGCGTGGGGTTTCAGCTTTGATATGTCAGACCGGACTGATAATTTTAATCCGTTTCTTATCTCACAGTTTAACCGCGAACCCGGGTTAAATGACGTGTTTATTGAGCATAAAGATATATTGGGCATGCGAGTCCAAGTCGAACTCTCAGCGATAATTCCGACCGAAGACCAAGAAGATCGGATAGTTTTTGAAACACCTCGAAACGACCCGATCATTGATCGAATTGACAATCGGGTTCGGAGTTTTGAGGGGCCACTCTTAAGTATAAAAATCTCGGATACGTTTTAGTAAATGCAATCCTCATAGGCGCGCATAATATCGCCGTCCCAGTCACTTTGGAACTTTTCTATCAGACGGTCGGCATTAGACTTCCCTGTCTTCGCAAAGCTATCTAATTCCTGCAAAAACACCGTCTCATTTTCGCCGTGACCATTTAATCGGGCACGAGCGTTTAACCCTTCACGGGATATAGCTAGCGCGGCGACGGCAAGCTCACGAATGGTTTTCTCACGAAACGGCGTTTGTAGTCCCATTTTTGGCACATCGCGGCGCAGTTGGTCACGCTCCGCTTCGCTCCAGTCTTTAACAAGATCCCAAGCTGTATCCAGTGCGGCTTGATCGTAAAGCAAGCCAACCCAAAAGGCAGGCAATGCACATAGCTCCCCCCAAGGACCCGTATCCGCGCCGCGCATTTCTAGAAATGTCTTGAGACGGACTTCGGGAAAGATCGTTGAGAGGTGATTATCAAAATCATCGATTGTTGGTTTTTCACCCGGGACGACATCAAGCTTGCCGTCTAAAAAATCGCGGAACGACTTGCCGCTGGCGTCCAGATACTCACCGTCACGATAAACAAAATACATCGGCACATCCAGTGCGTAGTCGACATATTGCTCAAAGCCGAACCCCTCATCAAACGCAAAAGGCAACATGCCCGTACGATCTGCGTCTGTGTCGAGCCAAATGCGCGAGCGCCAGGACTTATATCCGTTAAGCCCACCTTCCATGAAAGGTGAATTCGCAAACAAAGCCGTGGCGATGGGTTGTAACGCTAGGCTCACGCGGAGTTTTTTGACCATGTCAGCCTCTGAGCCGAAATCCAGATTAGTCTGCACGGTGCATGTTCGAAACATCATTTCAAGACCCTGCGTACCAACTTTGGGCATATAAGCTCGCATAATGCCATAACGCCCTTTCGGCATAACAGGTACATCCTCAAGCTTTGTTACAGGCCTAAAACCTAGCGACAAAAACCCGGCGCCTAATTCATCGGCGACCTCTTTGACTTCTCGGAGGTGGCGATTAACCTCCCCGCAAGTTTGGTGAACATTTTCAAGAGGCGCGCCGGAAAGTTCCAACTGCCCTCCCGGCTCCAGAGACACGGACGCATTATCGCGTTTGAGCGCAATGACATTCTCGCCCTCATAAACAGGCGCCCAGTCAAACCGCTGAAGTTTCTCAAGAATAGTTTCTATGCCGCCCGTGTAGGGAATAGGTGTTTTCTTATGTAGGCAAAATCCAATCTTTTCGTGCTCGGTGCCAATACGCCAATCTGTCTTGGGTTTACAGCCCGAAGCCAGACGTTCGATCATTTGCGCCTTGCGCTCAATTATGGGTGATGATGTCTTAACCATTGTCGCCGTTTAGGCGGGTAAGCTAGCAGCTGCAAGCCCCAACTTTGCATGGACGTCATATCGCAGAGCTTTGTGCATCTCTTTTTTAATTGGATATGACTAGGTCTTAACCAGTCCAATCTCAACCAAACGTTCATGCAGATAATCATTTGCCGTTATAGGCGGCATGGCGGTGCCGCCCTCAGCTATACATTGTGGCAAAGCTTCAATTAAAACATCTGGGTTGAAATGCAAAAAAAACGGATAGCTATAGCGCGAAAATTTCGCCCGCTCTGGTGTTGGATTTAAAACTCTATGTGTGGTTGATTGTAAAACACCTGAGGTTAATCGTTGCAGCATATCTCCGCAATTTATCACTAAGGTTCCCGCAGGTGGATTCACATTGAGCCACTTACCCGAGCGGTGCTTAACTTGAAGACCCGCTTCTTCAGCACCTAAAAGAAGTGTGATGACATTGATGTCTTCATGAGCCGCCGCTCTAACGCTGCCTGTCGGCGGGACACGTGTCTGAGGCGGATAATGCAATAGTCGCAAGATGGAGTTACCCACATCGACTTTTCTATCAAACCAAGCCTCGTCTAGTCCTAGATGTAGTGCCACAGCCCTTAAGAGCAACGCCCCAAAATCATCGAGAGCTGAGTAAAGACGACGGGTTACAAAATCAAACTCGGCAACCGTATCAACGGCGGGTGTATCCATCATTTGATCTCGATAGGATGAGTCTCGGGTTAAGGGTGAGTCTTGGGTTAAATGACGTCCCGTGTGCCAAAATTCTTTGAGGTCATAGGCCTTACGGCCTTTCGCATTCTCGGTCCCAAAAGGCGTATACCCCCTCTGCCCTCCGCCAGTTGGGTCATGATATTTGAGTTTGTCGCTTTCCGGTAAGGAAAAAAAGGCCCGCGTCACGTCTAAATTAGATGTAATGATATCCACCGACACGGGATGGTCGCAAATCACGGCAAACCCCGTTTCTCGAAATGATTGACCTAATTGTTCAGCAAATTCATGCTTATCTTTTGCCCAAAGTGTAAAGGATATCGGCTCGAAATAAGTCGTCATAGAGCGACTATACCCTACTCGCCCTTGACTTAATATACACAATCATCAAGCCTGATAGGATACATAGCTGTTTATGGAGTAGACATGCAGGCCGCATATGACTTTAAAGACGAATGTGACAACATCGCTGCAATTTTAGAGGATAAGTCCGATTCAGATTTTGAGATCAGCACGCTTTTTAAGGCCTGGACTATCAACGATATTTTAGGTCACCTCCATCTTTGGAATATCGCGGCAGATGATGCCCTAAATAATCCGGAAAAATTTCAGGTCTACATCAAAGATGCTATGGGCGGCTTAGCGCAAGGCGGCACACATCAACAGCTACAAGACAAATATTTAAACGGACTTTCAGGACGTGATTTATTTGATGCCTGGCAGGACTATTACCCAGCAATGAGTGAACGTTTTGCCATGGCCAATCCCGAAGCGCGCGTAAAATGGGCGGGTCCGGATATGTCAGTCAGATCATGTATTATCGCGCGTCAGATGGAACATTGGTCACATGCACAAGCTATTTTCGACGTGCTGGGTCTGGACCGTCAAAACGGAGACCGTCTTAAAAATGTCGTTCATATCGGCATCACGACTTATAGCTGGTCCTTTAGAGTTAGAGGCCTCGAGCCCATATTACCTAAACCTTATATACGCTTGACCGCCCCATCGGGTGTAATTTGGGAATGGAATAATCCGCAAAATGATAACAAAGTTGAGGGTCGTGCTGAAAGCTTTGCACAAGTCGTCACACAATGCCGTAATATCGCCGATACCTCTCTTGTGACGACCGGCGAAGCCGCGAAAAAATGGATGCAAATCGCACAATGTTTCGCAGGCGGAGCGGAAACGCCGCCGCCAAAAGGCTACCGACGTAAAGCTTCACTTGGGTCGTAATTGAGCAGGTTTTAAAATCCAAACTTGACTTGATATGCACAATCATTAATCCCGCCTCAATACTATCGTGTGAAACGCTGCGTCGGACAGTTTATCCGATCCGCAGTAAATGATGGAGAAACTCATGCACGCTTTCAGAACCCACACCTGTGGGCAACTTCGCGCAACCAATGCTGGCGAAACAGCGAAATTATCCGGATGGATTCACAATACGCGTGAGCACGCCAATGCGCTCTTTATCGATCTACGTGACCATTATGGTCTGACGCAGGTCGTAGTTTATGCGGGAGCCGAATTTTACGAAACGGTAAAGCGTGCCCCGAAAGAGAGCGTTATCACAGTCACAGGTGAAATCATGGCGCGTGACGCAGAGGCCATTAACCCCAATCTTGATACAGGTGAAATTGAACTCCATGCCAAAGAGCTGATCATGGAAAGCCGGGCGGAACAAGTGCCTCTACCTGTCTTTGGTGAGCCAGAATACCCTGAAGATATCCGCCTGAAATATCGTTATCTGGATTTGCGACGCGAGACCTTGCACAAAAACATTTTACTTCGCGGTCAAGTCATTAACTCCATTCGTCGCCGCATGATTGAAGGTGGTTTCACTGAATTTCAAACGCCAATTCTAACAGCGAGCTCTCCGGAAGGCGCGCGGGATTTTCTTGTACCGTCTCGTTTGAACCCGGGTAAATTTTACGCGCTTCCACAGGCCCCGCAACAATTTAAACAGCTTATCATGGTCTCTGGCTTTGACCGTTATTTTCAAATCGCACCTTGTTTCAGGGACGAAGACGCACGTGCCGACCGTTCCCCGGGTGAATTTTATCAGCTCGATGTTGAGATGAGTTTTGTGACACAAGAAGATGTATTCCAAGCCATTGAACCTGTCATGGCGGGCGTGTTTGAAGAGTTTGCCGATGGCCGTAAAGTCACAACTCCCTTCCCGCGTATTCCTTACCGTGAGGCTATGAAAAAATATGGGTCTGACAAACCCGATCTTCGTAACCCGATTGAGCTTGTGGACGTTTCAGATTTCTTCACCGATGAAAGCCTGACCGGATTCGGTATTTTTGCCAAAATCACAAAAGGTGGCGGCAAGGTTCTCGCAATTCCAGCACCCGGAGCAACGGATAGTCAATCTCGTAAGTTTTTTGATGAAATGGACAAATGGGCCAAGAAAGAAATGCAAATGCCGGGTCTGGGTTATGCCCGTATTCGTGAAGAGGACGGAACTATTTCTTCGCAAGACCCAGTATTGAAAAATTTCAAAGCCGATCATCTTGCCAAATTCTTGGAGGCAACAGGCTTGAAAGCTGGCGACGGCGTCTTCTTTAGCGCCGGCAAAAAAGAGGCCGCCTATAAGCTAGCCGGCGCGGCTCGTAACCGTGTTGGAGAGCAGCTCGATTTACTTGAAGACGGCATTTTTAAATTTTGCTGGATTGTCGATTTCCCCATGTATGAGTGGGACGAAGACAATGATAAACTTGATTTCTCTCACAACCCATTCTCTATGCCCCAAGGCGGAATGGCAGCCCTAGAAGCGGCCGACACAAAAGAAAAACAACTCGACCTCCTCGCCTATCAATATGACATTGTCTGTAACGGCGTGGAATTATCCTCAGGCGCGATCCGAAATCACAAACCCGAAATCATGTATAAAGCCTTTGAGAAGGTTGGATATGATGCAGCCTTTGTCGATGATAAGTTCGCAGGAATGATCAACGCTTTTAAACATGGTGCCCCGCCTCACGGAGGCATAGCGCCCGGTGTCGATCGTATTGTGATGCTGCTAGCCGGAACCAACACGATCCGTGATGTTATTCTTTTCCCAATGAATGGTAATGCGCAAGACCTGATGATGAATGCGCCCGCTGAGGCCGAACCGGCTCAGTTAAAGGAGCTGCATTTGAAATTGGTACCTGTGGAAGATAAAAAAGCTTAAAGGCCTTTTCGTTCAAACGACAATCGCTTTAGTTTGCAAAATCACGACGGGCAGAGACTAAGTCAGCATGGGCTTTTTGCAATTCCTTGCGCAATTTATTGTCTGAATCAGGGGGATTATTCAATAATTTCTCAATCCGCTCAACAGCCCGTTCAAGCCGCTTAGCGGCTTTTTCATGGCGGGGATCAACTTGCCCTAAAAGAGGCATATTATCCGGCGATAATATTTCAGAACAATAGGAAACTGAGTATCCAATTGGCAAACGTGTAGCCGCATTTCCGCAGGCCACATCAAGTTGCGTTTGAGTTATCCCGTTTACATTGGACAGATCAGCCCACGACAAGTCAGCTTCCAGCATGGACGCGTCTTTAAGTCTTGCGTAGCCAAATTTCACTTTGTGGAAAATGGCTTTATCAAGTTTCGCACCTTCAAGATTTGCATGATTTAACCTGGCTTCAATAAAGTTCGAGCCTTCAAAATTTGTTTGCCTTGCCGAGGCGCTTGTAAGATCGGCCTGATTAAAATTTGTTCCAATAAATTCACCACGATCCATATAAGCACGATTTAAGTTAGCTTTGCTCAGCGTGGAGTGATTAATTTTGGCTTCCGTTAATGTGGCGTCCTGCAAACGTGAATCGGCCATATTAACAGCTTCTCCCGTGACGCGCGCAAGGAAAGCTCGACGAAAATGCGTGTTCGACAGGTTGGAGCTATGAAATTCACCACCTGAAAGGTTCGATCTGTTAAACATGGATCCAGAAAAATCCGAATTACGGATAGTTAAGCCCGGTATTACTTTATCAGAAAAGTCACAGGCGGCACATGTACCCGATGACGTGTGCAAACTACCAGCGCTAACAGGAATTTGGGCAAACGCCGCAAGCGGCGTCGCCACCAAAACAACCATCGCAGCTGTTAGCTTTTGTAGGATTTGAAACTCCATTTCTCTATTTTTATACAACAGTCGAGAACATTGCGCGAGTCAAAATACATTAACTTGCAGTTAGGAGCAGCCTGTCGTGGCACCACAGGTGTCGCATTTCAGACAGGTTCCATTACGAACCAAGGTAAAATGTCCGCATTCAGTACAACTATCGCCCGTATATCCTTGGAATCTAGCATTTTGCGCTGACTGATCACTTACATTTAAGCTTCCGCCGACTTTTGAAGCTGTCTTTGCGTCCTCTTTGGCAATCTTCTCTTGTTCGGGTAAATCTTCAATGACATCCGGATCGTTACGACGACGGGCAAATTGTAAAACATTGCCCTCACCAATGGCCTGCCGATTAAAACCTTTGGAATAGCCGGGTAACATGAGCTGTCCATCATCTTCATCTGATATTGCAGGCGCCGGATTGCGTTCTGCTTCACCATTACCCAAAGCATCAGGGGGCTCGTCATTTGGATTGACATGAGCGAGATCATTCCACGCTAAATAAGATATTCCTAATTCGCGAAATATATAATCCAAAATTGAGTTGGCGAACTTGATCCTATCATTCCCTGTGACGGGACCTGATGGTTCAAAGCGGGTAAAGACATAGGCTTCTACAAATTCTTCAAGCGGCACGCCATATTGCAAGCCTATTGAAATCGCGATGGCGAAATTATTCATCAATGAACGGAAGGCCGCGCCCTCTTTATGCATGTCGATAAATATCTCGCCTAATCGACCATCGGCAAATTCACCTGTGTGAAGATAAACTTTATGGCCACCGATAGAGGCTTTCTGAATATAGCCTGTTCTCCGGTCCGGCAGACGGTAGCGCTCAACAGGTTTTTCTACGACGCGCTCAACGACTTTCTCGACAATACGTTCCGCCGCTGTGGCCGCCTTTGTAGCTGAGGGAGCGTCTATCGCCTCTTCAAGAACATCCAGATCAAGATCATTAAATATCGCACTGTTAAGAGGTTGTGACAGTTTTGATCCGTCGCGGTAAAGCGCAATGGCCTTAAGACCCGAGCGCCAAGCCAACTCGTAAATGCTACCGCAATCCCCTATTTTGGCGTCCGCAGGCATATTGACCGTCTTGGAAATTGCGCCGGATATAAAAGGCTGCGCAGCCGCCATCATCAAGACATGAGACCGAGCTGACAATGCACGCGTCCCTATTCTCCCACACGGGGTTGCGCAATCAAAGACTGGTAAATGCTCATCCTTAATATGCGGTGCGCCTTCGATTGTCATCGCCCCGCTGGCATAAATATTAGCGGCCTCTATCTCCTCAGACGTAAATCCTATAGCTGGCAAGAGATCGAAGCTATGTTTGCTAAGAAGCTCATCTGAAAGCCCTAGTCCATGCTTGCAAAAATCTTCACCCAAATTTGCCACTGAAAAAGCAAAGCGAATATCAAAAGCTGTTTTTACGGCTATCTCGACTTTTTCGATTTCATAATCGCTAAAGCCGCGCTCTTTGAGACTTGTATGATTGACTGTTGGTGAACCCTTAAGCGTGGCGCACCCCAGAGCATATGTCTCTATCTCGTCGATTTGCTTTTTCTTATAACCCAATGCTTTGAGCGCAGCCGGCACGGATCGATTTATAATTTTAAAATTACCGCCCCCAGCTAACGACTTGAATTTCACCAAAGCAAAATCTGGTTCAATACCCGTTGTATCGCAATCCATGACCAAGCCAATCGTACCTGTCGGTGCCAACACAGTGACTTGCGCGTTTCGAAAACCATATTTAGCCCCGTCCGATTGCGCACGCTTCCACAATTTAGCCGCGCGTTGCGCAACACCATCAAAAGGGCAAAGGTTATGATCAAGCGGCATAGGTGGATGTGCCAGCCCCTCATATGAGACATCACCTTCTGCGGCACGCCTGTGATTTTTAATAACCCGCATCATCGGCTCGGCATTCTTGGCATATTTCGGGAAAGCGCCCAAAACTTTCGCCATCTCAACTGAGGTCACATAGGCTGCACTACACATGAGTGACGTTATTGCGGCGGTTGCGGCCCGGCCCTGATCACTGTCATAGGGAATACCACAAGACATAAGAAGTCCGCCAATATTGGCGTAGCCCAGACCCAAGGTACGAAACTCATGGGACCGTTTAGCAATAGCTTCTGACGGAAATTGCGCCATCATAACCGAGATTTCCAGAACAACTGTCCAGAGCCCGCAAGCATGCTCAAAGGATTTTACGTCAAACTGATTATCATTAGTTTTGAATTTAATCAGATTAATCGAGGCAAGATTGCAAGCCGTGTCATCCAAAAACATATATTCCGAGCACGGGTTAGAGCCTTTAATCTGTCCCGACACACGACACGTATTCCAGTCATTAATTGTATCATGGAATTGAACCCCTGGATCCGCGCTCGACCAAGCTGCGCGGGAAATTTTTTCCCATAAGTCCCGGGCCTTCACATTTTTCGCAACAGCTCCATCAACTCGGCGGATAAGATCCCAGCTTTCATCCGTCTCAACAGCCTGCATAAAAGCATCAGAAACCCGCACCGTATTATTCGCGTTTTGCCCAGAGACTGTACGGTAGGCTTCACTATCCCAGCCCGCCGAAAGCTCAACAATATCAACTTCGCCAATGCCTTGACGCGCTAGTTGCACGGCTCGCGTCATAGCTCCGTCTGGAACCCCTAAGCGCTTAGCTGCGACCATCTCACGTTTAAGAACCGTGTTCTGGCTCGGATCAAAACACATGTCGTCTGAGCCTTCGCAATTGACACATGCCTTGATGATGGCATCGAGTGTTTTTTTTACGACCTTTGAACCTGCAACAAGAGAGGCGACTTTCATCTCTTCAGAGGCCTTCCAGTCGATGAAAGCTTCTATGTCCGGGTGATCAATATCAACAATCACCATCTTGGCGGCGCGCCGTGTCGTACCGCCCGATTTAATCGCGCCCGCAGACGTGTCGCCGACTTTGAGAAAACTCATCAGGCCGGAACTTTGTCCGCCGCCCGACAAAGGCTCATCCACACCCCGGATAGCAGAAAAATTTGACCCACTGCCCGAACCATATTTAAACAAACGGGCTTCCTGCTTCCACAAATCCATGATGCCACCTTTACCCAAAAGTGTGTCATTCACAGATTGAATGAAGCAGGCATGAGGCTGCGGTCGCTCATAGGCATTAGAGGATTTTTTCACTTTGCCGGAGGTGTCATCTACATAATAATGACCTTGCGCCGCCCCCGTCAGACCATAGGCCCAATGTAGACCCGTGTTAAACCATTGGGGGCTATTGGGAGCCGCAATCTGATGAGCCAGCATGTAGCGCATCTCATCAAAAAACGCGCGGGCCGAGTTTTCCCCGTCAAAATATCCACCCTTCCAGCCCCAATAGGTCCAGCACCCAGCCAAGCGGTCAAATACCTCACGCGCGTCATTTTCACCGCGTGTCCGCTCTTCTTTGGGGATCTTCTTTAAAGCAGCTTTGTCAGCTTCACGACGTTGTAGCCACTCTGGCACCTCCGGCTCGTCAACACGTTTGGTCTTTACCGGCACCCCGGCTTTGCGAAAATATTTACGGGCCAAAATATCACACGCAACTTGGCTCCAGCTTTCAGGCGCTTGAAAATCGGCAATACGTGACATCACCGAGCCATCCACATTACGAAGCTCGCTGGTCACGGTTTTAAAGGTCATGTCCGCGTAGGGATTTTTCCCCTTACGCGTAAAAATACGATTGATATTTAAATATTCACTCATACCTCAACATAAGCGGGTTATGTGATCACCGCAACAGCTCTATGCTTTTCCCGCTGTATATCCTTTTGTCTTTAGCCAAGCCTCTAATTGCTTAAGGGCGAGTTTCACCTCTCTGTCACTTTGCGGAAAGCTAAACCGCATAAAGGCGTGACCATTTACGGGATCAAAATCCAGGCCCGGCGTCGTCGCAATGCCCGTATCGTTTAAAAGCGTTTTACAAAAACTCAAACTATCTTGGGTCCAGTGACCAATATTTGTATAGATATAAAAAGCCCCGTCGGGCGGTGCGATTTCACCAAACCCTAATTCAGGTAATCGACTTAACATCAAATCCCGGTTTTGCGCATAGGTCTTGGCGACCTCATCAAAATAATCCGTTTCGTCTAGGGCGACTAGTGCCGCCTTTTGACTAAGCGACGGCGCCGTCAAAAAATAATTCGTCAGCCGGGCATTAGCAGAATCAAACATATCATCCGGCACAACCAACCACCCCATACGCCACCCGGGCATGCAGAAATATTTCGAGAAACTATTCACGATAAAGGCGCGAGAGCTTAGCGCAGAGACCGATAATGTCTCCATTTCAAAACTTAGGCGATGATAAATCTCATCCGAAATCACACGGATGTTTTTGTCATCACAAAAGGCGACAATCTCTCTTAAGTCTTGGGCCGGAATTATAGAGCCTGTCGGATTGGCCGGACTGGCGATAATCAAGCCATCGGGCAAAGGATCTAAGGCTTGAATAGCTTTAAGGGAGAGTTGAAATCTTGTATCTGCGCCGCAGGCAATCTCCTGCGCGGTAAGCCCCAATCCTTTAACTGTGTTGCGATAGGCCACATAGCCGGGTCTCGCCATGGCAACCGTCTCCCCCGGAGAAAACGCAGAGGACAGAGCCAAGGTCAAAGCGGGCGAGGCGCCACAGGTTAGAAAAATTTGCTCAGGGCTGACCTTGGCCCCGTAACGCTCATGATAATCTGCCGCCAATCGTTCCCGCAAGGCTTGGCTTTCCCAATATCCGGGAACCCCGACATCAAGTGTCTGTTTAACCGCGTCAATGACCGACTTGGGAGGCTGGGCGGTGGGCTGGCCATATTCCATATGAATAACATCTCGCCCCCTATCTTGCAGGGCAATGGCCAAGCGCCCAATCTCAACAGCTTTAAACGAGTCGATTTGTGTCATTATGGCTGGTCATCCGATTAGAAAAAGATTTCCATGGGCTACTATCAATCCTAGATGAAAACACAAATTATTCTCAGAGATTGCTATATGAGCGCTGCCCCTCCCCGCCTTTGACCTTGGCGGGGCGGCTTAACAGGACGCACCGCAGAGGCGATCCGTGTTGTCAGGGGTTCGAGTCCCCTTCGGGCGGGATTTAAGAACTCAAACTTATGCGCCCACCCGAACTGGACTAGGCTATGATGACAAAGAACGCGCATCACAAGCCTTGTTAGGGGCAGTCGGTAAGCGACTGACCTATCAAACAGTTGGTTCAAGGTAAGGAGCCGTATGGCATCGAAAAGCCCTCAAGATACATCCCAAAGCGCAAAAGACGCTACTGGAAAAGGCACTGGGAAAGCCGAAAAACTAACCCCTGAAGAGCAGTCTCGACGATTTATTGAGACTGCAAAAGAGCTTGGGGCGGATGAAAATAAATCGAATTTCTTAGAAAATGTAGATATAGCTTCAGAGCCAGACTAGGCAAAATCAGCTTTCCCTGATTTAGGCCTTACCTTGGGCGTGGTCAAAAATACAGTTGCTAACAGCACTTCCCTAAAAGAGCGCATAAATCCGAACATCATCGCAATAAAGATAAGGATAACCAGTTCCAGCAGTAAGACTAATGCGACAGGAAAGTTAGACGCCATTACAGATTGCATGTGCAAATCAGAAAATTTATTGAACTCTTCGTTTTGCATTAAAGCCATATATTCTTCTGGTATTTTGGCAGTAGACCTTTTTCTCTTAGCTCTTCCAAATGCTAGAAAGGGAAGCCTGATCGCAAAATAAACTAAAAACTTCCAACTGAAAGCATCATCAAGCATATTGAGAATAAGAGATTTTTGATTATCGCTTAGTTCGTCAGAATCTATTAGCCTCTTTGCAGATGTTGCCATTTGCAGCCGAACGTCTTTAGCTTGTCTATTTACTATTAAATCAATAATAAATAACGCAGCAATTGAAGATAAAATTATCAAAACCAACATCGAACTTCACTTTCTGATATTACAACTTAGGTTCAATATGTTAATGAGACAAGTGGCAGTCTGTGTTTTTGCTACTATTGGTCGCCCCTTAATATGCCTTCCATAGCCTCTCGCTGCATTCTTTTCTGCTCATAAGTAACAAGCCTAACTATAAACAAAAATCCGAGAAATAAGATTAACGAGCCACGGTTTTTCTTGAAACCATCTAAATACCCAAACAAAGTCCCAAAACCGGCCAAAAAGGCAATTAGCACGGTTAAATCTTTAAAACTTTTAATGAGAGAGCTAATCAAGAAAGACACCAATAAATTTACAATGCATTTACAAAGCCTTAATACGGCTTTCAAGTGTCTAATATTATTAAAGTCAAATCAGTTTACTATTTCTGTGATGAGTCATGTCTGCATGATGAGTTTATGGCCGTTGGCGGACTTGCAGTGCCAGATAAATTTTTGTCTGAGATTACAGCAGGGGTTAACTCGATTAAGCGAGAATGTCATGTAACTAGAGAGGTAAAATGGACATCCACGCGAGTCAGGCGCGATTGTCCGCATACGAAACTGGCCGATTATCTAAAACTATTGATAGATCAAAAAAAAGTTCACTTTCACATAAGGTTTGCACCATTTAAAACTTATGACCATTCGCGATCTGGAAGGAAGGATTTAGCTGACACAACGGGAAAGGCCTTTTTTCAGTTACTATATCATAGAGCGCTAAGGTTTTATGGGCGGCATTATAAATTACATATTCGCCCGGATAATGGAGACTGCACATCACAGCTTATCCACACAAAAGACTCGCTAGAAATGCAAGCGTGGGCGAAGTACCAGTCTAATATCTCTTGCATTAGCTCGCTCCAAACTCGCTCTTCTGAAAAAGAGCCTATTTTACAATTGTTAGACGTGACGCTCGGAGCTCTTACCGCCTACAGAAACAGCAAGCATGAACTGGAATCAACGAGCCATGCAAAGAGAAATCTGGCGATTTATGTTCATGAAATTCATGGCAAGCCGAATCTAAAAGGGAATAGCTCGCCAAAGAAACAAGACTTTTCTATTTGGAATGTTAAGCCGAAATATTAGATCGCGGTCGATGGGGCTAGACTTTCGTCAGGTCAGGTATAACCTAATTGTTCGCACCCATCGACACAAACAAGATAAGAACAAAAAGCGAAAAGTCAAGATTTAGCTTTGGGTACGCAAAGTACAATATTAGGAATATAATCCTAGCTTACTACCATATTCAAAATTTTATATTTGTTTTGTTTCAATCACTTAATCGAAAACCGGCACAAAATAATCCTGAATCCCCGATCTTGATATATATTGGCAAAATCACATAGCCGAGGAGACCCGCTGCGTTTAGTATCGGGGCTCCGCCGCGGCACCCCCGCGAAACGCTATGTGACCATAAAAAGTTTTCCTCGTCGGGACGGCAGCGTGCACATTGACGTTATTGCGAGGAAACGATGCTCGGATTGTAGGTTTGGGTAGAGATAGAGCGACTGGATAACCGGTTCTGTTAGCAATGTCTCCCAAGGCCGGATCCTCGCAGTAAGCGCCTACGCCCCCCTGCCCAATCAGGGACTAGGATTTTAAATCCTAACGACTGGTGTTAAATGAGGTCGCTGCGGAAGAAAGCATCGCCGCACAGTTTAAGCGGAAGAAAAAAGGTTATTTTACTTACATTCCGTCTTCCGGGCGGGCTGTGCGGGCTTTGTCCCACTTTTATATTGGCGCACCG
>CAZPLJ010000053.1:0-16733 GCA_964587545.1 uncultured Caulobacterales bacterium | reverse complement strand
AATTTGGCATGTCTGCCGATATCGTGGCTGGACTCGAAGCACTTGGCCATACCGTCGTAAAATCTAAAGGCGAGATTAGCGGTCTGCATATTATCTACCGCAATGAAGACGGGTCCCTCTCAGGCGCCGCCGATCCAAGACGTGAGGGTGTTGTTGGTCAATAACAGCCCTAAACTCTTCAGTCTTTTCTGTTAAATTAAAAAAAATTCAAAACAAAAAAAACGGCCCAAGGGCCGCTTAAAAATTTAAACCATTTTCAGGTCTGACTAGAAACGAGCCGTTCCTTTAAGGAAGTATGTACGTCCGAAAACATCATATGTTGCGGGGAACGTATTGGCTTGCTCTTGGTTGTCACCGAGAATGGGTGGATCAGTATCGAGAACATTATCAACGCCAGCCGTCAGGCTAAAATTGTCAGACATGTCCCAAGATCCAGAAAGATCAAAGTAGTTCTCAGCATCCAGTTCTGTTACGGCTACCGGGAATGGAAGACCTTCATCATCATCTGAACCACCAACGTAGCGCCATAAAACTTGCCCTTTAAACGCACCTTTTGCCCAACTAAGTGTTGTACGGTGCTTATAAGTTGGCTGAGGCTCTCCACAATCAACACCAAATTCGCCAGCACATGTAATGGGTGTACCGCCTTCAAATGGTACAAGCGTATTGGTATCTGTAATTGTACCGACATAATTTAACCCGAAGTTCCCAAGACCATCGATTTCATGAGAATAGTTGGCCAAGATATCAAATCCTGTCAAATCTAGCGACGCCACGTTTTGAGATGTAACGGACACCGCAGTAATCAATCCGCTCTGACCGCGTTCAATAGCGTCACAGAAAGGAGACCCCACGCCGCCCAATTCTGTGTCGTTAAAACAGGTTGTAATAACATTGTTGGCACCACCACCGAAGTCAGAGATAACATCGTCGATTGTTATATCGAAATAATCAACCGCTAACGTTAAATTTGGGATAAAGCTTGGTTCAAGAACAACGCCTAAAGTCAAAGTTTCAGCCGTTTCTTCAAATAGATTCGGATTACCGCCAGAAATTTCACGCACCTGACCAGAAGGCAAATCAATCGTCCCACTTCCGAGGTTTCCGGCTGGCACGCCTTGCGACGTACAAATTGATTGGATGTTTGCGTCGCCTGAGAAGCTAGACGCACACGGGTCAGCGGCACCAGGGAAGTTCTCTCCTTGAGGCGCAAACAATTCAGTGATTGAAGGCGCACGCACGGCAGTGTTAAATGATCCCCGGAACCGAATATCCGAAACGGGAGCCCACTCGCCAGCGACTTTATATGATTCAACATTTCCGGCAGTGCTGTAATCCTCGTAACGACCAGCAACTTCTAGCGCCAAGATTTCGGCAAACGGAGCGTCTCTAAGGAACGGCAAGTAAGCTTCGCCATAAACGCCGACGACATCAAACTCGCCGCTTACCGCGGGAGATCCGTTAAATCCAGCAATGGTTGAAGCCGCAACGTCTTGAGACGGTGAGAAAACGAAACTTTCGTCACGATATTCACCACCGAAAGCAAGCCCGATTGGACCACCGGGAAGCTCAAAAAGCCCCGAAGTGTCACCAACAAAGTTAGCTGTGATATTTGTCTGAGTGTAATTGGTCGAATTTACAACAAGCGTCGAAATAAAATCGGCCGCTTCCTGTGATATATTTCCAAGACCAAAAATATTCAATGGCACACATTCCGTAAGACCGCCATTTGGATCTGTAACCGAACAGCTTGGATTTCCATTTGCATCCAAATCAACGTTCCCATCCGGAATGTCATTTCCGTCTGCGTCGAGAGCACCGACTTCATCAGCTAAAAGAAGGGATTGGAAGAAACGGTCCACATTAACATTACCTGATTGTGCTTCCGTACCTCTGGTTCGACCTTCAGAAACATTAAGATCAAACGACCATGTATCGCTTAGTTCGAAATCTAATCCGAAGGCAATCTGGAAAGTTGAAAATTCATTATCGGCAATACGAGGACCAACTTCTACAAGGCGACGACGTACGTCAAATGCGCCCTGAGAGAACGTATCTGCAATCCCATCACCATCTGTATCTATGAGCGGAGCAGTGTCGTTAAACCCATTTCCTGCAGCATCAAACACACAGTTCACACACATATTGAGAGGATTCAGTTCATCTTCATCATCATCAGCGAATAGGAAGCCCGTTGCAGGAGTCCCGTCATCATTAAATCCGTTAAACATACGATCTGCCCGGGTTCCCACACCTACCGTATCGATATTATTTCCAGAAATCGTAACTTGCGCCGTCGGAGCAATAAATGGGTTGCCGTCAAGAGAAATAAGCTCGAACGGGACGGGCGGACGCGGTTCGAAAATTGGAGTTGGCGCCAATTGTTGCGGAACGCTATTATTTGCAAACAAGCCTGAGGCTTTTACAGTCAATCTATCATTCACATCATAATGCGCCTGACCACTAAATTGGATACGTTCTTGTGGAAGTTGTAGGAAATTATCAGGAGCAAAATTGAAGAAATCATTATTATCACCGGCCCCAACGAACGGACGAATTGTTCCATCTGTTTCGAAAATACCGGCGGCGCCGTCAAAGACTCCACCAATCCGGCCTTCAGGAACACCTGATGAACCGCCGTCAAAAAGGTTACCGGCTCCATCATCAAATTGAGCAAAGGTCGAAAACTCTCTATCATCTTGGAACAAGGCGTTCCGATCCGTATAACCCACGGAAAATACGGCATTACCACGATCACCGTCGAAGTTTCCGCCAATTGTCAAATCTGCAGAGAAAATCCCAGCATCACCGCGCTCAGTTAGTTCATAACTGGTTGACGCTTCAACACCCTCAAAATCATCTTTTAGGATAAAGTTCACAACACCGGCAACGGCGTCAGAACCATAAACAGCAGACGCGCCGCCCGTTACGACCTCAACATCTTCGATCAATGCTGTTGGTATATTGTTAATGTCAACGGTACCGCCCCCAGTAGTGGGCACAATTCGTTGTCCATCAACGAGAACAAGTGTTCTCTGCGAACCGAGACCACGCAGATCAATCGTTGCAAATCCACCACCCGGGTTGTTTGATGTTCTGTCAAGTCCTGGAACAACCTGAGGTAACGTATTCAGAAGACTCTCAGTATTCACGGTACCTGTCAGGTTAAATTGCTCTTGGCCTATAGTAACGACTGGTGAGTTGGTTACAAAGTCTCTCTTTACGATACGCGAACCCGTGACAACAACTTCATCAGACGAGTCATCACTGCTCTGCGCGAAAGCTGGCGTTGCCATTGCTACAGATGCTAGGCCCACAAGAATAGTGGACTCCAACAATAGTTTACTAAATTTGTTATTCATTAAAAACCCCTTCGAACTGGTTTAATGTGGTTGTTATCGTTATCACCCTAGATAACGAAATATTATTTTTGGACGGAATCCGCCCTATTGGGAAAAGCTGTACAAATGAGGCGATGAAAACACAAGACTAATTCCCGACAATTACTTAGATTAAGAACAATATAATTCCTAACTGTTGCAAAAATACACTAGTCGTGGTTTGTAATAGAAAATTTCGTTCCACATTTTGACTTAAAGTCACTAAAGAGGCTTCATGCATATTAAAATTAAGAGTTTTCAGGCGATAGTCTGCGCGGCTATTTTTTGCTCTAGCCCTGCTTTTGCTCAATCTAACCAGCCGCCGGAAAGTGTAAGTGCACTTATATCGTGCAAGTTAATCGCAGATAACGCAGAACGGTTAGGATGTTATGATACAGCCGTTGGAAAATTTGAACTCGCTCAAACAGACGGAGAAATCCTAACTATTACTCGAGAAGAGGTACAAAAAGCCAAAAAGGAAAGTTTTGGGTTCGCCCTTCCTACCATTTCCAATTTAGGCAAACTATTCGATTCAGACGAAGACGCCGCCCAAAAGTCTCAACCGGATGATAAAGTCAAACAAACCTTTACAATTGAACGAGTAGACGAGTTTGGTAGAAAAAAGACACGCTTTTATTTTACTAACGGACAGGTTTGGGATCAGACTGATAGTACCTCCGTACATGTGCCAAAGGTTAAAAGTGGAAAACCCAATACGCTTGTCATCAAAAAAGCAGCTATGGGAAGTTTCCTCGCTCGCGTAAATGGGAATGGGCGCTCAATTCGTGTAAAAAGAAATCGGTAAAAAAGATTGAAGAAACTAACCCCCTGTCTCGACAGTGGCTGTGGATAAATCATGTTTAACATTGAGATGAGTCAATAACATGCTCAATTGGCACACAGATTTCAAATGGTCTATTAGAGGCGTCACGGTTAAAGACACTGGAGCTTTCGTTCCCTTCAATATAAGCTTGCTCAAAGATCTATGGGTTTGGCTACCTTATTATTGTGTTGAAAGATGTCTCCGTTTCGGAAAAAAATCGGAATTTACAATTACTTACACACCAAAAAAAGGCAGGCCTTGGTATTTACTACCTATAACGTTGTTAAGAGCAGGCGGGAAATCCACCAGACAAAGACAGGCCGATTTGGCCATTTATTTTTTCGATAAAACCATTCAAGAAAAGCCATCAACACCGTCGGCCAACCATTATTTCAACTTTGAGTGTCTCGACATATCAAAGTCCAAAGTCGCCAAGGTGTTTGAAGAGGTTTTTGGTTATAATTTAGCGGTGGACCCTGCCAAATTTACCGGTCACATGGTCTGTAAATCGGAACATAATGGCGCGCATGACGGGCATATTATAACCGGCCCGGTCACGCCTAGGGAGGGCTGGGTCTATCAACGCGTGATCAACAATGCGACTAATGACGGCACGGTGGCGGATCTACGTTGCCCCACAGTGAGAGGCCGTATTCCGCTGATATTTATTAAAGAGCGCCCGATTGATCAGCGTTTTGCTAATTTTAACAGCCGATGCCGTTTATCTACCCCCGAAGCCCATTTCTCGGCTAAAGAACTCGATCTTTTGTCACAATTTTGTAAGAA
Organism: uncultured Caulobacterales bacterium; assembly: GCA_964587545.1. Lineage (GTDB taxonomy): Bacteria > Pseudomonadota > Alphaproteobacteria > Caulobacterales > Maricaulaceae > JACOMS01. Next base: position 11,744 of record CAZPLJ010000053.1, on the reverse strand, counting down.
AATGAAGCTGGACTGGGGCGGGCTAGATGTATTACGCGACAAAGAGACAAATCGCCTCTATATAGTCGATGTCAATAAAACAGATATGGGACCTCCGCTCGCATTGCCTATGAAGGATAAATTAAAATCAACCGATATTCTCGCTCATGCTGTGCGAGACATTATATTGGGTAAAACATCATGAGCATCCCTTTCGTCAGAGATTTCGATTTCGAATATGGACGCTTGGACACAGTAAGCCCATTAGTTGACCGAGTTGTGGCCGACAATCCCGGGCCTTTCACCTATACGGGTACGGGCGTTTATATCATCGGCGATAAAAATGTTGCCGTTATCGACCCCGGCCCTCAAACTCCCAATCATAAAGCTGCGCTCAAAAAAGCCTTAGATGGTCGCCAGGTTACACATGTTTTGGTCACCCATCACCATATTGATCATTCCCCTTTGGCGGCACCGCTTGCACAAGAGTTTGATTGCCAAGTATACGGCTACGGGCAGCAACCTCAACCGCCAACCGGCGGGGATATACGTTTAGAAGCTGGCGATGATCTATCATTCAAGCCCGACGTTGAAATTCGTGACGGCCACGTAATAGACGGTGATGGATGGACGATTGAGGCCATACATACGCCGGGTCATACTTCTAATCATATGTGTTACGCCTTAAAGGAAGAAAACATCCTCTTTTCGGGCGACCATATTATGGGATGGTCAACGAGCGTCGTGAGCCCGCCGGATGGTCATATGGGAGACTATCTTAACAGCCTCCAAACCATTTTAGACAGAAATTTCGACTGTATCTGGCCGACACATGGTCCGGCCATTGAAAACCCGCAAGAATTTGTCTCCGCCTATATTGCCCATCGCCGGACCCGCGAGGATCAAATCTGCGCCGCACTTGGCGAGGGTCTTTCCTCAATCTCCGATATTGTGACCAAACTTTATGCCGATATTGACAAACGCCTGCATCCCGCCGCCGCCCATAGCGTTCTCTCCCACCTCATTCATATGCGCGAAACGGGCCGGGTTTGTTCCGCCAGCGTCGACGGCCTAAAAGCGGAATATAAACTCATCCCTGCTTAACAGCCTTAAGGCGACATTGGGACCTATTACATTTCAACACAGATCAGCTAGTGTCCCTATATGAGCGACACACCCATATATCTGTTTGATAGCGAATGCGTGTTATGCTCGCGCGCCGTGGCCTATTGTCTAAAACATGACACAAAAAACGAGATACGTTTTGTGGCCATAAAATCCCAACAAGGTCGCAAAATTGCGCTTGATCATGACCAAGACCCAGATGATCCGGATACATTACTATATTTTGAAAATGGGCACCTGTATCGTCACTCTGATGCGGTCTATGCGCTCATTCAACATGTGGGCGGTCCCGCACGGTTTATGTTATGGACGCAAATCTTTCCGCGGCCTTTTCGTGATTGGGCCTACTCTCTAATTGCCAATAATCGATATCGCCTCTTTGGTAAAATGGATCACTGCCTTGTCCCGGATGCTAAAACACGGGCGCGTTTCGTTTTGCCGGAATGATAGACAGGCGCATAGGCTCTAAGACGCATCATGTCGCCTCCTTTTCCTTATTCGTCATTACCCGGCCCTCAAATATCTATAAGAGGCGGGTAATCAATTTCGATAACCAGAAATGTAGGGAAATAGGCTAGCAACTAGGACATAGATGGGTGCACATTTAAAATGTGAATAAATTAGCCCTGGTCACTGCAAGCCACCACTTTCTGACTGTTTAGATTGAAATAATTTTTAAATTAGGAGCCAATATGACGCCTCTCAAATCTACAACCCAAAGCGCAAAAAGGGGACGAACGACAACGTTCGCAAAGACGCTTTTAACGGCCTCAGCGGCCTCAGCTTTTGCTGCTCTCACCTTCACTTCAGCCGCCTATGCTCAGGTAACTCAAGACGTGACGGGTTGTGCAGACTTTGGAATCAATAACCCCAATGGCGCGCAAGACGATGCTGGCGCAACCATCAATATCGACACGGGTGCTGATTGCGTTCTTACGGGTGACGACCATATCGAGCTCGGAAACGGTCAGGACAACACTATAATCAATGTCGCAGCTGGCACGACTTTGACAAATAACGATGGCGACGACGAACAAGTTGTGTTTTTCATCGACAACGCTGAAAATGCCACGAACATTAATATTGCTGACGGAGCTACCCTCGTGGGTGCAAAACGGCGTTATTTATGGTGAAGGTGATGGCCTAGACATTCTTAACCAAGGCACAATCAGAGGCACTGGCGATGCGGAACAAGGCGTCATCTATATTGACCGCGACACAGATAGCGACACGAACTTTATCCGGAACCGCGCAACAGGCAGCATTGTAGCTGAGGCGAATGGTCCGGCGATTGGGATTGAATTATTACTCGCTGATGGTGAAGACGATGCTGAGGACATAGGCGTACAAAGCGCGCTCGCCGACTTTCCAACTATTGTTATTCTCAACCATAAGGTGGATTGATCGAAGCCAAGTCGAAGAAGCTACCAGATGCGTCTTGGTACAATTTTCAATGTCCAATCCGTCTCGAAGGACAGAGGATGCTCGGTCATATTTATATTTTGTTAACCATATTCCAACAGGCCAAAATCATGCGTCCCGTCATTTACATAGCGGTTATATTTTTGTGTTGGGCGTCTTACGCCTTTGGGCAAACGCCTATCCAAAAACAAATTCGCGGCTCCGGACAATCTCCTATCGCGATGGAGGGGTATGAGGTCGTGCGCTTTGCGTCCGGCTTGGGTGAAATCTCCGCCTTAGCCTTGGATGATGGCGGCAGTATTTATACGCTGGATGAAAATCGAGGACGGGTATTTAAGCTCAACGACAGGAACAAAGACGGCGCTCTTGATACGTCTCAGATTATGGCGTCAGGCTTTGTCAGGCCCAAAGGGCTGGCGCTTTTGGATGGGCGTTTATTTGTCTCCGATATGACGGGGCTCTACGAAATTGACGGAACGGGTCGGCATTTGATTGCCAGTTTTCAAAATGTCCCGGATATGGCGGAAGCGTCCATAATTATGGGATCTGTTAAGGGCGGTCATATTATTGCGGCCCTAAACTCGCGCGCAGGTGAAGCGCGTTTGATCAAAATAGATATCGTCTCCGGCCGTGCCAGTTTGCTCGCGCAAGGTCCCGGGCCGATAACGGCAATAGCGCAATCGAGCGCGTCCGATATTTGGCTCGGCGTTGCCGGCTCATTATTGCGCGTCTCTTCACCCAGATATAATTTGGAAGACGGGTTTGACGTGTCTGACGGGGCGGAAATTTCAGGCTTGCTTTTGCCGGGTCAATTTCCGGACATAGGTGAGGGTTTTTCCCGCTATGAAGATCATATTTTCTTTTCAATTGGGGGAGAGATGCAATCAGAACCGGTCCGGCAACTACATATGATTAATACACGTTTGGGTTTGCCATCGGGAGACAGTCGCTCGGCGGTGAGTGGGTTTAGTTCCAAAAGTGGACGGACGGCTTGGGGATATCCCGGCGCGTTGATACAAGATAAACGTGGTATATTCTTCGCCGATAAGTGGAGCGGGACAGTTTGGAGATTAAAGACGGCTCCCAAACGCCGGGTTGTGATTGAGCCAATTGTTGAACCGGAAGCCGGGGAGGTCGAAGAGGTGATTTTGGCGAAATCAGATATTCAAAAAAAACACCCTCTCAAAAGCCATATCGCTGGCAGTCAAATAGAGGGCAGTAAAATTGACACGGTCTCTACGCTGGAGGTTGGCTCTTACATTCTCAAAGAATGGGAAGAGAAGCGGCGTTTAGAGGCTGAGCGCGAAAAAAAAGATAAATAATTAGGCGGAATGAATAGCGGTCTCAATGTCTATAAGCTGACCGAGTTTGGATAAGCGATATTTCACACGTTCGGTTAAAAGGCTCTCATAGGATGGGGCGACTTGTAAATGTAAGACTTTATCTGACAGGGTTAGCGAAAATTCCTTGAGCAAATCGGGTGACCGGCCTGTGGCAACGACAGCCAAGCGCATCGCCGCCCCGTAAATTCTTGCCGCGTCTCGCTCTGCCCGGGACAGCAATAAATTTATAGCCGCGTCATGCGGAGTGGCCAGAGAATGGGTATAGGAATGAAATAGGATAAGGGCGAGATAGGCGCGTTCTTTATGGGTGAGGCCTGCAAGCGGGGCATATAATATATCCGCAAAAACCAAACGCGCCCGATAATCGACATGTAAACCTTTGCCGATCCCGACCAAATGGCAGGCGGCTCGGCGTAGTCTCAATTCATTGTCGGGTGAGAAAGCGAGCGGCAATACTTCACCCACGGGCTTAAGAAATTCAAATAGCGGTTCGGCAAAATGCTCGCCCTGTAAATTTCCGTGAGCCAGATCGCGACACCCATCAAGAAGAGCGTCGCGCCTTTGTAAGGTTTCGGGCATGTTATCAAAGATTAGACCTTCTCGGAGGCCGCAGGAAGAAAAGATGATATTGGGCGGGGCGAATGTCTCGAGCAAAACGTCAAGTAGAAGTCCGCTATAGGGGAGGGTTTCCGCGCGCCGTTTGCCGATGTTGGGCCAGTTTATTAAATCCTGAAAACCCGATCCATAAGCCCAATGTGCCAAGTCCTGAGCCGCTCCGGGCTTTAAGGTATAGCTTTGAATGGTCTTCAGGGGATAAAGATGCCGGGCCTGATGCACAGACGCCAAATTCCGCCAGGCGCCGCCCACTAGGTATAAGTTTTGACCTTCAGGAAGTGAATTTTGTTGATTGAGTGCAGCACGAATTCTGGATTTGATTTTATCGATATCGGTCTTTTGAAGAGCGGATAAATCCGCGCCTAACATTTGAAAGGGGCCGATGGGATAACTATTCCCTTTCTGTATTTTCCGGTGCTGAATATGGATCAATTCGAGGCTCGCACCGCCAAGGTCAGCAACGATCCCTTTGGCACGAGGTTCGGCGGCGATGACCCCTTGAGCGGTTAGGCGGGCTTCCTCACGACCAGAGACTGCTGTGACGTCAAGGCCAGTTGCGTCTTTGACATCTTTGATAAAGTCTTGAGCATCATCGGCCTCTCTTAGGGCGGCCGTTGCGCCAATGAGAATCTGGTCTAATTTGTGAGCGTCCGCGATAATTTTAAAACGTGCTATCGCGTCTAGAGCCAATTTTCGTCCTACCGGGCTAAGATTGCCTGTGCTGCGTAACTCACGTCCAAGGCCAGCCAAAACCTTTTCATTATAAATGGGCGAGAAAGCGGATCCGAATAACTCATAGATGACGAAGCGCACAGAGTTGGATCCGATGTCCAATACTCCGACTTTTTTATATTTCAGCGGAAGGTTATTTTCGGGGTCTGTGTTTAACATTGAGCTCTTGTGGCGCATTATAATCTAGGGCTTTTCCTCGCCCCGAGAGTGAGGGGTTATTCATGAAATAAGCGTGAGCTGAGAATGGTTCCCGGCCTTCGGCTCTTTGAGTGCGTACATATTTTCCCTTTTCATCAAGTTCCCAGCTATTCACATCGTCATTTAGGTTGGCAATCATAATCTGATTCATAACCTGTCGTCGAACCGTATTATCTTCAATAGGAATAAGAGTTTCGATCCGGCGATTTAAATTTCGCGGCATCCAATCTGCCGATGAGAAAAACACCTTGGCATCGCTGCCGGGTAAGGCTTCGCCATTGCCAAAGCAGACGATACGTGAATGTTCTAAAAAACGACCAACTATGCTTTTAACGCGGATGTTCTCTGATAGGCCTTTTACGCCGGGACGCAAGCAACAAATCCCTCTAATAACCAAATTAATCGCGACACCCGCTTGTGAGGCGTCATAGAGTTTGTCGATGATGTGTGTGTCGACTAAGGCATTCATTTTGGCCCATATGGCGGCGGGTTTTCCAGCTTTGGCATTGCTGATTTCATCATCAATTAGCTGCGTGAGCGAATCCCTTAAGCCAACAGGTGCGATGATCAATTTTTGCAAGCCTTTCGGCTTGGAGTAGCTGGTGACATAGTTAAATAATTTGCCGACATCCTGCCCCATGGCGGGGTCGGCGGTAAACAAAGCAAGGTCAGTATATATTTTAGCGTTTTGGGCGTGATAATTTCCTGTGCCCAAATGCGTGTAGCTTTTAAGCCCTTGTTCTTCCCGTCGTAAAACAAGTGAGACTTTGGCATGGGTTTTATATCCCACAAACCCATAGACGACTTGCGCGCCCGCACGCTCGAGATCCCGGGCCCAGCGAATGTTTGATTCCTCATCGAAGCGAGCCTTTAGTTCAACAAGGGCCGTTACGGTTTTCCCGCGTTCTGCGGCTTCGATAAGCGCTTGAACGATCGGACTATCATCCGAAGTTCGATATAAAGTTTGTTTGATCGCGACGACGTTGGGATCCAGAGCAGCTTGCTGTAGGAATTGTACAACGACATTAAATTCCTCATAAGGATGATGAACCAATATGTCTTTGGCTGCGATGGCTGCAAAACAATCTCCATCATAATCTCGGATGCGTTCTGGAAATCTCGCTGTAAATGGCGGGTAGAGAAGCGCGGGTCTTTTGCTATTGATGATTTGAGATAATGATGACATCCCCAAAAAGGATGCCGTGTCCTGAATGTCTTCATGCCAACATTCAAATCCTTCTATAAGAAAGTCTCGAAGATCGTCTTTAATGCCAGGCTTTAGTTGTAACCTGATAACGCGACCGCGACGGCGTTTTTTCAGTAAAAATTCGAAATGTTGAACAAGGTCTTCGGCGCCTTCATCTACAGCAATATCGCTATCTCTTGTCACGCGGAAAAGTCCGTGATTGACAATCTCAAAATCCGGAAAAAGATCCGGTACGAAATGCGCCAAAACATTTTCCACCCTCACATATACATCGGTCTTCTTTCCGTCTTTGAGTTTTACGAAGCGAGGGACATGATAGGGGATGGGGACAATGGCATAGAATGGATCGGGATTGTCCGGTTTCCTGAGTGATAATATCATTCCAAAACCGAGATTGGGAATGAAAGGAAAAGGATGTGCTGGATCAACTGTCAGCGGAGATAGAAGCGGCAATATGCTGGTCTCATAAAGCACTTTAAGGACGTCCTTTTCGCTCTCAAGCAGTTTTTTAATGGGTTTGACCTTTACGCCAATTTCGCTGAGCTTCTTTTGTAATGATAACCAGCATTCATCCTGTGCCCGCGTAAGTTTTGTGACACGTTTGGCAATTTTTTGTAACTGACGCGCTGGTGAATACCCATCAAAGCTTGGCTCGGTCATGCCAGCCAGATTTTGAGTCCGTAAACCCGCCACTCGGACCATATAAAACTCGTCAAGATTGCTGGCGGATATGGATAAAAACCGTAGACGTTCGAGCAATGGGAGCGCGTCATTTTGAGCTTCTTCTAAAACCCGACCATTGAAGAAAAGCCAAGATAATTCCCGATTAAAATATTTTTCTTTCGGCGAAAACAAAACTGGCTCGATTTGGTCTACGGTGCTCGACACTGTAAGTCCCTTGAAATTATAAAATCCCTAGAGGGTTAATGAGGCAATCATGTGACGATCGGCTAAGGTTAAGTCAAGCCGCATTCGCCTCGGGATCATTGAGCAAGGATGTATATAGGCTTTCGGCATTTGGCGCAGCGCGCAAGCGGGCCCTGATATCTTCGCGTCGCATTCGACGGGAAATCTGGGCGAGAGCCCGTAAATGTTCACTGCCTGCATTGTTAGGCGCAAGTAGCATAACCACGAGATCGACAGGGCGCTCATCAATGGCGTCGTAATCGAAGGGCTCTTCTAATCGGGCCAAGGCGGCATGAACTTTGTCTAGGCCATCGATACGAGCGTGAGGTAGAGCTACGCCCGTACCGACACCTGTACTACCAAGACGTTCGCGATCCATGGTGGCTGAGACAATATCGCGGACAGAAAAATCATCCGAGCTGATGACGCCAGCATTGAAAAACAATTCGGCCATTTCCTGGAAGAGTTGTTTCTTGCTGGTGACATGCATATCGATGGCCACCGATTGGGTATTTATCAGATCGTTTAGTGTCATTGCGCCTTTAAGTGCATAGAGAGTCTTAAAATCGCGCTTCCTCTATACAAGTTAAGCCTTGGGGTCAATCCACCCAATGTTGCCATCTGCACGTTTAAAAACAACATTTAACCCACCATGCTTAGCATTGTTGAAAATAACGACACCATTATCAGCTAAGCCCAATTCTAGGGCTGCCATGCCAGGGGTCATGGTTTTTATTTTACCGGCTTTTTCGGCTATAACCATTGGGTCTAGCGGGCCTTCTATATCCGAATCATCATCGGTATCTTTGACAGGATTTTCTAGGATGAACATGGAGAAGGCGGCAGCTTTGGTTTCAGCATTATGATCTTTAAGGCGTCTTTTGTAGCGTCTGAGTCGTTTTTCAACATGTTCTAGTGCTTCGTCGGCTGACGCGTAGCCGTCATGGGCTTGGCCTTTACCTTCCATGGTGGCTCCAGAGGGTAAATGAACCGAACATAATGTGCGAAAGCCCGTGCCTTCACGGCTGATGGAGACCTGGGCGTCTCCGTCTCGATGAATATATTTATCCATCATCTCTTCAAGTCGGTTTGTGATACGTTCAGATAAAGCTGCGGAAACATCAATCCCTTTTGAAGCGATTTGGATATTCATAGAGGCTCCTTATTTATGAGCCTTAATAATAGCATAAATTCAGACGAAAAGGTAGTCTGAATTGTGGTCGATGTTAATGGCTTATGATTGAGCTTGATTTTTTAGAATGCGTCGGCGCTCGACAGAGGACGGAATCCTTAAAGCTTCACGATATTTTGCAACGGTCCGTCTGGCGACATCAATGCCTTGAGCTCTGAGTAGAGACACAAGCTTGTCATCCGAGCGGATATCACCCAGCGTTTCTTCCGAAATCAAGATTTTGATTTTATGTCTGACGGCTTCGGCACTATGGGCCTCACCGCCATCTAGAGACGGTATTGCAGCTGAGAAGAAATATTTAAACTCAAACACCCCGCGCGGAGTTGACATAAACTTGTTGGACGTAACACGACTGACGGTACTTTCATGCATTTCGATGGCTTCAGCGATAGTCTTTAAGTTTAAAGGACGCATGTAATCGATGCCAAAGGCAAAAAATTCATCCTGATGTTTTACAATTTCCGTTGCCACCTTGAGGATTGTACGGGCTCTCTGATCTAGAGATTTCACAAGCCAGCTCGCATTTTGATGGCATTCGGTCACAAATGTCCGTGCCGATTCATCCGTTGCGCAGCCTGAAATTTCGGCAAAATACCGATTATTTACCAGAACACGCGGCAAGGTTTCGGCATTCAGTTCAACCGCCCAACCGCCTCTCGGGGTTTCTTTGATAATAACATCAGGTTCAACGACCACCGCAATACCGCCGCCATAAGCAAGGCCCGGTTTAGGAGCAAGAGATCTCAACTGTGCCACCATATCCCGCAGCTGTTCCTGATTAACATCGCAGTTGCGGGCAAGTCGGGGCAGATCATGACGTGCTAAGAGTTCGAGATTCTCGATCAAAGCCTGCATGTTTTCTGTCAGTTTTCCCTGTTCTTTTAGTTGCAGTGACAAGCATTCTTGTAGTGAACGGGCAAAGACCCCTGTAGGTTCGAAAGTTTGAAGCTGTGTGAGTACGGACTGTATACGCAAGTCCGAAATGCCCAAACGATTTGAAATCTCAGAAATATCATCACGTAAATATCCGTTATCATCAACAAGGTCGATCAAATGTAGACCGATCAGCCGATCCGTATCATTAAATCCTGAGAGGATTAGTTGGTCCTTAAGGTGATCCGATAATGTTTTTTCAGCGGCCGTATTTGCGGCGGGATCATAATCACCTGAATGATTAAAAGACCCTCCACTCGTTGAACGTGACCAGTCAACGGTTCCGCCAACATCGGCGACAGTGGCCTCTGTATCGATAGCATGTGTCGGGGCGTCCAGCGCTTCAGCCGCAACGGCTGTGGATTGGTCGGCTGTGACTTCCGAAAACTCCGTGGTCTCGGTCTTGGATACGGCTTCGCCACGACGATTTTCATCACCTGTTCCCCGTTCCAATAGAGGATTGCTCTCCAATTGTTCTTCGACAAAGGCCGCTAATTCAATATTTGACAGTTGCAACAGCTTTATCGCCTGTTGCAATTGCGGCGTCATCACCAGAGATTGACTCTGTTTCTGCTGTAACTTTGGCGCTATGGCCATTTCATCCACCATTATGGTTATAATTTTTATGAGTGGGGAATAGCAAAAAACCCTTAAGGTAAAGTTTGCTAAATCGATATTTTTTGTTCGGCTAATGTTAACCATAACAAAGGCCGCATGACAGTATCACGCGGCCTCGTTTTGAAGTTTGGGTCTAACCGGACGCAATGCCGGATTTCACTTAAGATAATCGTGTACCCAGTTTCGTTTTTTACGAAAGGGCTGATTTAACAGCTTAGGGCAGACCCCTCAAAATAGATAAACAAAATCGACCTCCTTTCATAAACGCGGCCTCGGAATGAGACGGCTATTCGATAAGGAATTATCTCAAAAAAATGCGAAAAAATCAATAACGAAATTTAGCTCAGCATTGAGCCGAGCTTAAAGGGGCGGGCTTGGTTTTTTTGTCTTGGTTAAGCGTCGGGGATAAAATTCAATGCAATTCCGTTATTGCAATATCTTAGACCTGTGGGTCGTGGGCCGTCTTCAAATACATGGCCTTGATGACCCCCGCAGCGCGCGCAATGATATTCTGTGCGTTTTACCACCAGTTTGAAATCAGACTTTGTTTCAACGGCACCTTCAATGACGTCAAAAAAGCTGGGCCAGCCAGTGCCGCTATCGAACTTCTGATTAGAGGTAAATAATGGCAGCTCACAACCCGCGCAGACAAAGGTGCCTTTGCGCTTTTCATCATTGAGGGGGCTTGTCCAAGGGCGTTCCGTGCCTTCTTTGCGCAGCACATAAAACTCCTGTTCAGTGAGGCGGGCTTGCCAGTCTGATTTGGAGAGGTTTTTCCAATCGCTATCGCTCATGATTTTTCCCACTGTTTGATCCGTTAATGTTGTCTCTGCTTGTGTCTTCGCACAGGCGGTGACTGTCAAGGCCAAGGTGGATAGGGTAAATATACGTCGTGTTATCATGATGGTGATTTAACAAGAAAATTATGTATTGGCGATTAACGAAAACTCACATTGGTGTGATTATTGAGCTGAACCAAAAAAAGCCAAAGATAATACCAGAAAAAAACCTGACCACATATTTGATTTAAAAAGCTGGAGTGATTTTTGAGAGTCTTTGACTTTTAAATTGAATGTTTGCCACGCCAAATGACATATGAATGGTAAAATCATGAACACAAATATCAGGTACCAAACAACTGCTGGGAATGGCACGGAATAGTTACCCTCGGCCAGTACGCCGTTTGTGTGAAATGATAATTCACAAGCCTTTATGATGAACAAACAAGAAATAAAGTAAGACAAACCAACACCCAATTTAATCCGCTTCCCAAACCGTCGTGCCGTTGATTTCACCCCAATTAGCGCGTCATCTTCGATATCCTGACAGGCATAGATGGTGTCATAGCCGACCGTCCAAAATATAAGGCCGATATATAATATCATGACGGCTGGGCTCAGCGTGCCGGTCTTGATGGCATAGGCGACCAGTACCGCCCAATTAAAAGTTAGACCCAGCCAGACCTGCGGCCACC
>CAZPLJ010000052.1:0-17690 GCA_964587545.1 uncultured Caulobacterales bacterium | reverse complement strand
TTGAACCTGCTACACCTGTTGAACCTGTTGTCGAAATCAAAGAAATTTTCGGAACACATGATGCTGACCTAATAGATGGCACTGACGGCACCGATTTCATTCGTGGTTTTCATGGTAATGATGATATCGCTGGTGGAAAAGGCGATGATACGCTCATTGGTAATAGGGGCGAAGACGTTCTAGACGGCGGTAAAGGTGACGATACCATTATTGGCGGAGCCGATAATGACCTTCTCTTTGGAGGTGAAGGCGCTGACACATTCGTCTTTGCATCAGGCAGCGACTATGACGCTATCGGGGATTTCCAAACCGGTAAGGACCAAATTGACCTGAGCGCGTTTGATTATGACAATTTCAATCAGCTCAACCTCGTTGAACATCATGGATCAACCTTCATCTATATTGATGAGCATACCAGCGTTGAATTACAGGGTGTCGATATTGAAGATCTGTCCGTAGACGACGTCATTCTTTAACATAGAAAAGTTTCGGCTCTTTTACTAAAATAGTCGGGGAGTCGGAATGCTTCGGCCTTACGGCAGTTTTGTATGCGGCCTAAACCCAATTACGGATTCCACCCCCGATCTGTCACCAAATAGGTCGCAAAACTCGCCAGCCAATGCGAGCCGGAATAATGCTCATCAGACACGGCGGCGATACCGACATCTTGATGCAGCTTGGCTGAGTGCGCGAGCGCCAACCGACGCGGATCATCTTCGGGTAAAGCACGGGCCACATTATAAAGGTTCCAAGCGCGGGATAAATTCACCCCGTCGAGATGGACAAGCTTGCCGTCACTGGCATCCGTGACGATGCCGGGTGCGAGCCAATCCCCGGATCCGTCTGTGGGAATATCGGGCATAAACTCCGTCAGCCAACTAGAGAAGTTGTCCTGGGGTAATATCCGGCGCATGAGATCAGCTTCCATCAGACAGGGTGAGAGGAAATCCTCCCCGCTGGGTTCATAGGCGAGCGGACAATTTTTATCATCTATATGAAACTTTTTGGAACGCTCAATGATGAGCCGCTCCATCTCCGTATCCCCGGCCACCCGCGCCCAGTCCAGCATCAAGCCAAACGCAAAGGCGCTTTGATTATGGGTGCCCAGCCGGATGGGATAGGCAAGCTTGGGAAGCCACGTATTTAAACTATCCGCAATATCGCGCTCTAAAGGCTCAAGGCGTTTAAGCCAGATTTTAGCCTGCGGGTCATCCCATTCCCTTAATTCTGCGGTGAGCTGTAAAAACCACGCCAGCCCATAAGGCCGCTCCCAAGAGCCGCGGGCCGGGCGTGCAAATTGCGCGACTTCGCCAGCAATATTCTCATCGGTAAAACTCAGATCAAGTTTCACAATCGCTTCCGCATGCCACGCATCGCTCGGGTTACCTAAACGAAGTTGACGGATTAAGAGCCAATGGCCATGCACGCTGCTGTGCCAATCAAAACAGCCATAAAAGACCGGAAATAATTCGCGCGGCGGCCCGACCTCGGCGTCGCTATCCATCGTGCGCGAAATTTTATTGGGATATTCGCGGTGCACACAATCCAGCGCGAGGCGGGTAAAGCGTGTCGCCAGCTCCGGATCGGATTTGGCGGAAAGCTGTAATATATTAGGATTAATCTCCTCGGCGGCCCGCTCAACAATCTCTTTTGTGGGATCAGTTGAATTTTGTGATGGCTGGCAGGCTGCCAGCAATAAGGTCAAGAGGCATAGAGCGGATACAGTTTTCTTCATGCACCCTTTTAGCACTGCCTCATATTGTAAAGCTAGTGAGGACAAGCTGTTTTACATTCATGAAGATGCATTATCTTTTTGCGACCACGTCCAATTCATAAAAGTCATGTGAGGCGGCTAAATGTTGAACGGTTGATCAATGTTGAGTCGTAAGATTTAAACCGACGGCCGAAATCAAGATCAGTCCGATAAAAATATATTGCAATATTCCCAGACGCTCATCAAACACGGCCAACCCAATAATACTCGCTGCAACAATCCCGACACCCGCCCAGATGGCGTAGACAATGCCCACGGGAATGACCTTCATGGCAGGAGCAAGAAACCAAAAACATGTTGAATAGAAAAGGATGGCCAATGCACCCCAATGCCATTTTTCTAGGCCATTAGACAATTTCAACAAAAAGGTAGCCGCCACTTCAAAAGAAATGGCGACGCCCAGATAAACCCACGCATTCATTATTCTGCGTAAATCATCGGAATGGTGACAGCCGCACCTTGGCTATCGATCACGACCTTCAGATCATCAAATGAGGGCTGTTTTGAAATATCCGTGGTGCCGGACGACCCCCAGCCATCAGTCGGAATCCAATTGGCATCCATGGAAAACTTTCCATCATTATCAGTGTCATGCCAGATCGATACCGCATACTCTCCAGCTGGCACGTTGTAAGAATAGCTTTTATCACCGGCCGCACTAATCTCGTATATGCCGCCAGCAGCCCCCCTTTCTTCCATGAAATCGGCTTCGCTTTGTACACTAATATAAAGCTTACCCTCAGACGCTTTAACGCCCTCAAGGGTTACATGCAGAGTTGCGGCACCATCCGAGGCAAGCGCCGACGACGCGGCCAAGAATAATGCAGAGCCTAGCACAGCTCCGGTTTTGATTGATTTTACAAACATAATGTCTCCTTTCACAAATTGGTTTGTATTTCAAACTTGACACAGATTAGTTTGTATGTCAAACTTATTTGTATATTTTTCAAAGGAGACGAAAATGACAAGCCAGGATGCCAAACAAGATTTGGATTACTTAAAATCGGTTGCGGAGCGCGGCGCCAACGCCCCCCTACTTGGCGGACGAGTGGGTTTGCTCTGGACAGTCTTACTCGTTCCGACATTATGTCTACACGGTCTAGCAGCGATGGGTTCCGTGGGCATTCCGGCCAATAATATCGGGATAGTTTGGATGACTTTCGCAATTGTCGGAGCAATATTATCAGCGCTTTTATCCAGAGGACTTGATAAAAAACCCGGCGCCGGATCCATCGGCAACCAAATAGAAGCCGTCATATGGCCGGTTCAGGCCGTCATTATTTTTGGCTATGCGATTTCTATCGCCCTGGCCGTCAATATGAGTAACGCCCCGACCCTCATCTTTAATACGATCATGCCTTTTGCCTTTGCCATGGGCGCTTTAAGCCTGCTTGTTTTAGGGCGTATCACCAAACAGGGTTTTCTGGGCGTCGCCGGCAGTCTATCATTCATATTTATGATTCTCACCATGATTTTTGTGACAGACGCCAAAGTATATTTTGTGTCGGCGCTTGGCGTTGTCTTTACGGGCATATTACCCAATGTGATCCAAATGCGCAAAGAGCCTGCAAATGTCTGACACCGCTCCTACACATGTCGGAGAGAATGAATTGGATATTTCCGCACTAGACGAAACCATCCTTAGCCGCATCAGGCTGGGGGTCATGGCTTATTTATCCTCCTCTAGCCCTGCAAGCTTTCCCGAATTGGCTAAACAACTCTCGACGACAAATGGAAACTTATCGACCCATCTCACCAAGCTTGAAAAGGCCGGATATGTGGATATCAAAAAAGGCTATAACGGCAAACGGCCCCAGACACTGGTTTACCTCACCGAGGATGGACGAGCGACTTGGATGAAATATCTCCAGGAAATGGAAAAATTGTTGGGGGCATAGCCTCCCATTTAACTAAAAGCGACTAAGACGCGTAAACTATGACAATCGTTCAAAATATGTGGTCCATATTCATCACATTATTTTGTCTTGTCGGACGCAACAAAAATTCGCAGGTGAAAGGCGATAAAAGGGAGTAAGTAAATGAAGTTACCCCGTAGTCTCTATCTTCAACAACTTGAAGATCGCCTTGGCCCGGAAGCCGTTGAAGCTATTACAATTCCAGAACAAAGAGACGGCCGGATTTGGGATCAACTTTCCGAATGGGGCGGTGAAGGCGCTTTTGTGCCAATCGAGTAAAGACGGATGACCTGATCAGCTGCGCGCCTATCTCCCTGCCCGGAATTTCACAAGATACCCAATTTTAAGCTTTGTTTGATATCCTCATAAGAATACAAAAATATACGGGGTGAGCAATGTTACATTTTCTTGGAAAAGTTATTGTCGGTCAGGCAACGGAATCTGCGGTCGACAATGTGATGAATATGGTCCCGCTCTGGGCGCGTATAGTGTTTGGCGTGGCCGCTATAGGCTTAGTCATAGCCAAACTTATGGAAAAGGTTGGAGCTTTATAAAGCTCCGCCAAATTGAAGATTATTCTTCATCTTCATCCCGCATGAATTTTTTCATGGCTTTAATACTGGGCGACGGTTCCATTTTATAAGGGCCCGTTATCTTAAGGCTATCGGCACCGATTTTCTTTAAGTGATCCAAACTTATCACGGACGCTTTCCGAAAAGGTTCGGTCACTAAATTCGGCAAAACGGCTCCCGCCTTTAGGGCCGTTATGGTAAATTCGTCCGCCTCATTATCGGAGTAAATCGTGAGATGGTCCATTTTCGGCACCATGAAACGAAACGCCTTGGGGGCCATTTGATTATAAAACTTTTTAGCGTCTTTGCTGGCTTTGACGATCTCATCCAAACTATGCAAACCATCAAGTTCGTTAAATAACAGCTCAAAATCAACACTGAAACTCAGGCCGGAATCCTGTTTAGGGTGCCCGACGCGCGACGGGTCTTGCACACACAACTCGCCGTCTTTGGGTAAGGTTTTAATCCTTTCAAAATCGGGAACTTTACCCTCAGGCGTAATGGCTAATGCAGTTTCCATTTCATTCGCGCGAAAAAACATGCGCTCAGGCCAAGATCCGTCATCTAAAACTTGAAAGGCGCCGACGATATGAGCGTTGACCACATCGCGATGCTGCGGGCCGATCCCGTCAAACCTATTAAGAAATCTCACAACGTCTTTGGCTGGACGACATTCCAGCTCTTGGCGGGTCTCATCAGGCTCCGTGTCCGCAAACGCGGTAGCGGGTAAGATAAACATAGTCGAAAGAAACGCAGATAGAAGATGTTTCATACCCTATCGCGATATTGACCTTATCGCGGTTTAACCAGTTAAACATTGGTTATATGCAGGCCATATTTCCTCACCTTTGGTATCAATAAAAACAACACGCCCCTTCACATGGGCGCTGGCGTCTCCATATCTCATCTTGACCCGCGCCTTATGCATAAAAGAGGTTTTCTTTAATATGGGATGTATCGCCTCAAATAATTCATCTGCATCCGGTCCATACATATATAAAAAACCGTCCGTATGATCATAAGCAAGCTCGTGACGGGCAAATATTCCAAGATTTTTTTCAGTAATTACAGACACAAGACATTCCCTTAAGTGGTTAAAGGCCGCCAAACATTCCTGCCCATATTGGAAATGTACGAGGACCGCTTCATCATCGGGCGGTCGGTTTGAAAGTAGTTTTTGTAAGAATCTCATTCACCCCTATATAGGACTCACAAGTTAACATGCTCTTTATACGTGTTTGCATAAGTTTTCTTTACCTGAGGCCTATCTCGTCATAAAAGGAGATGACTGAAGGAGTTCGCCCATGCGCCGTATTATCGCGATTACATTAATCTCTGCTTTTGCTTTGTCAGGCTGCGGGGTTAAAGGCGAGCTTAAGACACCGCCTCCGCTTTGGGGTGATAAACCCCAGGCTGAACAGCCGGATAGTCAACCCACCACATAAGATATGCGCCATTTCGACTATAAAGACGGCGACATGTTTGCCGAAGACGTACCCTTGGCTAAAATTGCCGAGGAGGTGGGCACCCCTGTCTATGTCTATTCCTCTGCTACCTTTGAGCGCCATTACCACGTCTTCGCAGACGCCTTTAAAGGCCAGGAAACGCTGGTGGCATATAGTGTCAAAGCTAATTCCAATATTGCCGTACTGGCGACATTGGCCAAATTAGGGTGCGGGGCCGATGTTGTCTCTGCGGGTGAATTACAGCGCGCGCTCATCGCCGGGATTCCGGCAAACAAAATTGTCTTTTCCGGTGTCGGGAAAACTAAAGATGAAATGCGTCAGGCCCTTACGGCGGGCATTCGCGTGTTTAATGTCGAAAGCCAGCCAGAGCTATTAGCGCTTAATGATGTCGCGCTTGATTTGGGCAAAGTGGCCCCGATAGCCTTTCGGATTAACCCGGATGTCAGCGCGGGCGGACATGAAAAAATCTCAACGGGGAAGGCTGAGAATAAATTCGGGATCGCGTGGCATCATGTGGACGAGGCCTATGCCAAAGCCGCGCGTCTTCCCGGGATTGAGATTGTCGGTGTGGACATGCATATCGGCTCGCAGATCACCGACCTCGCCCCGTTTGAAGCCGCTATCACGAAAGTCGGCGAGCTTATCAAACATCTCCGCAGGCAGGGTTATAAGATTAAAAGCTTTGATCTTGGCGGGGGCTTAGGCATTCCTTACGGAGATAATCAAGGCGCACCTCCCTTGCCCGTGGCCTATGGCACTATGGTCAAACGCCTGACATCTGATCTCGATGTGGACCTAATCTTTGAGCCCGGCCGTATGATTTCGGGCAATTCAGGCGTGTTGTTATCAAAGGTGACTTACGTCAAACAGGGCACGGATCGAAACTTCCTTATTTTAGATGCTGCCATGAATGATTTGATCCGTCCGGCACTTTATGATGCGTTTCATGATATTGAACCCGTCAAAGCGGCCGGGCAAAATTTTAATGAGACAATTTATGATGTCGTTGGTCCCGTTTGCGAAACAGGTGATACTTTCACCCGGCAGCGCGAATTACCGACAATGAAAGCCGATGATCTCGTCGTGTTTCACACAGCCGGGGCCTACGGCGCGGTTCAGGCCAGCCAATATAATACCCGTCCACTGATTCCTGAGGTCTTGGTTAAGGGTGATAAATATGAGATTATCCGGGAACGCCCAACCGTAGACGAGATTTTGAAAACAGAACGTCTTCCGGAGTGGCTTTGATAAATGCCAAGCATTGATGCATTCTCAAAGAACTGGCAAGAGAAAGGCGGCGGCAGCGCGAAAAAAATAAGCTTAAACCGACGGAACTCGATGACGAACACATCGTTCCAACCGAGGCGCAAATTCAGCCCATCCTAAAACTTCGAGCGTCTAAGAAACTCATGAACCGGAGTGCCAATACTCAAGTTTTGGTGGCGCTTATTATGTTCACCTTTTGCCTATTCCTTTTCATCGGCAATTCCGTCAATCTTACAATTTCATTTTTGGGATGCTTTCTGAGCGCAGCATTTCTAATATTAGCGCCTCAAGTTAGGGAACTCCAACCCGTTATCTTCGAAGCCAATCAACACGGTATAGAAAGTAAATATCTCATAAAATGGGAGGACATAGACAGCATCACGATTGGAATACCTAGCTTTTTTATCGTGAAAAACGGCAAAAAAATATCCCTTGATATAAGGGATGATGACTTGAGGCGGTTGGGTGAATGGCTAGATTTTCAACGCCCTAAAAATGTGAAAATTACCATCGATGGCGAAATAATCTAATAGCCCATCGACAATCAATAATCATATTCAGGCCGTCCGTTTAGTGAGATAAAATTTTATTTAGCGGTAAAAATACTTAATCAAAACTGGGCCAAAATTTGCGTTGATTATAAAAATGGGCAGCCCGGTCAACATATAGAAAACCAAGCTACCCGCCACCGATCAAAGATCAGCTAGCCTGCATGTGTGTGGGATACAGGCGTATTTGGGTCCTACCAATTTTTAATTGTAACAATAGGTTTCGCGGCGCGTGTAACAGTTACATGGAACAAGATGAGTCTAGCCCATTTGTTACAGATGCATAAATATTATGCACTTTTTTGAATATACAACAACATTGTTGCTTTTCGCGTTTATCTTCTTTATTTGGCGAAATTGAAGTAATTGTGGTGGCGTAGTCTTACTTAATCATCTAAGATTAAAGAAATTCAATTACAGTAAAGAGATTCAATTACAGTAAAAGCAGCAGTGTGGGGCTGTAGGGACGAAAGGCAAGCGTGGCTGATAAAGCTAAGATCCTATCCACACTCCAAGAAGTTTGTGCGCATAAACTGTTTGCGTCCAGCCCAGCTGCGACCAAATTTTTATCCCATATTGTCAATAAATGTCTAGACAATGAGCAGGGTAATTTAACTGAAACCACCATCGCTCAGGACCTATTTGATAAGGGGGCTGACTTCGATCCATCCAGAGATTCCGTTGTTAGGGTTACAGCCAGACGCGTGCGTAATTTGCTTGCCCAATATAATTCTCAACAAGTCGCAAAAACGGGCCTTGTCATTTCTATTCCAAAAGGGCGCTATTATCCTATTTTTGAAATCCCCGACGAAAAGGCAGAGTGCCACCTAAATACGGAACAAACTAATATAGTAGCCTCCCAATCCCGGTGGATAATTCCAGCGATATCCATGATAGCCTTAATCGTAGTTGTGGGTTTCTATTTACTTAAACCCGGGCCCATATCGAACACCGACACCCTATCTGAAAGCCCAATAACCAACCCGCAATCTCACAACATGCGATCTCAGGAAGATATTAGACAAATGATATCGACCTACCCGCGAATAGCCGTAACACCCTTTGAAAATATAACCGGAAATGAGTCCTATAATTTTCTCGAAATAGCGCTGCAAAGACAGTTATTAAAAGACCTCTCCCGCTATAAGGTTATCCGTCCAACACTCTATACTCATGCACTTGAAACCGGCCTCATCGAAATCAGAGACACATATCAATATATTATATCCGGCCAGATATTGGCGGTTGAACCAGAGCTTGATTTAAACGTCAGGCTTATAGATTTGGGAGATTCTCACAAGGTTTATCAACGACGAATTAAGCGCGAACTCGGAGATGATGGCTATTATGATATTTTGACGAAAATTGTCTCTGAAATCAGCGCGGATGTGGCAGGCTCACAAAGTGCTATATCGTTAGAGCAACTCTCTAAAATTGAAAAAGAAATAAATTTAAGCGATGAGCGATTATCACCCATCAGAGCCATCGATTGCATTACTCTCGCAAACAAAACTTTAAGCTTTCCGGGTCCTGAGATATATAAGAATGCCTATAGCTGTTTAGAAGAATTACTCGAGATTAATCCCGACAACCCAACGCTGTTAGCGTATTTTGCGGGAATGACATTTATGGGAGCAAACTCCTATGAAGGCGTATTAAGAGCCAGAGATGTTAATCCAGATATTAATACAGAATCTGCGGTTGAGATGATGAATAGGGCTATCGAACTTGATCCTGAAAATGGCTATGCATATTCTATCATTTCCAGCTTCTATAGATTTAAAGGCGATCTCGTCACAGCGCTAGAATATGCGGAGTTGGCTTATGTCACCTTTCCAGGAGATGCTACTGTTTTAATAACGCTTAGTGAGCAATTAGCCGCTAGTGGTCAATGTGATCGCGCGGTTAGCCTGGCTTATGAAGCATTGGAAAGAACATCAGAACACCTCCCCAATTATTACCACCCACTTTTCCTTTGCGCTTTGGTGTTTAACGATACGCAATCGCTACAGAATATAGCCGTTAAAATGGCAGAGCTAAATCACATTTATAAGGATGTGTTTCTGTTTATGTCGGCCGTTGAAAATAATAATCAATCGGTCATTGAAATGTCACGCCCAAAAATGATCGAATATGCAACGCGACGCCCAGGTAATAACGTTAAAATGATAAGTTACTTGGCTCTATCTGGAAAAGAGGAGATATTTTCAAGAGTAAGAGAGGTCTTTATAAAAGGCGGCGTCTTGGATGAAAACGGCGAGGTTATAGCTGAGTAATTGGATCAGCAGGCCTCACCCTTTAAACCTAAATTTTATCTGTTCGCAATATTCTAAATAATCACGCTTATAAATAATTAAGTGACGTAAACGCCTCGATTTTAGCTGCGCTTTGGCAACAAAATTGCAAGGGTCATAAGTCCTTCGGGATAGGCCAACTCATTGAGGACAGTATAGTCAAAATGGCATTATTTAAGACAGTTTTGTCCGGCGTAAAAATACGCGATGGGCATGATAATTTTTTCACGCCCTTACGTTTGATTTTTGCGTTACTGGTACTGGTTGGGCATTCATTTATTATCTTTAAACAAGATGCCATGGGGGAGCCACATATTCTCCACCATTATACATTTAGCTATCTTGCGGTGAATTTGTTTTTTATCGCGTCGGGGTTTTTGGTAACCAAATCCATGCTCTACCGAAAAGAAGTCTCTGAATTCGCTGCAGCGCGTATTCTGCGTATTTATCCTGCTTTATTTATTCACGTGCTGTTTGTGATGTTTATTGTCTATCCGTTTGTGGGTTCTATTCCGTTTTTATCCGCAATCAAGGATCCGCAATTTTTTACCCAACCCTTACAAGTCCTGAGCTTCTACCAGAGCAACATGATGCTTCCCGGTGCCTTTGAAGGACAAGCAGAAACCATTGCGTCTGGGGCCTTATGGACACTGAGATATGAGATATTAGCCTATATCGGGACCCTCGTCGCGTTTAAGATGGGGCTACTGAATGCGAGATGGTTGATTGCAGCGCAATTCCTGGCCTTTGCTTGGCTCTGGCCATTTGCCCATATGACAGGTCTCTATGACGCCATACCAGCGACAGGCCAATCCATTCTGCGCTTTGGCTTATGCTATTCGCTGGGTGCCGCTATCTTTGCCTACCGCGATAAATTATCATTCAACGCGATTGGCGTGCTCACATTATTAGGGATCACCTTTTTAACAAAAGACACGGTCTTGATTGAAGTGAGTATGGCGGTATGTCTTGCCTATTTCGTCTTTTGGGCCGCCTACCTCAAACTGCCAGCGCGGTTTGATAAATACCAATCCATGACCGACATTTCCTATGGTGTTTATATCTATCACTGGTGTATTTTACAGTGGGTCTATTATCTGGATAATGACATCAGCCTTGGTCATTTGATTGGCATAAGCTGTGTCAGCTCCATGATATTAGGTCTAGCGTCATGGCATTTCGTCGAAAAAACAGCCTTGGGCGCCAAGACCCAGTTTGCAAAATATTTAAGACGCGGCAAACCCTCAAAGGCGCGCATCTATTCCGTTTTATCGACTGCGAGTTCTAAAAGCTGAACGGTTTTGCTCGCACTAAAAATTGTTTGCATGGCCAGACGCGGTCAACTCAGACCAAATATGTGGGAAGACATAACAGGACGGGGGGGTCATATTTACGTCTTCCCGGGTGCGTGAACCCTATGCCCCGTTTCCGGCATAACGCCGCGAGCTTATAACTTTCAGACAGCCATGCCTATCAGGTGATAGCCCCATTTTTGGGGCTTTAATGCAATAAAAAGCGCCATTTTCCGACCAGAATAGTGTTCTGAGTAACCCGCGTCACTTAAGCCAATGCGGCTTTAAACGGTTATCCTATTTCGATTTTCCTAAGCGGATAGAGAAGACACAGGAGAAATTGGGTAACTCCTATGTCTTCCCCTAGAGCTGGTATGCCCCGTTGGATCCGAATCAACCATACAATATTTAGGAAGCTTTGGTAATCAGGTGATCACCCCATTTTCGGAACTGTTATGGCGACCGAGGTGCCGGTTTGCCGATCCGGTAAAATCGATATGTTTAAACCATGTGTCTCGGCCAGCTCATTGGCAATGTGCAACCCCAAGCCGGAACCTTCAACGGGGTTTTTTATTTTATCCCCTAATCTTACAGACCTAGTTTTCGCCTGTTCAAATTCTTCGATTGTCAGGCCCGGCCCCGTATCATGAATTTCGATGCGTAGCTTATCTTTCACAGATCTAACCCCCATGACGACTTTGCCTGACGCGGTATATTTAATCGCATTGGCAACTATGTTGGTGACAATCCGCATAAGCACAATAGGCTCAACGTCTGTGTTATGTCCTGTGTCTATAAATCGAAAGCTCAAGCCTTTGGCGCTCGCATCGGGTTCAAACATATCATAAATTGAGTTTAGAATTTTCGATAGCGTCAAAACGGTGTCATCATGGCGAAGAACATCTGCGCCCACTAAAGGCTCATGGGCGACCGAATCTTGCAAGTGGCCAGCGATTAAATTTTCCAGATAGGTAAATGTTGTATCAAGGTCTTTCGTGTCAGCAACTTCAATACCAGCCGTATGTCTAAATTTTTCGACATTCAACCTGAGAGCATGAAGCGGCTGTCTGATGTCATGCACCGTGTTTTTAAGCTCGACATCCCGGGTTTGGACTAATTCTGTCGCAAGGCGGTATTGTTCCTCCAGATCATGTAAACGGTCGCCGAGCATCAAATTCATTTTTGCCTGCTCCAGGCTTTTTGCATCAGCCTTACGCCGTTCAGCCGCCTGTTGAATATAGCGGTCCGCAACACCTAAACCCATTAAAATCGCATCGACGACAATGGCTAAGCGAAGACTCTCAAGCTCCGTGCTTTTCCCAATTTCTGACTCTGTGAAATGACGTAAGTTCATGACTGAGAGTGACCCGGCTCCCAGAAACCAGGCCAGAACATAAAACCGAACTTCTTTAAAACGTTTGAAAGCCGCTAATATGCCGACAAAGGCACCCGTCGCAATTGACAGCAAAACGAGCAACATCAAAATCTGTTTAGCGCGTTGCGGATCAATCAGTGCTAAAGGAATAATGATGGTCGGCGTGCTAACCATCATAAAGGCCATGAATTTATCCCAGACAGGATGAAATATTTCTGTTCTTAAAAATTGGCGCGCAAAGTCATAAGGAACGATTGCAACGAACAAACCAATTATGATTGAAAAATAATTATTAAACCTCGGCGCATTGGGCCACACATATTGGAAGGTTACACCGTCCGTATGCATTAAAAACAGCAAAATCACGACGGTGTATAAGAAATAGGACAGGAATACGCGCCGCCTTAATATCAATAAGCTTAGTAAGCTTAAGGTTATGACAATCGCCATCATACCATAGGATACAAAATTTCTGGATATGCGCTTGATGGAGCGCGCTTCAAAGCTCTCTTCCGTTTCCAAGAAGATCGAAATTTTTGACGATCCGCCAGATGTATAGGTAATATACAAGGTTACGCTTTCGTTGGGCGTGATCGTCAATTCCGTCGCC
This sequence comes from uncultured Caulobacterales bacterium, assembly GCA_964587545.1. GTDB lineage: Bacteria > Pseudomonadota > Alphaproteobacteria > Caulobacterales > Maricaulaceae > JACOMS01. Next base: position 4,577 of record CAZPLJ010000052.1, on the reverse strand, counting down.
AATTCGGGGAAGTCGACCGACCTTTCAGAAAAACGGGTGCGTGGCGAGTGGCGCTCAAGGGTTTCTATATCGCCGTCACTACGGCGTAGATAAACGTGATAATCAGGCAGAAAATTCTCGTGAACATGTACAACCCAGCTATCTTCACCCGGGGTCATATTTTTAATGTGTGAGCGCAGCCAAATTGTGTCTTTGGTAAACCCAAAATGCGGCGTGGACGTGGTTACGGGCTTAAATCCACTTTCAGATATATCGATTATATTCTCGATTGTTAGATCGCCTTTAGGGTCCAGATAATAATCCATATGTTGCGCGAAAGGTTCGGCAGCGAGCGGGCCTTGCAGATAAAGCTGGCGGTCCAAGTTTTGATTAGTCGCTTGATTTTGGGTTTGGCCAAAAGCCAGCTGCGCAAACAAAAATAGTGCGCCAATTAAAACTATACCGCAAACTATACTCTTGATTATCGCTGCTCTTAAGGAGCGCATATGCTGTGCTCTCTTATCATCGCTGAAAATTGGGAAACTCGTATTTCTTACTTAGGATCGTATAAGCCCCGTGTTGATCCTCAATTGTAATATAATATATCACGAAGTTTTCCAATCGGGTGATCACCCCATTTTCGGAACTGTTATGGCGACCGAGGTGCCGGTTTGCCGATCCGGTAAAATCGATATGTTTAAACCATGTGTCTCGGCCAGCTCATTGGCAATGTGCAACCCCAAGCCGGAACCTTCAACGGGGTTTTTTATTTTATCCCCTAATCTTACAGACCTAGTTTTCGCCTGTTCAAATTCTTCGATTGTCAGGCCCGGCCCCGTATCATGAATTTCGATGCGTAGCTTATCTTTCACAGATCTAACCCCCATGACGACTTTGCCTGACGCGGTATATTTAATCGCATTGGCAACTATGTTGGTGACAATCCGCATAAGCACAATAGGCTCAACGTCTGTGTTATGTCCTGTGTCTATAAATCGAAAGCTCAAGCCTTTGGCGCTCGCATCGAGTTCAAACATATCATGAATTGAGTTTAGAATATTAGAGAGCGTCAAAACGGTGTCATCACGGCGAAGAACATCTGCGCCCACTAGAAGAACATCTGCGCCCACTAAAGGCTTATGGGCGACCGAGTCCTTTAAGTGGCCGGCTATTAAATTTTCCAGATAGGTAAAGGTTGTATCGAGGTCCTTTGTGTCCGCATCCTCAAAACCTGCACTCGTTCTGATTTTTTCAACATTCAATCTGAGCGCATGTAGCGGCTGTCGGATATCATGCACCGTGTTTTTAAGTTCGACATCCTTGGTTTGAGCCAATTCAATCGCGAGTCGGTATTGTTCTTCCAAATCATGTAATCGGTTGCCGAGGGTTAGGTTTAACTGAGCTTGTTCCAAATTTTTTGCGTCGGCCTTACGGCGTTCGCTCGCTTGTTGGGAGTAGCGATCGGCGACCCCTAAGCCCATCATGATGGCGTCCACAATAATGGCTAAGCGAATACTATCGAGCTCAACATGTTGCCCGATCGCTGAATTTGTAAAATGGCGTAAATTCATGACGAAGCCAGACCCGGCTCCAACAAACCAAGCCAGCACGTAAAAGCGAACTTCCTTAAAGCGCGTAAAGGCCGCTAATAGGCCAACAAATGTCCCAAGAGAAATGGCAATTAACGTCAGCATCATCAAAATGCGTTTGGCCTGTTGGGCGTCTATCAAAGCTATAGGAATTATAATTACGGGCGTGGCGACCATCATAAAGGCCATGCATTTATCCCAACGCGGATGAAAAAGGCGCGTTCTTAAAAACTCTCTGGCAAAATCATAGGGAACGGTAGCAAAGGCCAGGCCGATTATAATTGAAAAATAATTGTTAAACTTGGGTGCGTTGGGCCACAGATGTTGGAAAGTCACACCGTCGGAATGCATTAAAAACAGCAAAATCACGATGGTGTATAAGAAATAGGACAGGAATACCCGCCGCCGTAAAATCAATAAGCTTATAAATGTCGCGCCGATTACAATCATCAGCATGCCATAGGAAATGAAGTTCTTGGACGTCTTTCTTATGGCGACTTTGGAAAAACTGTCTTCGGTTTCCAACGTTAGAGAAATGTTTGATGAGCCGCCCGAACTATAGGCAATATATAAAGTGACCTTTTCACCCGGAGCAATGCTCAATACGGTAGCGAGCTCCGGAAATTCTACCGATCGGTCTGAAAAGCGTGTGACCTCAGAATGGCTCTCAGACACATCTATTTTGCCGTCGCTGCGTTGCAGATACACGCGGTAAGTGGGCAGAAAATTTTCATGAACATGTAAAACCCAACGATCAGTATCCAGCGTCTTATTTTGAAGGCTGACGCGCAGCCAAATTGTATCTTTGGTGAAACCAAAATGCGGCGTCAGAGTCTCTAAAGGTTTAAACTCAATGCCCGGCGCAGTGATGATATCCTCAATTATCAGATCTCCCGCAGGGTCTAAATTATACGCCATATGTTGGGAGAAATCTTCGGCCGAAACTGCGCCTTGGAGATGAAGCTGGCGGGCCTGATTGGCTTGACTTTGAGCCCATGCAAAGGATGCAAATCCTAAAAAGATTAGCACGGCAAATATAACTATACCGCCAAGCCGACTCCTGTTAGTCTCAGCTCTTAAGGAGCGCATATGCCGTACTCGATTATCATTGCCGATGATCACCCATTTACCGCCGAAGGTATGGAAGCCGTTATTGCGTCTATTCCCGAGCTTAACGTCGTGGGCAAGGCTTTTAATGGGATTGACGCGATTTCTTTGATTAAACGCGAGCAGCCCGATTGTGCGCTTTTGGACCTCAGCATGCCGGGCGCGAATGGCTTGGAAGTCTATCAAGAGGCCAAGCGTTGGGCACCAAACACCCGTTTTGTTATCATTACTGGCATATCGGCAGCCTCCCTATTTCGAAATTTATATGAGGCCGGGATTGACGGCCTCTTTGTCAAAAATACCGAGCTCGAAAAAATCACATCAGGCGTCTTAAAAATTTGCAAAGGCGAAAGAGTCATATCTGAGGAGGCCATGGCGGCCATCGAAGCGGCTCAGGAAAATGAGACATTATCTCAACGCGAACATGAAGTCTTGCAGGCCTTATCTCAAGGTCTCAGCAACAGAGAGATTGGTGAGAAGTTTAGCTTAAGCCCCAAAACAATTGATAGCCACCGCACAAATCTCCTTAGAAAAATGCATGTGAACTCAACGGCCGCCCTTTTGGTCAAAGCGATAAAATCAGGAATTTTACGCCACGAATAATTGGCTTCGAGGGGCTCTCAAATACACCGAACTCAGCCCGAGGGTTTTCGAGGTATCGTGGATAAGAACAAGTCTTTTGAATTCAACTATCGACCCGTTTTTGCACGTCGGGATCGAGGATTTGCATTTTGAAAAAATCAGATTAATTTAATGTCAAATTTCACGATCGCGCCATTGTGAGGCTGTAACGCCTGTTTCGCGTTTAAAAGCCCGTTGAAATGAGGCTAGCGACGCAAACCCGCTATCAAAGGCAATAGCGATGAGCTTCTCATCACCTTTTTTCGGGTCTTTCATTAAAGAAATGACCTGTTCAATCCGATACCGATTGAGGAAGGTTCGAAAATGCTCGCACCCAAATTCCGTATGAATGCCTTTGTCGCCCAAAGAAGGCCACTCGAAACTTATGACAGTAAGTGCTACAAAATTACTGACCACAGATGGAATCTTAGCTTATGTACAAAAGAATGCTTCCAGCCTCAGAAAAATTCGCCTCATGTCCCGATGAGGGGAACATTCTTGAGTACTATGATGGGCAATTCGAATGCGTGTATGTGTTGCTAAGTCCCTTTATGCGCCCAACCTCGATTTCTACTGACCGGTTCTGTCCTGAAAAATGGCCTTCTAAGCAAGAACTGATTGAGGGCGTTTCGCCAGTCTCTTGGAAAGAAATTATAGAGCTTACAGCACTAAACAGCATTGATGAAGTCGACATTGCCTTGCGCACTAGTATCGGTGGATTAAAAAAGAAATTTGAGAACAAAAAACTCTCAAATATTCTATGCCAACTAACTGAATCCGACAATATTATTCACCCTTGGGAAGGGGATGTGTCACCTTTAATTGAAAATACGGTTTACGATTCATTACAAGCTATAGGGCAAGAATGGCTATGGGTAGGAGACGCGTTTTGCACGGAGCGAAAGTTAACTTGGATAGAAGACCTAAAGGGCTGTAACGAAGCACCCTCAAATGCGTGTTTTTTTACACCAGACAAGAAGGTTCTTATAACAACACATTGGGATAGTCATTTTTCATTTCTTTGCTCATCGAAGTCAACAATTGAGCAAATTCTTAAGTATGGAGAATTTGAAGGATTTTACTGTACATCAGAAACTGAGGTTTATTGGTCAGTTAATCGCAAATAAATCGTTCGGGGTTTACTAGCTCTAAGTTTCCAGTGTTCAGCTTACGAGCGGCTTAAAATCGCCTGCGGTTTCAAAACAGCCGCTGAGATGAGAGCCGTAGTCGCCCAAAGAAGTTCGCTCGTTTAGCTTCGTTAATGGTACGAAAGAGAAGATT